>CAVBHX010000014.1:0-56514 GCA_963595255.1 bacterium
ATTACTGACTAAGCAGGATGGTAAAATCTAAAAAGTACAAGAAATATTTAACAGGAAGTTTAAAGACACAAAGAAAAAACTTAAATAAAAATAGTAAATATTTTTTATAGTAGAGATGATTTAAAAGATTTTATAGCATCAACTTGGCGTGAGTCAAAAAAGTAGAATGTTTGGTAAAAATAGAAAGCTCTCATTTATCAGCAATGATAAGAAAGCAGAAGAATGAGATGCCCTATTAAGTGAATTTATTTTTTACTATCTGATACAAGATACCATTATTGCCATATATTTTTAGTTTTGTTTAAGAGGTAAATATTTAAAGAAAAATTTATAAAACCAATGATTTTAGATTTGATGTTATTAGGAAGGGAGATTGTTATATTGGATACAATTTATGCATATTTTCATGCAGGAAGCAAAAATCACGGTTGTGAGGCAATTGTAAGATCTACAAAAAAGCTTTTAAAAAAGAAAATCATTCTTATTTCTGACGCGTCTGAGGAGGATAAAATCTATCATTTAGATGAATTGGTTGATGTAAAAAATAAGCGAAGAACCAGATATTCAATTATTGAAAAAATATTAACAGCTTTTACAGTAAAAGTGATGAAGAGTGAAAAATATAGTTATAATCTAATTACTAAGCATGAAAGCTTTTTTTATTCTGGCCCTGGGGTAGCATTATCTATTGGAGGAGATAATTATTGCTATGGGCATGCATATAATTTATATCTAGCTGGAATGAATAAATACTTACATAAACGAAAATTGAAGACAGTTCTTTGGGGGTGTTCAATTGAACCATCTCAAGTTACATCGGCAATGGCTAAGGATTTTTCGCGATATGACTTAATTGCTGCGAGAGAAACATTGTCATATGAATGCTTAAAAAAATACAATTCGAATACGGTATTAATCTGTGACCCAGCATTTTGGCTTGAAAAAGAAAAAGTTCTACTCCCGGTTGAGTTTTTGAAAGATAGAACCATTGGCATAAATATTAGTCCTCTTATCATTAAAAGAGAGAAAATACCTGGTATTACAATGCAAAATTATAAAAATTTAATAGAGTATATATTAAGTTATACAAATTATCAAATAGCTTTGATTCCACATGTGGTTTGTGAAGCCAATGATGATCGGATAATTTTGCGTGAATTATATAGTAATTTTAGGAATAGCGAACGGATTGTGTTTATAGATGATTGTAATTGCGAGAAACTTAAAGGATATATTTCTCAATGCAAGATGTTTATTGGCGCACGTACACATGCGACGATAGCAGCGTATTCGACAGGTGTTCCGACATTAGTTATTGGTTATTCTACAAAAGCAACAGGAATAGCTAAGGATTTGTTTGGAACATCTGAAAAATATGTTTTGCAGGTTCAGAAATTAGTTAAATCGGATGATATGATAAAATCATTTAATTGGTTGAATGAAAATAAAGAAAGCATTCATGCACATTTAGTATGTACTATGCCGGAATACAAAAATAGAATTTACAATGGAATAAAAGCGTTAGAAGAATTATAAAATATGTTGTTAAGGTGAGAATATGAAAAAAAAGAAAGTTGCTATTTTATTACCTTGGTTAAAAATGGGTGGAACCAATAAAATAGCATTGAATTTTATGAAAGAATTAGTGAAGTACTGTGAGGTCACATTAATCCTAAGTGAAAAAAGTGGTGAACTACTTTCTGACTTGCCTAAGGAAGTTCATTTAAAAATAGATCGAATGAAAGATTTTCAAAGTATTTTTTTTGAAGATGTGAAGAATTTTAGAATCCCATATTTGATTAAAGATATAATATATTATGCAAAAATCAAAATGGGTAAAGATAGTATTGATAATTATAAATATATTGTAGACCGAAATGAGTACATTTGTGATATGGAATTTGATTGTGCAATATCTTATCATGGACAATCCCCAGAACGATTATTAAACTTGTTGTTCCGTACACATAGTAAACAGAAGGTAGTTTGGATTCATGGGGAAATATCTTTTTCAAAAGATAAATGTCAACGCTTGCAGAAGTATTATCAGCTTATAGATCATTTTTTCTTTGTATCAAGACCAACACAGGAATCTTTTGCAAAGGCAATACCATTTAATGAAAGTAAAGCTACTGTGTACTATAATCCAATTGACAAGAAAGAAATTATAGAGAAGGCACAATTTCCGTGTGTACCAAACTTGTCTATTGTCTATCATAATGTTTTGACGGTAGGAAGAATATCTTCGGAAAAAGGACAGGATATGATACCAGTTATTACTAGAAAATTAATAGATATGGGATATTCAGTTCGATGGTATATTATAGGAGATGGAGATATGCGTACAAAAATAGAAAAACTAATAGAAAAATATGATGTTTCAAATAACGTTATTATGTTGGGAACACAAATAAATCCTTATTGTTTTATGAAAGCTTGTACAGTATATGTTCAGCCATCTTATACGGAGGGATATTCAACGACAATTTGCGAAGCGGGAATACTTGGAAAGGCAATAATTGGTACAAAGCCATCTGGAGGAATACGAGATCAAATTACAGACGGAGTAGATGGGTTAATTGTTGATTCAACTGTGGATGGAATAGCTGATGGGATAATAAAATTGTTTGAAAATGAAAATCTTCGTCAAAATTTTGAAAAGAATATTTTAAAGAAAAATTTTGATGGAAAAGGCGAAATTCAAAAGTTCCTTGATTTTTTAAATAATTGAGAAAAAATTTTGGGGGGTTTATAGTGAAAAGATTAAGTAGGACAGAATACTCACTTATAAATATGTTTACGGGAATGATTGGTTATGGTGTTAATACAGTAGTAGGATTTTTGTGTCGTATTATTTTTGTTAGGACATTGTCAGCAGATTATTTGGGTATTAGCGGACTGTTCTCAAATGTTTTATCAATGTTATCATTGGCAGAATTGGGAATTAGTAGTGCAATAATATATGCGTTATATAAGCCTATTGCCGAAGGCGATAAAAATAAAATAACCGCTATTATGCAGTTTTATCGAAAAGCTTATGCATTAATCGGGGTGGTAGTAACAGTCATAGGTTTAGCATTAGTACCTTTCTTGAATATAATTATACATGAACAGCCTGCAATTAAAGAAAATTTATATTTGTTGTATTTTCTATATTTATTTAATACTGTGATAAGCTATTTTTTTAGTTATAAAGCATCATTGCTGACAGCAATGCAGAGACAATACATTGTTTCAGGATATAATTATTTGGTTACGATTGGACAAAGTATTCTTCAGGTTTTATTTTTACTTGTGACACATGAGTATCTTCCTTATTTGATTATACAGATTATAGGCAGTATTTCGTATAATGTTTGGGTTTCAAAAAAAACAAGTAATGATTATCCGTATATCGACAATAAAAATGTGGAACATCTTTCCAAACAAGAAACAGTATGTCTATTAAAGAATGTTAAAGCACTAGCGGTTAATAAACTTTCGGGTGTTTTAGTTAACAGTACAGATAATATTGCAATTACATATTTTACAGGGATTGGGTCTGTAGGTTATGCGTCTAATTATA
This sequence comes from bacterium, assembly GCA_963595255.1. Taxonomy (GTDB): domain Bacteria; phylum Bacillota; class Clostridia; order Lachnospirales; family Lachnospiraceae; genus Dorea_A. The sequence continues at coordinate 3,566 of CAVBHX010000014.1, forward strand.
TCTTGTTAAGCTCTACCTTGGGCGGTATCATAGGACAAGTTTTTAATGCATTGCCTGGAAGTGTAGGAAATTTAAATGCAACCGCGGATGAAGAAGGCAGATATAGTTTTTTTAAAGTATTGAATCTTATGAACTTTTGGCTTTTTGGTTGGGGAGGAATAGGGATAGCTCTAGTATCAGGAGATTTGGTAAAACTTCTGTATGGAGCAGAATATGTACTTCCTATGCGAATCCCATTGATCATTGCAATTAATTCATTCACTATTGGTATGTTGCAAGCATGTTATACATATAAAAGTACTTTAGGATTATTTCAGTATGGACAATATCTACTTTTTTTTACAGGAATAATTAATCTATTTTTCGATATTATTTTTGGAAAAATATTAGGAGTGTTTGGAATATATCTTGCAACATTAATTGCTCGATTATGCACTAATTTATGGTATGAGCCATATGCGGTATATAAATATGGATTAAAAAAGAATCCGTTATTTTATTTGGTTAGATATTGCCAATTTTTAGTTATTCTAATAATTGCAGGTATAATCAGTTGGCTTTTGTGTGATTTATGTAAGTTTTCAGTTACTTTAAATGTGTTGTTGAAATTGATTATATGTTCTGTTGTTCCTAATGGAATATTTATTCTTATTTTTAGAAATACAGAGGAATTTATATATTTAAAAGGAAATCTTGGCAGAGTCATAAAAAAATTATTAAAGAAAAAATTTTAAAGGGACTGATTTTGCTGAAAATCTCAACGTTAAAAGAAAGGGAAAAAATGATACCAAAAGTAATTCATTATTGTTGGTTTGGGAAAAATCCTAAAACAAGTTTAGTTGATAAGTGTATTAAAAGTTGGAAAAAATTTTGTCCGGATTATGAAATTATTGAATGGAATGAGGATAATTTTGATATAACCTGTAATAATTATGTTAAAGAAGCGTATGAGATGAAGAAGTGGGCTTTTGTAACGGATTATGCACGATTATGGATTATATATAATTGTGGTGGAATTTATCTTGATACAGATGTGGAAATTGTAAGATCATTTGATAGTTTGTTGATAGACCCTGCTTTCTTTGGATTTGAGGATGAAAAAAATATCGCTACAGGTTTGGGATTTGGTGCAGAAAAAGGAAATCCAATTATTAAGTGTATGATGAAAGATTATGATGATATTCATTTTCGTAAAACAGATGGTAGTTTGGATATGTTACCATGTCCTGTAAGAAATACAGAAACCATATTAAAGTTTCTTGCAGAAAAAGTGGATTCTCAAAAAATAAATAAAACGAAATTTGCAGTTTTTTATCCCACAGAATTTTTTTGCCCTTTGGAAGCTAATGGTGTAAAACTAAAGAAAACCAAAAATACATATTCAATTCATTGGTTTAGTGCTACATGGCTTTCAGAAGAAGAAAAAATTATACATGAATTCAGAGTTTTTCGAGGAAAGTGTGAAATGATTTTAGGACATAGATTTGGTCGGTGGTTTGCACGTTTTGTGTATATATGCTTTCCTCATAAACGGGAAATACTTAAGAAGAATAGTTGAGAATATATAGCAGATAAGTTGAATGTACGATAAAAGGTGTTGAGAAGTGTTAGAAAAATCCGGAAATTTATAAAATAAAAGGGAAATAACAAAAGGATAATGAAAAATGATAAATGTATTTAATAAATGTACAGGATGTTGTATATGTGTGCTAAAATGTCCAAAACAGTGTATAAAAATGAAAAATTCGATAGAAGGTTTTCTATATCCAAGTGTTGAACAGGATAATTGTATTAATTGTGGTAAATGTGAAAAAGTATGTCCTGTATTATCAAAAGTTGAAACATATAATAAAATAGAAGCATTTGCAATGAAAAATAAAAGAGCTTCTGAACGTACTAAGAGTGCGTCCGGGGGCATTTTTCCGCTAATAGCGCAAATAGTGGTTAAGAAAAATGGAGTTGTATTTGGGGCGTCCTATGATCAAGAATTTGAAGTAAGGCATATAAAAGTTGAGAAGGAAAAGGATATTAATAGACTTCAGAGCGCAAAGTATACACAAAGTATGATAGAAAATATTTTTATTGAAGTAGAAAATGCTCTGTTAGATGATAGGTGGGTAGTATTTTCGGGAACACCTTGCCAATGCAATGGATTAAAAGCATTTTTGAAAAGGGAATATGAAAAATTAATTATTGTGGATTTAATTTGTCATGGGGTACCTTCACCTAAAGTGTGGAAAGCATATGTCAAATGGCGTTGTAATCGGGAGAATAATGGAAATCTACCGGAACAAGTTAATATGAGATCAAAATATAGTGGATGGAGTAAGTATAGTTATTCAACGGAATTTAATTATGGCAAAGGAAATATAAGTAGAATCCCTAATGGGGAAGATCCTTTTATGAAGGCATTTATTGGAAATATATGTTTGAGAAAATCGTGTAGTCAATGCCAAGCAAAGGGAGTGGAGCGATGCTCGGATTTTACTTTAGGAGATTATTGGGGAGTGTGGAATCAACATCCAGAATTTGATGATAATAAAGGAACAAGTATAGTATTTACACATACAGAAAAAGCAATAAAAATCCTAAATGAAATAAAGCCACAAGTGGAATGTATGGAAGTCGATATAGAAGAGGCGATTAAAGAAAATTCTAGTATGATAGTTTCTTCACAAGAACATCCAAAAAGAGATCGCTTTTTGAAAGAAATAACAGACGAAAACTTTGATAAAATAGTGGATAAATATCTTTCATTGCCGTATGAAGGTGGATTATTTAAAAGAGTAAAGAGAAAGATTGGTCAAAAATTAAAGAGAAAAGAATAGATACAAAATATTAAACAAAGACAATAAAAGCGCGAAAGGAAGGTACAAAAAGATGGAAAACAAACCACACAAATTATTCATTTCACACAGCAGCAAAGATGCAGAATATATGAAAGCATTTGTAGATTTGCTTGTAGCAATAGGAGTGCATAAGAATCAAATAACTTGTACTTCCGTTCCACAATGTAATATTCCGGTTGGATGTAACATATATGACTGGTTAGCTAAACAATTTCAAACGAGCGACCTTCATGTCGTGTACGCCTTTTCGGATAATTATTATTCCAGCGTAGCTACATTAAATGAAATGGGTGCAGCTTGGGTAATGAGGTGTAAATGGACAGGATTGTTATTGCCAGGTTTTACATTTAACCAATTAGCCGGATGTATTGATAAAAATCAGATCTGTATTAAATTAGATGATCCGGATATTATCACATTGAAACAGAGACTCAGACAATTTAGAGACGGCATTATTAAGGAGTTTGGTCTTGAATCAATAGATGAAGATGAATGGGAAGTAAAAAGAGACGATTTTTTAGATAAGATAAAGATTATTGCGCAGCAAAAGAATGTTAAAACCACGCCGTCAAATCCTGTAAATGGATCGGATAATACGAAGGGAAAAACAAGATTTGATGCGCCTGTAGCTCAGAGACAAGAGATTGATCTGTTGAAGGATTATACTCCATTTTCCAAGGTAAAACCAATTATCTCCTGTGGTGATGAAAAGGTCGCAAGGATAGCAACATTTGAAGATTGCTTTGACATGGAGGTTGATATTAGCAATGTAACCAAGAGGGATATGGGAGAATTTGCGATGGCATTGATGAAATATATTCCTTGTGATAACTGGACTGGCTTCTTTGACGCCGGATATGCCATAGAATTTGACGCATCTGCGACAGGAGCTATAAAGAAAGTTCAGTTGGAAATAAAAAATGATTCTTTTGTGAAAATAATAGATGAAGAGAATGATGTAAGTAACGGTGGAGGACATTTTAAATATAGATTCCGGGATAAAGTAAGAAATAGAGAGGCTTTGGAGAAGATCTCAGAAGTTTGTTTTACGGTATTCTTTGCAGAATCGTACATAGATGGAGAAAAAGGCAGATTGAGCATAAGGAATTTGAAGGTGACACCCGCATAAGAATAGTGTTTATACTGAATTGCAGTATAGCAGCAGGGAAAATAAATTCTTTGTAAAGGAATAACGGCATATACTAACAAATTTAATAAAATAAACTATTTATTCATTGCTTTTGAGAACAATCCATGCTAAAGTAAAGATATCTAAAGAGTCATATAATAAAGATGCGAGATGATATTAATGAAAAAGTATCCGGAATGTTTCCCAGAAAATTTTGAAACAGATATATTACCGAAGGACGCTAAAAAAGAGAATAAATCTGTATATAGAGTTATAAAATTTGGAACAATTGATAGGAATGGATTTATAGGAACATATGAAGAAATACAAAGGGGATTAATTCCGCCTAAGAAGAGAATGAACCTAGATGATCCAGGACTATATTCTACTTCTTGTAACATGAAATATTCAGAAGCAGAATATGCATTGAATATGTTTATGAGGCATTATCCCAAACCATTTATTGCAAAAGGTGAAACGGAAGGTTCTTGTGGACCATGTCAGTTAACTTCAGAAAGAGAAAAAAGAAGTGATACACATGTTGATTGGTGGATATATGAAGATACAGAGCCACAAATATATTTTTCGGAGGTGAGTAATAGTGAGTGATATATATTTTGATAAAGTCATACAAATAGGAAGATTATATCTGGATTACATTTTTTTTGAATTTGAGTCGGAACCAATTCTTTTTTCATGTGTGGATGATGAGAAAAAGTTATATCTTTGCCTTTGCTCAGAAATCCGTTATGGACAAAAATGGATTATTACAGAATGCGAATTAAGCACATTAAAGGCACTTATAGATGAGAAGATGGATATTGCATCTGCATTTTTATTAAAGAATGAAATAATTATCATAGATATGGATTTGCAGGGAAAAGAAAGCAGTTATGTAATAAAAAGTGAAGAAATAGATAGATTGGATTTGCCTAAAGAAGGAATGTACATTAAAGATAATAAAGAAAGTGCGAGAAATTACTTGTGGAGTAAGGAATGTAGAAGATTACTTGAAAAAATAGAAGTAGAAATTGATATGACTCAAGAACTGAATGATGTAATAAAATCATATACATCAATCATAAATAAAAAAATAGATGTGATATATGAGAACATAGGAATATATACAGCCTTTTTGAGTAATGTAATAAACAAGCAAGTGGATGAATTAGGTGGGACTTTAGAACAATCTGCGGTGATTGAACAAGAATATTCAATTGAAACAAAGGAAAAATATGTTGAGGTCATAGATAGCGTTGAGTTATCTAATGATGATGATGGATTTTTACAAGCAGCGTAATCAAATGAAATGAGGAAAGAATAAAATGAAGCCAAGTAAATTCCAATTTTTAAACCCATATCTAGTAGAAGTGAATTTTGTAACTAATCCGGATTTTATAAGTGGAAAAAATGACGATGATGTTGAGATGCAGAATGTCTTTAATGTGCAGGTGAGAAAAAGTAAGAATGAAAATCGTGCAAATGTTGAACTGACGTTAGAAACAAATGCAGAAAATGATCAGGCACCTTTCAAATTAAAGATAAAAGTAGCGTCTGATTTTAAATGGGAAGATTTAAGTGATGAAAGAGTTGAATCTATGCTCAAGATGAACGCGCCGGCCTTATTATTAGGATATATGAGGCCTATAGTGGCAGGTCTTACTAATTCTTCAAATTTTGCGACTTATAATTTACCATTTATCAATTTTAAAGAATAGCAAAAATATTATTTAGCAGTTATTTAAAGCGCAGGCAAAATGGCATATGCCATTTCCCTGCGCTTTTATTATCCTTATAGCCTAATAATCAAAATACTATCTGTTCTTACGTCTCTTACTAATAATAGTATAAATACATCCTGCAGCGATCATAAGTGAAAGAACCAGTGAAACTGTATAAAGAATCATGTGATTATTATCACCGGTTTTTACCTTGCCATTTGTAGACTTCTTATTTGTACGATTAGCATTAGTAGTCTTTGGTGCTGCGGTAGTAGTTGCTCCGTTCTGACCGTTGGATGTGTTGTTACCTGTAGAACCAGAGCCTGTACCATTGTTAGTTCCGGAAGGATCTGTTGTTCCAGGTGTGCTCGGTTTGTCAGTATCTGGCTTGTCAGTACCTGGCTTGTCAGTACCTGGCTTGTCGGTACCCGGTTTATCAGTACCCGGTTTGTCAGTGCCTGGTTTATCGGTACCTGGCTTATCCGTACCTGGTTTATCCGGTGTCGGATTTTCTGATCCGTCGGTCACTCTCCAGAGCTGTGTTCCCCAGAACGGGTTAGCCATACCGAGGAAGAGACCATTGTCTGTCGGAATAAATGCACGTCCGCCGTGGTTGTAGATATCGCCGAAACCATTGCGGGTGAGTGTTGTAAAGTTTACTCCGTCGGAAGAGATCAGTACGTCACATCCTTTTTCCTGTGTGCGGATGATGTTGCTGCATCCAAGGTAATATACGAAGTGGTGGAATGCAGTGTTGAAGACGTTGTTCTCAATCTTCTGTGCAAGATCCGGGTTCAGGCGGTTCAGGATTGGTTTTACATATTTGTTGTAATTATTTACCATATCCAGATATACGTCGACGATGTCTGCGGATTTATTTCTCTGTGTGTAAGCAGCTGTCTGAGAATCGTCAGAAGAAAGTGTCTCGATTTCATCCAGCTGATCTAACATCTGGTCGATAGCATCTGCTTCTGTGTCGGTAAGTTCTACATTGTTGTTGTCTGTTACAACTGCTTTCTGATCTTTTGCAGCTTCTGTAGCGGCCTGGTCGGCAGTAGTGTCAGCGTCTGTATTCTCCTGAATATTTTCCTGAGTATCTTCTGCTGTATCTTCTGTGACTGCCTCTTTTGTTGTGCTGTCTTCTGCAGTCAGTGCTGCGCCGGAAGGAGTTTTCTTAAGGCTCTGAAGAAGTTCTTTGACATAAGTCATCTTCTGTGTGAATTCTTCAGGTGTCATTTCCAGAAGGCTTCCGTCGGTCAGCTGTGTGAATCCGGATGCGAGTGTTGCGATATCGAATGTTCCGATCACGAGTTTTCCGTGGTATTCAGAGAATCTCCACAGATACTGTGTGGAAGCTGCTCCGAATCCGTCGTCGTTGATGAGTTCGATATTTTCATTCTTGTCCATGCGGTTCAGGCATGCTGGGTTCTTCAAATCTTCATAGAGAGACTGGAAATCACTGGCATTACCGATTTCGGCGAGGTCAAGCATCGGGTCATTATAACCGCCGATGTAGAGATGGTCGCCGTATGCGAACAGGTTACCTGCGCAGGATTCTTTCTTTCCAAGACCGAATTCGTATTTGGCACCTTTGGATGTGTCTCCGATGATCGGAGTCCAGTTCCAGGTTCCGTCGGCTTTCGGATCACCGCGGTATACGGCGAATCCCTGCTTGTGATTGACGCCTGTTGTGGCATCTGTCTTACCTGTTACCATGGATACGTACAGAGATCCGTTGAATGGAACAAGATCCCATAATCCACCGCCGTTGATACTGTCGCGGATCCAGCAGGCCGGAAGGTTGTCGAAGGTCTCCTGGTTGGCGATAACGGACCAGCTGTCTACGTCTTCTGGATCTGTAGTGGAAAGAAGACGTACACCCTGCATACGTGGGTTAGCGTCTTTGTAACGCACGTCTTTTTTGGCCATTGCTTTGATCGCATTCTGGTATGCCTGTGGAAGCTGTGAACCGGATGCGAACATGTTGTCTGGATCTGCGCCGTCGGTAGCCAGAGATACAAGAAGCTTGCCATCCATAACGGTGAGTCCGCGGATTCCGTTGGCGAATCCGGAGTTCTCTGCAGTCTTCTGCATAACAACTTTGGTTTCATTTGTCTCAGGATCGATCTGAAGCAGACGGGATGTCGGGAAGCCGGCGCAGGCAAAATATAATTTGCCATTGTATTCTACGGCCATTCGATATCCGTTCCAGTTGACGAATGCGGAGCTTTCTTTTTCGATGTAGACAACTTCTGTCTCATAGGTGTATTTGTTCACACGCATGATACAAGGAGTTCCGTTGGTAGATGTTGCTCCGTCAGGGAAATTACCGTTGTACACAACATTCAGGATATTGGTTGCTACGGTACCGGCTTTCTGTGCCGGATTTTCATCCCCGCGGTTCTGGAACAATTTGGTCAGATTGTTCTTGAGATTGCGGTAGTAAATACCTGAGATTGGATTCCAGCAGGTGCCAAGGTAGATATAATTTCCATGTTCTACGCAGGACCATACATAGCTTTGGTTACGGTTGCTCTCTTCTCCCATAGCATCGAATGACAGGATACCGTCAGTCTCACCGGCTCCTCTTTCCGGATGAGAAACTTTCTCGATGCTGTAACCTTCGGATGAGAGTGGGGCAGCACTTACATTTACGCCTGTTGCAATACAGGACACAGAAAGAACTGCTGTCAGTACGAGTTGGAAAAATCTCTTTTTCATAATTTTCCATTATTCAATTGTTAGTTCCATAGAAGATTGTATTATAGGCGAACCCCTGTTGTAAATCGTTTTTTAGTGTATTTCACAGCTGAAAATAAAAAAAATGTAGAAATTTTAAAAAAATAAATTTTTTTAAAAAAAACGCGACAGGTTTTTAAAAGTTATGTGTATTAATATACAGAGGGAGACAAAAAGAAGAATTTATATAGATTGAAGCAATCGAAAAAGACTATGTCGAGATTGCATGTGAACTGTGGTTACAGCCCCGCACCCCATCATTTACATGCACAAGGAAATACTTTAAGAAATGAAAAAATCCGATGAATAAAAATATAGAGTATGGACATGTGTGCATTGACAAATGTATTGTAAATTTTTGGGAGTTGCAGGATACTGTAAATCGCCGGAGGATTTGGATATCGTCCACCGGTGTTATAATTCCGGGGCTTTATGTGTAGGGCCCCGGAATTAGTTATATATAGAGAGATTATGAAAGAGAAGATGAGATATGACGATACGGCAATTTATTAAGAAATTATTTGTAACGATTATAATGATTGGGATTGTACTGGCGGCGGTATTGAAGGTTGGTTATATATTGATCTGCAAGGTTATTGTGGTGATTATATTTGCAGTACTTGCGATTCAGTACTGGGTCGGTGAGGATATCAGGAGAGCGGAAGAAGAGAAAAGGGGAACCTGGTTATTCACGCTTGGATTTATCGGGCTGACTGTGCTTACAATGCTTGCGGCCAATATCCCGGGACAGGTGCAGCAGGATCAGTACCTGTACCTTACGAAAGAGCATACGGAACAGCTGGAGAAGGTGCTTTTAAGAGAGGCGACTGCGGACAGTGAAAGGTGCATACAGTGGTATGAAAAGCAGATGCTGGGCATCAGGAATAATAAGGCGCTCGGGAATCCGGCTATGCAGGCGGAGGATGAAAGACAGTATAAGAACCGCATCGATGGAAAAGAAGTGTACCGGGATCCGGATACACGTACTCTGCATGTGAAAGAGCTTAAGGATGGCAGTACGAAAGACAGTGTACTGATCAACGGACAGGTGGGAGAGATCATAGCGATGCGGGAGCGGATTTTCTATATTGATATGGAAGATCATAATGTTCTGAAATCTATAACCTATGACGGAAGGAAGAGAAAGACCTGGACGAAGGATCCGGTAAAGCAATTTGCCATAATCGGTGGATACGTGATCTGCTGTACGGAGGACGAGAAGCTTATCCGTTGTGATATGTCGACGGGCAAGAGAAAGGAACTGGCGGATCATATTCAGTACTTTTTTGCCGGCGCGAAGCTGTATGCGCAGAAGGGGTCCAAGATCGTGTCGGTCAGCTATGACGGCAAAGAGGTCAGGGTATTTAAGAAAGATGTGGTTATGATGGATAAGAAGGAAGACAAGGTATATTTATAGGAGAATGGACAGGAAGAAAGAGCAGATGTATGTGTGTGATGTGGATGGTGGGATGGAGAAGATGGTTGGAAGCCGAGATTAATTGTCCTTAATTTATATATCCGTGTTCTAATATATCATATGCAAGAATATATTTAGAATAAGCTTGAAATTTATCATAAAAGGGGTATATAATAAATGAAAAGAGATTACTTCGCAAAAAGCGAACAAATATACAAAGGAGGACGAGCTATGATTATCATGGATATTAAAGTTGACAACATATATGCATTTAAAGATTTTCATATAAATATGTCATATCCAAAGAAAATAGTGAATTCGACTATAGAAAATGAATTTCTGGAAGAGAGGACAAATTTTCGGTACAAAAAAGTTAATATCATTATGGGTACAAATGCAACAGGAAAAACAACTATGGGTAAGTTGTTAATGTTGTTTACTAATTATTTGAATGATGGAGGATATAAGCGGTTTACTAATAGAATTGCAGATGTAAAAAAAGCAGCAAAATTGCAGATCGATTTTGTGACAAATGAAAATTTATTATATAGATTTGAGATGAATGTCGGCCCGAAGACTCAAAAAAGTTATACAGAAGAAGATGTAGATATTAAGATTTACTATACACCAATAGAGACAAGAGACAGTTATGAAACATGTGCGTCAAGATTGGATATGTATGAGTGTGAAGAAACGACATATGAAAAAGTAAATACAAACGGATGGAAATTTTCATATCCGATAGATTCGTCAGGGGACAAGGTTTATAGTACGATAGAAGAGAATAGTAAATATATATACATATTACAGCAGATTTTAAAAACACTTGATTCTTCGGTGGAGGAAGTAGTAAAAGTTTCTGAAGTAGAGAATACATATGTAATAAAATGGAAAAATTGTTCAGCAATTATTAAGGATGGAAAAATCGCTAATGGTGAGGTAATGTCCAGTGGAACTAAGGCAGGGCTTGAAATATCTTATATAATAACCTCTCTTTTATGTGATATGCATGATTTATATTATTGTGATGAATTATTCTCTTATGTGAATAGTGACATTGAAAAGGCCTGTTTGTCGATTATAATTGAAAAACTCTCGGGGAGAAAGCAATTGTTTTTCACAACACACAACTCAGACATATTAGATATGCAGCTGCCAAAGCATTCATTTACATTTCTGAAAAAAGATGTAAATAACGAAGATGATTCAATCAAATGTATTGCGGCATCTCAGTATTTAAAAAGAAGCACGGACTCGTTAAAGCATGCGGTGGAAAATGATCTGTTTTGTACAGCGCCTGAATTACATAGGCTATTTGAAATTGCTGATTTGTAATTAGGAGGGATGCAAATGAGAAAAAGCGGTATTTATCAATATTATGTAGAGGGTGAAGATGAGAGAAGTCTGCTTAACACATTGAAGTTGGATCTGCGTTGTATTGAGAGTGGAAAAATTGATAAGTTTAATGTAATCCAAAGTCGTTTTACGACTGCAAGAATGCGCACGCTAAAGACGGGAACAACAGTAGTTCTGGTGTATGATACAGATGTAGAGATGAATACGAAAATTTTAGATGAAAATATAGCTTTTCTGAAAAGACAAAAAGGAATAAAAGAAGTTTAAAAAATATGGAAATGATTCCGAAAAAATAAAAATCAAGTCAAAGAAATAGTTATAGGAAAAGAAGCGCTACTTCCAGCAGTGTCATTCTTGTGTAAATGACATTACCGGAAGTGGCGCTTCTTTTTTCTGATCATATAGTATAATCAACAATTATTCCACAAGCCCAATCCCAAATGTCATAGTGCCGGTATAATTTACGCCCGGTTCGAGGTTCTGCCCTTTGCTTCCGATCACTGGTTTGGCTGTATAGGTGACGGTTCCGTTGTCGGTAAAGGAAGCAAGCTCGGTTCCGGTGGCGGTATCCTGACCGGTAGTTTCGATCACGTTGTTTGATGGGCCGATCAGCTGGTAGCGGATAGTGTCTGTATATGTCGGCTTGGATGTCTTGGCGGAGAGTACCAGCTGGTTACGGTAATAATTAGTGCCGGCGATCGTTACGGATACTTTCTTGCCATTCAGGTAAGCGACATCGGAGGCTGTGATGGTAAGAGGTGTTCCTTCATCGGTGAGTGACAGGGAAGAAGGAATCGATACGGTGTAGGTTGGATCGTTCTGTTTGGTGTATGTGAACTGGGTGGATGCCTGTGTGTTGTCTGCGGCCAGTGCCGGGAGTGTGAATACAGATGCGGATAATGTGGCGGCAATGGCCAGTGTTATGATTGATTTTTGTAATTTCATATTAGGTTACCCCCTTAAATTTACTTTTTAAAATGATGTGCCGGTTATTATATTGACCGGACAGTTGTCAGATAACATTTAACTTTGCGTTTGATATGGCTGAGTTCAGTGGTTCTCCGGAATTTACATCAAAAGTACTGATGTGGATACTTAAGGTATGTTCTCCTTTGTCCAGTGTCTTATTAAGACGGATATGACCGATTGCGGATCCTGGTTTTACCATGTCGGAGGTGTAGACCGGGGAATCGTCCTGATCTACATATAGTTCGAATGTGAAGTTACAGGGATTCTTATCCGGGTTGGCCAGAGTGATCTGCTGATCGCAGGTGTCGGCGGCGAAGGTGATATTGTCATATCCGGGGATCTTGATCTGCTGCTTGCCGGAAGTGTCGGACTTGGTATGTGGCGTCCAGGCAGATGCATTTTTATCAAAAGAGAGAGAGCCCTGTGAGTTCTCTCTCTGTATAAGCAGGTATGCCAGTAATCCGATAATGGCACTTAGTATAATGACCGTGACAAGCAATATATTTTGTCTTCGTCTGTTCATATTATTTGATGTTCTCCACTCCTATTGTGAAGTTGATCTGTCCCCACCAGTATGGCTTGCTGTTGGTAGCGGTGTCTTCCAGTGGAGTTACGCGGTAGTACTTGGTTGCGTCTTCTGTGAAGGTGAGAAGTTCCTGATTAAAGTCGGTCAGTGCCGGGCCGTAGCTGGAATCAGAAAGCTTTGGTTCTACTTTATATTTCATAAAATCATAGCCGCAGTACAGGTTGTACTTGTGATCGTCATCACGGTATTTCTTAGGGAAGTTTCTTGCCCATGTGTCACGGACTTTTACAGAGACGTATTTGTTATTCTCGGCAAGGTTCTTGGTGTTCGATACTTTGACATATACGTCGGTTCCGTCTTCCTGCATCTGCAGAGACTGTGGCACCTGTACGGAATAGGTTGGTTTCAGGGCATCTTCATAATTCAGGCTGAGACCGAAATCTGTCTTGGTATTACCTGTTGTCTTCCATAATACGGAACCGTCCTGTATGCCGGGTTTCTTCTCTGCGTGTGCGACGGTTGGTGCGATTGTTGCGGCTGCAAGAGCCAGTGCGAACATAGATGCTACGAATTTCTTTTTCATGATTTTGCCTCCTTATAGTGGGTACTAAATTATATTTCAAGGGATTATCCCTTAAAAACGTGTAAAGTTGTCTCGACATCGGATCCGTTGTAAGGTGTCTTGCCATCTTCGGAAAATGTGTTGATCCGGATCGTGAGCGGGTAGTCGCCTTCGGTAAATGACTGGCTGAGCTTCTGGCTTAAGATTGCTTTTCCGGGTTTGACCATATCGGAAGTGTAGAGAACATCGCCTGTGTCGGAACGGATCAGCTGGAACTGAAAGAGACACTGGTTGGTATCAGGATTGGCAAGGAAGATCTTGGAAGTGTCCTTTCCTTCCTGTAGCGGGACGGTGTCATAGCCTGGCATGGTGATGTATCCTTCTTTGCCTTCGGTCTTGAAGCTTCCGTCCCAGTCAACGGCCTGTGAACTGTACGAAGGATTGCCGTTCTGCTGCATCTGATAATGCAGATACAGGAATCTTGCCGACACGCCAAGGATCAGAATGACCAGTACGGCACAGATGCCGGCGATCAGGCGCTTTCGGGTTATATGATTTTGCATGGTTGAATCGCTCCTTTTTGTTGGACTGTATGATTAATGTAACGTGGGGATATGAAATTTGTGGTGGGGATGGGATTAAATATATGTTAGATTGTGGTTAAATGGCGTTGGATATGAATAAAAGAGAATAATTTCAATATATACAAAATGTACGGATTGTGATAAAATTAAAGGCGAATAAAAAGAAATATAATGAGAAGAATATAAATAAATTGAGAAGGAGCGTTTGTGATGGGATCATATGTGGTAAGGATTCTAAAATCAGAACTTTGGAATTTTAAAAATGTGGAACATGGCGTAGTCAGATATATGAATTATGGATGTGTTCAGAAATATGGGGAGATTCAGAAGAAAGATATAGTAGGAATATATGGACAAAATGGTTCCGGAAAAACTGCACTGGTGGAGTCTTTAGACATTTTAAAGCATATTTTACTTGGAACAGAGATATCCTATGATGAATATGCGGGGATTATTTCAGAAGAAAATGATACACAGTTAGCTACATTGTTTCTTCTCGAGAAAGACAATTTAAAATATAGAATAGAATATAAAGTAACGTTAAGAACAAATAAGAAAGATGAAAAGATAGATATTATTGAAGAAAGATTAAATTATTGGAATCGTGGAAGTTCCTGGAAATCAGAAAGAGATATTTATTTTAAAAATCCGTATTATGATAATGATGACATATTGGCTAATGCAGATCTATCTATTCAGTCAAAGCACATGAAGTACTTTAAAAATATTAAATTTCTTAATTCGATGTCTGTTTTAGCAGCTGTAAGTGCACAGGGGCATATATCTGTTTTGTTTAATAATAAAGCAATTGCTTCGTTGAAAGCACAGGCTACAGAGGAAAATTGGAGTGATGAAGAGCAGATTGCGCTTTATGATATTCTGAATGGATTGCAGTATTTCTCGAGGGCACATTTCCATATTATTAAGGTAAGTCAGCTGGGAGATATCAACAAGAATAAACTGATTCCTTTGAATATGCACTATGAGACAGAAACTTCTGTTATTCAGGGATGTATCCCGCTTTTTATAAATGGACAGGGGGAAGTCCCGTTATCAATATATGATTTGTTCGAATCGGCAATCAAGGCTGTTAATATTGCAATCAAAGCAATCATTCCTAATTTGCAGATTGAATTAGAGAAAAAGACAGAATTAGAAAAAGAAGATGGAAAGAAATATGTTCAGGTGGATGTATATTCCAAAAGAAATGGAAAACGTTTCCTGACAAAATTCGAATCAGAGGGAATAAAGAGAATTATATCTTTGTTAAGTTATTTGGTATCGGCTTATAATCAGCCGTCGGTATGTCTGGTGGTAGATGAGCTTGATGCAGGTATATATGAATACTTATTAGGAGAGTTGTTAGGAGAACTTCAAAAAGAAATGAAAGGGCAGTTAATCTTTACATCTCATAATCTGCGGGTATTGGAAAAGTTAGATTACAAAAACATTATATGTTCCACAATTAATCCTAAGAATCGCTATATTAATTTGACAGGGGTAGGAGCAAATAATAATAATAGGGATTTTTATATTAAATCGCTTACAATTGGTGGACAAAAAGAGGAATTATATGATGACGAGGATCTGGATTCTATTGGATATGCATTCAGAAGAGCAGGAAATCCAGAGAAGAAGAATGTGAACTTGCATCTTTCAAAGGAAATCTTGGAGAAGATAAAAGAGGAAAAGGAATAATAGGAGCAATAATATGCAACACACACAGCAATTATTTTTAGAGGCATTAAAAGCCGCATTAAAAAATGAACAGGTAGAATGGAATAACAAGTTAGAAGCACAGGAATGGATGGACCTGTTCCGCATGGCGGAAGTGCACCAGATCCTTCCGATGATCTATGAGGCCGTATACCGAAGCCCGGCGGCCGGGCAGGCGGATCCGCAGATTCTGGCTCCGGCGAAGGCGCAGATGGTACGCACGGTGATCATGCAGACGCAGAAGACGGGAGAGTTCGAGCCGCTTTACAGATATCTGAGAGGGGAAGGGATCTGTCCGCTGGTGGTGAAAGGGATCGTGTGCAGGAACATTTACCCGAATCCGGATTACCGGATATCCGGAGATGAGGATCTGCTGATCAGGCCGGAGGATTTCGGAAGATGCCATGAGCTGTTGCTTTCTTATGGAATGCAGACGTCGGAGCATGCCATGAATGAGGAAGAACTGGAATCGGCTTATGAAGTACCATATGGAAAGAAAGGAAGCCTTATCTACATAGAGCTCCATAAGAGCTTATTCCCGCCGGAATCAGAGGCATACGGAGATCTGAACCGTTTCTTCGAAAATGTACATGAAGATGCGATTGATATTAAGATTGATGGAACGGATATCCGGACAATGGGATATACGGATCATCTGTTTTATCTGATCTGTCATTCGTTCAAGCATTTCCTGCACAGTGGATTTGGCATCCGTCAGGTGTGCGATATCATATTATTTGCCAATGAATACGGGGATGCGATTGACTGGGAGAAGGTTCTGAGACAGTGCAGGGAGATACATGCGGATCTTTTTGCTGCGGCATTATTTGCAATCGGTGAGAAATATCTGACGTTTGATCCAGGGAAAGCGCATTATCCAAAGTCATGGCGCGAGATCAGTGTGGATGAGACGGATATGCTGATGGATCTTCTGGACAGCGGTATCTATGGCAATGCGAATATGAGCCGGAAGCACAGCAGTAATATGACGCTGGATGCGGTGGCAGCAGACAAGAATAGAAAGAAAGCCGGGAATACGGTCTTAAAGTCGTTGTTCCCATCGGCCAAAAAGCTCGAGGGGCGTTATCCGTATCTTAAAAAACATCCGATTCTTCTTCCGATTGCGTGGACAGACCGTATCTTAAAATATCGTAAAGAGACAGCGGCAGGAGGGAATAACGCCGCGGCAGATTCCGTGAAAATTGGAAATCAGCGGATTGAACTTATGAAAGAGTATGGAATCATTAAGAATGACATAAAACGCTGATGACGAATTATGCATATATATGGTATAACATACAAGTTGTATGTATTTTATAATACAGTGATGTAAGAGGGAGACAGAAAGGAAAAAGTATGAAAAGAAAGAAAAGTACACAATTGCTGGCAGTAGCATTAACAGCAGCAATGTTGGCGCAGCCGGTAGGGGCACAGATGGTGTTCGCAGAAGGTAATGCAGATGCTGCACAGCAGGCGCAGACAGTAAGTCAGTCGGCAGAGACAACGGAAGCTGTGCTTCAGGATGGAACAGCAATAATCCCGGCAGATGCAGACCTGAATCAGGTGAAAGAGATCATTGGTAAGGCATTGGTTAAGAATGCGGATCAGGTGGATCTGAGTAGTCTGGAGTGGGAGTATTATTGTGAAGGTAAGCCATTAGTAGGAATATCCGGCAATGCATCTTGGGGAAGTATTGAAGGATTTACAAGTTCTAAGAAGATCGGATTTATAACAACAACATATACCCATCCATCTCTGGCAGCAAATAAAGATGCCACATATCAGGTGCGTCTGAAAGGCACAACAGCGGAAGTAACTCTGACAAAGGCTCAGAAATTAGCTTCAGCTATATCAACAAAAGCTGATACAAATGTAAACCTTGTTTACAATGAAGACGGCAGTATCAATTATGACGCAGTACGTCAGAACATCTTCGATACAGTTGTAGAGTCTACAACTCCGGAGCTGACAGTCAGTGATGTAACGATTGAATATTATGCAACTGCAACAACAGGTTCTCTTGGAGATGCAGGAAAAGCATGGATGCCGTTAGAAGGTGGAAAGAGTGGAACACCAATTGCCCTGACCTATCCGGCAATGGGAACAGGATCCCAGAAGATTAAGATTTCTTATGCGGGAACGGATACATATTTCGGAGCAAGTGCAGAAGCAACGGTTAATATTGGTATCGGTAAAGAGCAGTCAGTGATCGCATTCAAAGAGAATCCGACGATCAAGCTTGTATATAACGATGATCTTACAGTAGATTATGCGGCAGCTAAAGAAGCGATCATGAATGATGTGATCGACGCTGAGAACAGCAGCCCGGAAGGATTATCACTTGATAACCTGACAATCGAGTACTATGCAACAGCGATAACAGGAGCAGTAGGAAGTCTTGGAAAAGCATGGGCACCGATCGAAGGTGGCAAGATTAGTGGTCTTACTTATCTTGGAATTCCGGAAGGAACACAGAAGATCCGTGTTACATATGCAGGAGACAAAGAGAATACTGCCGTAACAGCAGAGACAGAGATTACAGTAATGGATCGTGAACAGTCAGCATTCAATCTGAATGAACTGGCAGAAGGAGCTGCTTCTTACGAAGTTCCGATGGCATTTAACGATGATCAGACATATGATTATGATGCCACAGCCAAAGCAATCTACAATGCAGTTGTAGCATCTACAGTTCCGGAGAATCTGACAGCAGACGATGTAACGGTTAAATATAACGCAGGAACAGATGCAATTAAGAACTGGCAGCCACTGAACACATCAGACTGGACAAGCACATTTACCAAGTTTGGTCCTGGTGAATGGACAATTCAGATTTCCTGGGCAGGTAATAAAGAATACAAAGCTGCAACAGCAGAGGTAAAGGTTAACGTAACAGATAACCGTCTCGCAAGTACAGTTGTATGCAAAGAGGGCGCATCATTTACTTATAATATGGATGCTGCTGTAATGAAGCAGGCAATCTTTGACAATGTGATCGACTGGGAGAACAGTACACTTCCTGCAAAAGATACACTGACAGCTGATAACTTCACTATGGAATACTATGGAAGTAATACACTTGCCGGTGATATCGATGGCGGAGTGAAGCAGTGGGCACCGATCGAAGGTGGTACAGTAACACTTCTGACTTATGCACAGATGGGAGCAGGAGAACAGAAGATCCGCGTTACTTATAAAGGAAATGCGCAGTACCGTCCGTCAGCACAGACAGAAAGTACAGTAACTGTTAATAAAGCCAAAGTAAAAGTGAAAGTAAAATCAACCAGCATTTACGCAGATGCAACTCTGCCGGAAGACTTTGTAACAATGGATCCAGCAGATAAGTTTGATGTATATACGGTATACGGCGGACTGACAAGCAATGTCAACCTGTCACTTTATCTGGATCTTCCGGACAAATATACGAACAGTAGTGTTCTGAAGCTGTTAGATCCGGTCGTAGAAAAACTCTATGGCAAGACATTTACACAGATGATGAACGATGGAATGACAGTTGGAGAACTGAGAGAACTGCTCAGCACACAGGAACTGTTAGACCTTCTTGAGAAGCTTCACATTGACACTGGTACATTTGGACAGATCCTGACAGTGATCAATAAGATGCCATCCATCGCAGATTCTGTAAGAGTATCATTCGGTACACCGAACCGTGCAGGTCTCTATACAGTAACAGCAGTTACAGATAATAAGAATTACGAGACAGGTGTAGGCGTAGGAACACTTCTTGTGAAGATGCGCTCTAAAGGCGTGAAGCTTAACTGGAACGAAAGATTCGTTAATGGAAAGATTACTGCAGAAGAAGCGAAGAACTTTGATTTCAAAGCAACACTTTCAGCAGACGGAGATGTAACGATCGCACAGGATAACGTACATTACCTGTATTCAGGATTCACAAGCAAATGGAAAATCTATTCCAGCACAACAACTCCTCCGACAGAGCCGGGAAGTTATGTGATGACGGTAGTAACACTTGGTGGAAATTACCAGGCAGCACCGATCACACGTGGATTCAAGATTACAAAATAATTTACAAAAATAATATTGTAAAGCGGCCCCTGGTTTTGCCGGGGGCTTTTTTAATACAAAAGTATGCAAGAGAAGTTACTGATATTATATATCAATAGTCATAAGTGGCACCTGGACGGTGCAGATTTTGGATTGTAATCAAGAAACAATTAAGATATAATATTTATGTGACAGAAAAATGTACAAATGAAGCACGACTTAATTACGACATAAAAAAGTACAGAAAAAAATAGATATTATATGGATTTAAGGAACGATAGAGATGAGGGTAGATAAAGAATTTGTGCTCCGGGAGATTGCCGGAGATTATATTATTATACCGACGGGAAAGACAGTACTGGAATTTAATGGTCTGATCACAGTAAATGAAGTAGGTGTATCAATCTGGAATATGCTTCAGAAAGAAGTTACATTTGAGGAACTGGTGAAAGGGATTCTGGATGAGTACGACGTAGACGAGCAGGTTGCAAGAGAAGATATCCGGGAGTTCCTGGACAATCTGATCGCCGGAGGAATCCTTGAAGCTGATAAAGAGGACAAAGATGATGAACAGGATGCATGATCAGTATAGGAAATTAGAGAGCGGCTACAATTACATAGATAAGACAGAAAGTTTAGAGAAGGAAATCGAAAGATTTCCTTCTGTTTATATAGAGGGAGCTGCAGGTTGTGGGAAGACAACGATGATGAGGATGCTTCTTGAAAAACATCCGGAAGTAGACTATGCCGTGCTCTGGATGGACGAAGCAGACGATGAAAATGGTGAAAAATATAAAAGATATGAACAATATGTGGATAAGTACGTGGATAAGTGTGCTAATTATGTGGATAAATGCGTGGATAATCATGTGGATAACTCAAAATGGCTGATTTTGGAGAATATACCGAAAGAACTTCCATCACGCACGGCCGGAATGATCAAGAGAAATATCCGCAGATTAAGAGGACAAGACCGGATTATCCTGATCGGAAGGGACGAGATGCCGGCTGCGTTACTTGGTGCATTCTGGAACCGGGAGATGGGACTGGTTACCCAGAACAGCATGCTTTTTAACCGGGATGAGATCGAATGTCTGGCAAAGCAGTACGAAAGCGGGACATCCCCGGAACAGTTATTACAATATACCGGAGGCTGGGCCGGTATCGTAGATGTGATATTACGCCTGGAGGGAAAATACGGCGCGTGGAGTCCCGGAAGCTGCTGGCATGAAATGAACTGCTATATAAAAGAAATGATTTTGGACACTTTGCAGCAGGAAGAAGTGGAGATCCTGCACCTTGCGCAGTATGTTCCGTGGGTAAATGATAAGATGTGCGAAGAGATCCTTGGGATTGCGGATGCAGAAGAGATCCTTGGACGGATGGTGAGAAAAGGCCTCATGATGCGTGAAGAAAAGGAGGTTAGATGGACTGCCGCACCGGTATTTCACTATATCGGGAAGACGTCTCTTGGAAATGGCAGATGGATGAGACTTGGTAACTGGTATGAAGCTCACGGCTATAAAGCAGAACAGTTACAATGTCTGGAACATTCGAAAGATATCAAAGCATATGCAGAAGCACTGAAGCAATATTGTCTGGAGTGGATTGCTGGAAAGTTGGACGACACACCGCAATATGACAATCTGATGCCAGAAGTGCGTCTTAATCTGAACTTTATGCGGCCGGAGATCCTACCGGAACAGTGGGTCGAAGAACTTAAGCCGGACACGGGAAGACTTCTGATCCTGCAGGAGACGAAGGTAAGCTGCCTGTGCGATATGCGTGATCTGTCCGGTCTGTTCGCGTGCGAAAAGCGAAGAGAGAAGCAGTTTGCGCGGAGATGGAAAGAATGCCTTGACGAAGATGCATGGACATTCTACCGTCTTGCCCGGATTGAATATTATCTGGAGACTGACCGCCTAAGCGTAGTCCCTAAAGAAGATATGCAATTACTGATAAAGGCAGAAGACCTTCCGGCCGCATTTCGCCTGAATGCCTTATGGCTTATGGTAAGAATACAGCGATTTGCCTACGATGAAGAGCGAAAGAAGCAGATCGAACAATTAGAGACAAAGCTGCTACATACGGAAAACCGCGTGAGGGCCGGGTATGCGGAGGCAGTGGCAAGTCTTAACCTTACTGCACACGGAAGTCAGGAGAATCTTGCAAAATGGCTCGAAAGTTCATCCGATCTGGCAAATGCAGAGGTCACAGAAGAGAACATCGTCTTGTTCTACTGCCGGTCCAAAGGCTATCTTCTGCTGAATCAGTACGAGAAAGCATTGCGCCTCCTGGAAAAAATGCTTCCATATCTGAATGCGCACCGGCGCTCGAGAACCCATGCGGAAGTCCTGTTCGAAAAGGCCATCGCAGAGTGGAATCTGGGTCAGCACGGGCAGGCACTCAAAAGTGTCATCGAATCCTTCCTGGTCAACGGCAAGAACCGATACGTTATGTTCTACACCGAATACGGCGTGACTGGCCGTGAAGTGCTGGAAGCATACATCGACTGGATGAAACATAATTCCCCGGAAGGATGGCACCGCAAGAAAAAGTACAACTACGGAAATGTATTACGCATGCCGGAGGCGGATTATCTCGAGACCATCCTTCGTAAGACGAGAAAAGAAGCACGCCACATGCAGAAAAATGCAGAATATCAGAAAGAAGAACGTCTCACAATGACCGAGACAGTCATCCTTCAGTATCTCGTACAGGGCCTTACCAATGCCCAGATCTGCCAGGAAATGAACCTGAAACTTCCGACAGTAAAAGGCCACATTTATAACATTTACAAAAAAATGAATGTAAAAAACAGGGTACAGGCCGTCATGAAGTGGAAAGAAGAGACAGAATAAGACAAAAAAGTAGAAAAAACGACATAAAAACAATACTTTAGTATGATGTACAAATATGCACAAGAGGTATAATAAAAAAGATTTTGAGAAATATCCGGAAATCATAATCACATTTTCGGACGAAAGAAGGACACAAATGAGCGCTGGAAATAAAAAATCAAAGAAAATTATTACCATAATTCTTGGCATCATACTGGTATTATTGATAATCCTGCTGCTGGTTCTGACAGGACACAAAAGAAACCTGGCAAAACAAGAAGCAGCAAAGAAGACAAAAGCAAAAGCAGAAAAAGGCCTGGAACTTCCATATCAGTTCGACGACGGCAAACTGGAGCTGGAATCCATCTTCAGTTACGTTGGCCCGAATCCGGACAACAACGGAGAAGAAGGCGACAACATAGCAGCGATTCAGATGAAAAACTGCTCAGACACCTATCTTGTATCTGCCAAAATAACAGTCACAGCCGGAGACGGAACCAAATTAACCTATCAGGTAGAAGATCTCCCGGCAGGCAAGACCGTAACAGCATTCGAAATCAAGAACCAGAAACTGCCAGACAAGCAGAACGCAAAGAAAATCGACGCAAAGACCAAATATTCCAAAGACATATCCCTGCACGAGGATACACTGAAAATCTCCGCAGCAGATACGAATATCGGTCTTACTAATATATCGCAGGAAGCCATCCAGAACATGACCGTGTTCTACCACGACGTAATGGATGACGAGTATTTTGGAGGCAAAAGCTACCAGAAGACCGTAGAGTCCCTGGCAGCAGGTGCAAGCACCACGGTAAACGCCGAAGAATGTTACATAGGGGAAGCAGCAGTTGCCGGCATCAGGTATTGATGGCGGCGGGTGTTACTTTATAGATACTTAAGGAAAGGAGAAGGGCATGAAGAAGAGATATGAGAAGCCGCAGGTTTATATGGAGAAGTTTGAGTTGTCTCATAATGTAGCCGTGTGTGATTATAAACTCGGGCCTGGGGACGAAAAAAACTGTACCATAATTAAGGATAATTGTCCCGATGACGGTGAAGATTTTACAGGTGGTTTTTTAACTAAAGAAAATTGCAGTACAGTGGTTGATATATATTGCTATACTGATGGAGGCGGAGGCCTTCCAAAAATATTTCAGTCATAATGAGTAACGACAATATTTATAATTTCTGGTTTTCAGAGATGGGAATTTCGCTGAAGACAGAATGGCCGGTTTGTATAACGGATAATTTTACTCCTTTTTTTGTACAGGAAAGTGCGCAGAAGGAGCAATGTCTGTTTGAATGCATGGTATGTGATGAACTGGAACATATACAGGGAACAAAGGTATACAGTGCCCTGGAATACGATGTGATCAGAAGAAAAGATGATCATTATATACGTTTGTTTAAGGATCACAAAGAAGATGACCGGATATATGCAGTTTCAGAGCCAAAGCCGGAAAACGCTAAGGTTGTTATTTCCGTCTTAAAAGGAAATGAGTATCATTTCGATGATACGAATAATAGCTTTTTTCATACAGGATGGGAACAGTTCCTCATACAAAGAAATCGCTTGATTTTGCATGCCTCATTGATAAATACTCAATTCGGAGGACTGATTTTTTCAGGACCATCGGGAATTGGAAAATCAACGCAGGCCGGACTTTGGGAAGAATATGAAGGTGCAGAACAGATTAATGGTGACCGTCCGATTCTGTATAAGAAAGAAAATGTATGGATGGGATATGGTTCTCCATATGCAGGTTCATCAAAGTGCTATGTGAATAAAGGCGTCCCAATCAGAGCGATTATGATATTGGCTCAGGGAAAAGAATGCAGGATAATGCCATTACGAAAATCAGAAGCTTTTCGGGAAATATTCAGAAATTGTACAGTGTATAGCTGGGACCGGGAATTTGTAGAACGGGTAATCACACTTGTGACAGAATTGATAACGGATATTCCGATATACCAACTGACGTGTACTCCGGATCGACAATCAGTAGAGACAGTAAAAGAATTATTAGAGAAGGAATCAAAGTTATGAGTTTTCCAGAACAGGCAGTTATAACAAGGCTGACAGACAGACTGTATCAGAAGGCGGGAAACAAAAAAATACCATTGAGTGGAACATTTGAACTTTCGCCAGTATGTAATTTTTCATGCAAGATGTGTTATGTCAGAAAGACGGTTCAGGAGGTGAAGGAGCATCCTCGGAAGATGATGTCACTGGAACAATGGATTGAACTGGCAGAACAGGCAAGAAAAGAAGGTATGCTTTATCTGTTGCTGACAGGTGGCGAACCGCTCTTATGGCCGGATTTCTGGAAGTTATATGAAGCTTTGAGTAAGATGGGATTCCTGATAGGGATTAATACGAATGGTTCGATGATTGATGATCAGGTCATTGAAAGATGGAAAGAGAATCCCCCATACCGGGTAAATATTACACTTTACGGTGCGAATGATAATACTTATGAAGAATTGTGCGCAGTAAAAGGTGTATGCAGTAGAGTGAAGGACGCAATATGCAAGCTGAAAGAGGCAGGCATAAGTGTAAAGTTAAATTGTTCACTGACACCATATAATGCAAAAGATCTGGAAGAAATGGTCCGCTTTGCAAAAGAAAAAGAAGTGTTTCTTTCTGTGTCGACATATATGTATCCGCCGGTGCGGAGAGATGAAAGTATGACTGGGAAGAATGATCGGTTTGAACCGGAAGAAGCGGCCTATTATCATATGCAGCGTTATAGATATCAGAAAGGTGAAGAAGCCTACCAGAAATATTTGAATAATATATTGGAAGGATTGACAGAGCCTCTGGGATTAGATGAATCTTGTGTGGATCCGGTTGATGGACGAATCCGGTGCAGGGCAGGATCTGCATCATTTTGGATAACGTGGGATGGCTATATGACACCATGTGGAATGATGCCGGAACCAAAAGTAAGTGTAACGGACAGAACATTTCTGGAAGCATGGAAAGAAATTGTAGAAATAAGTGAAAAACTTCGAACATCTAGTATATGTGAGAAGTGTCCAGACCAGCAGATGTGCCATTCTTGTGCGGCGATGGCATATGCAGAGACTGGAAGGACAGAAGGAATTCCGACCTATCTGTGTAAGATGGTACGGGAAATGAAGCAGATCGCAAGAAATGAATTGCAGATTTGATTCGGATAATAACTGCGGATATATGAGCAGTTTTTTATATAAAAGATGAAATGAGAAATAAATAAGGAGGATGGCTTATGAAAAGACTTAAAAAAACGCTGGCTGTTATATTAACGCTTTGTATGATGATGAGTTGTGTCAGCGTAACGGCTTTTGCAACTGGAACAGATGCCTCTGAAAAAGATCAGACTGCAACAGAAGAGACTAATGTTTCGGAAGATGCAAATACGTCAGAAAATGTAAATGCGTCAGAAGATGCGAACAAAGAAGCGGTCGTTTCAAGTGATTCTGAAGAAGAAAATGAAGAGGTAACATTAGAGGATAAATGGCTGCATCCACAAAGTTCAGGAGTTAGGACAACAAGCAGCACAGATGATTTCTTTAAAATTACATTTCTGGATTGTGGACGAAAGTATTTTAGTGTCAGCAGCATAAAGAAAATTATCGATAATGCAGCAGCGGCAGGATTTAATTATATTCAGCTTGCCGTAGGAAACGATGGATTAAGATTCCTGTTGGATGATATGAGTTTAACAGTGAATGGAACAACTTACGATAGCAACAAGGTATCCAGTGCTATTCATACAGGCAATGAGGCATATTATAATTTCGCTACAGATGAATTGACGGAGTCTGAGATGGATACCATCATTGCGTACGCAAAGAGTAAGGGGTTGGGAGTAATTCCATGCATCAACAGCCCGGGACATATGGATGCAATTCTCAGTGCAGCCACTTCACTGACAGGAAAAACATGTTCTTATAATGGTTCTGCAAGAACAATTGATGTAACGAATAGTACAGCAGTTGCTTTTACACAGGCACTGATTCAGAAATATATGACTTATTTTGCTGGTAAAGGATGTCAGTATTTTAATATTGGTGCTGATGAGTATGCGAATGATAAATATACGGATGGAAGCATGGGATTTGGTAACCTGCAGGAGACCGGAAAATACAGCTATTATGTACAGTATGTAAATCAGATGGATACGCTGGTTAAAAATAGCGGAATGAAGACGATGGCATTTAACGATGGCATTTACTTTAATAATAATACATCGGGTGGAACATTTAATACCGATATTATTTTATGTTATTGGTCTAGTGGATGGTCTGGCTACACACCGATGTCTGCAGCAAATCTTGCCGCTAAAGGATTTAAGCTGATTAATACAAACGGTAGTTATTACTGGGTATTAGGAAAAAGTGATGCGCAATGTAATGCAACCAAAGCAAGTGGATTTAATTATAAGGAATTCCCAGGAGGAACTATTAATAATCCTGCAGGAGCAATGTTTTGTATCTGGTGTGATTATCCGGGAGAAGATACAGAAGCTAATGTGATTAAGTCAACAAGTGCGACGATTGCGGCATTTGGAAAAACATTGCCGACAGATCCAACGAAGAAAACAATTAGGGTTAGGGTAGGCGATACGGCCACAGATATAATTGAAGGCACAAATTGTAGTGGAACATACACAACAGAGGATTCATCGATTGCTACGGTGAAGACAGAATATACGGATGGAACTGAAGCAAAGTTAAACAAAGTCAGCCAGATTGAGTCTGGTAAGCAGTATTTGATTTTGAATCAGAGAAAAGGCGCGCTGCTTACGAACCAATCAATAAATACTTGGAATAGTAAATATACGTGCCTGAAATTAGACGGAACAGCTGCAACTACAAGCACAGATTTATGGACAATTACTAAAAATAGTGGAAATTATACCGTTGCGGATGCTTCGGGTAAGTATTTAACAATTGGAAATAATACAGCATCTGTAAATGCTAGTTCATCAAATATTACATTGTCATATAATGAGAAAGATAATTACTGGAATATTTCAAGTGACTCATACTACTTGAATAATATGGGCAATTCAGAAAACGCCGGAGGCTGGAAAGATGACACTGCACCGACAGATGGTGGAAGTAAGTGGGACATTTATGAAGTTACAAAAGCTCAGCCTGCTGGTACGAAAGTAACATTTAGTGGAGTTGCAGTTGGAACAACGCATGTTACTATTGGTGGTATTACCTATACTATCAATGTTGTAGATGAAGCACCGGCTGGTTCATTAACGGATGACAGTATAGATTTGGAATACTGGATTACGAACTCTTTAGTATATGATACTGAAGATAAGGCAAATCAGAAGCGGACAATTAGTAGATCAGAAGCAGAGACGGAAGATGGTGTGGCAATTTCTGATCTTGCTCCGTCACAGGCCTATTCATTCTTTGATGGAACTAAAACGGTTTATTATTGGCAGGCAATGCGTTTAGATGCAGATCATCAACAGACAGCGGATAACGGTGTTGATCAGACAACAAAAGGTACAACAATAACTCATATCCGGTATTACAATGCAGCTTGGCAGTATAAGACAAGTGATGAAGTATGGCATTACTTTAAATCAGACGACCAGTTAGTAGCTTATTATCTTCAGAAGACAGAAGTTACAAAAGAAATTGATACATATGCAAAAGACTGGGGCTATGGAACAAGTGATACGACAGATGATACTTCAAGCGGTAAGGGACAGGTTGCATTAACGGTTGCAGTTGTCTATCCGGATGGTACCATATCGCCGGCTGAGGGAAAAATGTATGCCAATTCTACAACCATTTTTAACTATTGGGCTGATCGAGACATAGGTATTGTTGCACCAACGAATAACAGTGATTATGATATTTCCAAAATCACTGTTACAGACGGTACAAGAGACAGCAATAGCAGTGCAAATGTATGGTATACCGGTGATACAATCACATGGGATAAGGTAACAACAGAGTCCGGTTCAAAGTGGTATGATGAGACAACCGTGTGGGATGAGACAACAAATGCCGGTTCAGCACCGATGGTTAATGGAAAAGCCTCTAATATTACATGGAGTAAGAAAAATACTGCAAAACTGGTATTGATTTATCTTAAACCAGTAGAAAAAAGCACGAACCTGAATGTAGTATATCATGATGATGCATATAATAAAGAAATTATGCGTAGTCAGATTGCTATGAAATACACCCAGGGAGATGCTGAGCCAACATTTGTTGATTCGTTAAAGGATTCAGGAACGGTTGAGGCAGGAAAAGATATTACATTAGCAGATGGTGCTTATGTAACTAATAGTTCAGGCGTTAATCAGACCTTTAATAAAGATGTTACTACAATTCCAAATGTTGCAGCACAGTATAAGAGTGGCCTTTACAAATATATAAAGGCAGAGATTTCCGAAGATGGAAAGACATTGACGCTTCATTACAATATTGATAATTCTAAATTGGACAAATCATATGTGATCGATTATGGTTTGAAATTACAGATTCCAATAAGCGATCTGGTTAAAGGTGAAAGTGTATCAGATATAGCAAAAGTCGAATTCGGAGACATTAGTAACGGTAAGGCGACATATGAGAATGGAACAATTACTTATACACCAGATAAGGTTCTTACCGGCGTAGTTACAATTCCTGTAAAAATTAGTTATACTGGAGGGAATTATCAGACTATCCGAGTAGCAGTTTGCCCAGCGACAACGGTTAATTATGAAGAAGGATTTGCTACTTATGATGGTAACTGGACAGAGGCATCCAAGGGTACAGGAACACAGTCAACAGCAGTACTTGGACAGGATAAGAATAATTACGGTTATGATGAAGCTTATACGGATACAAAGGCCGAATCAAATGGTACACAAGCTACAAGTAATACAAAACTGGACACAGCAACATTTGATTTTACAGGTACAGGAGTAGATATTCTTGCCAATACAACAACATCTAGCGGATATCTGACCATTAGAATAACAAACAAAGATTCAAAGCAGGTTGAAAAAATAGCTATTGTAAATACAAAAATGGCAGGTAATTCAACAGCAGGTGCTACAAATGGATACAGTGTTCCAGTATATTCTGACACAGATCTGACGTATGGAAACTATACTGTTAGTATTACACACTCAATGAATGCAGCTACGGTTAATATCGATGGCTTCCGTGTATATAATACAAATAAAGATAGCAGTATCTATAAAGATGATAACGAAGATAATCCGAACTTCCTGGAAGTAAGAGACTTACAGTTTGGAGATATCACAGATATCGGCTCATATGGGGGAGACGGAAGAAAAGTATATGCAATCGGCGAACAGGTATACAAAAACCTTACAAAGGATGCTACGAAAGTTGAGGCGGCTATTACAGTAAATGGTCAGGATAATAAAGCTAACCAGAAAGAGTTATTAGAGAACGGACCTAAGAATGAAGTTTATCTTGCAAAGGACTCTGCTATTATTATGACATTTAGCACTCAGCGTGAAGTACAGCTTGGATTAAAGGGTGTTGATGGACAGGCATCCTATACGATTAGCGATGGACAGAATTCTTCTTCAGGAACAGCTTCTACATTAGATATGTTCTATACGATTAAAGGAAAAACTGACAGTGCAGAAACGAAGACAATCACAATTACCAATACGGGTGATAAGGTTCTTTCTATTACAAAACTGAAGGTATGTGATGATCCAAATGCACTTCAGACGATTTCCGCTGACAGTATGACATCAGCTCTGTATGCATGGGGCTTCACAGATCCAGTCCCAATGGCCGACGCCACAGCCAACCTCAACCTGGTAGACTACACAGGCAAGACAATCGCAACTACATCCCTCACAGCTAACGGCGAGCAGGGCACAGATGCAACATTTACAGCTGATCAGATTAAGTCAGCAGTGACATCAGCACTTCCGGAAGGATATGCAGTTGTGGATGCATCCAAGATTGCAGACCAGACAGTGAAGTATGGTGAAAGCGCAGACGTAAATGTACAGATCGGCAAGGTTGCGACACTGAACGTAACTTACAAGAAGTTATTTGGTAAGACAGTTGGAACTGCAACACTGACAGGTGTTCAGACCTCAGCCGGAGAGAAGTATTCATTCAGTGCTTCTGAGATTAAGAAAGCAATTCCTGATGGATACTGGACAATTAAGCTTTGGGGAACCAAAGTAAAATACGGAGCTACAGGTACTCTGACAGTTAACGTATTTTAAAGTAAGAATAATCAAATAAAAGGGCAGATACAATTTGCCTTTGAACAGATACCGCCATCCAGGGCAGCAATGCTATCCGGGTGGCGGTATTATTATGTCACGATGCGCCCGAAGCCGCCAAGAGATAAGAACGTTATTCGGGGAGCGTAGTTCACAATAATAAAAGACTTGAAACAAGAAGATTTACGTGTTAATATAACTTTACTAATGGACGATCTGTCCGTTTGGAATAATTCAACGGTCTCAAAAGGCCATCACATTTATCAGAGGAAGATCCCTCAAGATTACCAGACAATTTATAAAAAAGAGAAAACGTATTTTACGGAAGGAATCTTGTAGAAAAGATATATATCGTGTATAGTATATATAGATATTGCGAAATCCATTCAAGCCTTCACGTAAGATAATGGGAAGGAGAATGGATGAAGAGAAAAAGTATCTTGTACAAAGACCTGGAAGTGTCCAGGGCGAAGGAAATCTATGATGAATCCTGCAAGAATATTCTTGCGAACAAAATCATACTGGCCTGGATAATGAAAAGCTGCATGAAAGAATATAAAGACTGCAGCATCCATGACATTGCAGACCGCTACATAGAAGGAACACCGGAGATATCTCAAAGGGAAGTACACCGGGATGAAGCGCCAGCGTCTGATCCGGGAAAGATCAGAGGAGAGAACACAGAAGATAAGGCAGTGAATGAAGGAACTGTTCGCTACGACATCATGTTCCGGGCAATATTGCCCCAAGGCCAGGAAAGAATAGAACTGATCATCAATATAGAGGCACAAAAAGATTTCTATCCGGGATATCCCCTGATCAAGAGAGGAATATATTATGGTTGCAGAATGATCTCATCCCAATACGGCACGATATTTACCAACAGCCATTATGAGAAAATCCAGAAAGTATACAGCATCTGGATCTGCTTTAACCCGCCGGAGAAACGGAAGAACAGTATTAATATATATTCCGTAAAAGAGAAGAACGTAGTGGGAAAAGTAAAAGAAAAAGAAGCAGATTATGATTTGCTGACAGCAGTGATGATCTGTCTTGACAGCGGGAAAGAAGAAAAAGAAGGAAACCATCAAGAAGATACAGAAGAATCAGAGATCCTGAGATTGTTGGAAGTACTGTTTTCAACAGAGAGAGAATTGAAAGAAAAAGAGAAGATATTAGAAAATGAATATGGAATAACGATGACGTATGAAGAGAAAGAAGAGGTGGAGAAGATGTGTAATCTGAGTGAGTATGTGTGGGAGAAAGGAATTCAAGAAGGACTCCGGACAGGAATAAACTATGGAGAACTACAAAATCTGGTTAGAATGGTGCTCAAAAAAATGCGAAAAGACATCTCATATGAAATAACCGCAGAACTCTTCGAAGAACCGGTAGAAAAGATTCGAAAGATATATGAAGTAGCAGAGAAATATGCCCCGGAATATGATATTGAGTTAATCTGTCGTGAACTGGCAGCATAAAGCGCTTTGGTTACACCGTAAGGGAATGTCCTTGTGCCTTACCGATGGATTTGGTATAGTATAAGGTGTTATTCTGTAAAGGAGGCCCGTGATGAAAGAGACAGGAGAATCCAGATTAACAAAGAATAAAACCGTTATATTACTTCTGATCATTCTTTTAATCCTGATATGGTTTGTCGGGGAGATTCTTATTTCTTATCATTGGATGAAAGTGAATCGGTATCCGGTGACGGTCCGGAATTTGCCATATACGGATACGGTTACAGATGCGGGATTCAAGATGGTGGTACTTTCAGATCTTCATGATCATGAATTCGGTAAAGATAATGAGCAGCTGATCCGGCGTGTAAAAGAACAGAATCCGGAGCTGATCATTCTGGATGGCGATATGCTGAATGAGGATTCGAAAAGTGACAGGGTGCCGGTTAGAATGGTAGAAGGTCTGGCAGAGATTGCACCGGTGTATTATGCGCTTGGAAATCATGAACTGGATTATATCGGTGCTGCAGAAGGAAAAAAGATGCAAAAGCACCCGGAGGATTCCGGATTGGTGAAGGATCTTACAGATGCCGGTGCATGTGTGCTGGAAGAGGGTTACCGGGACGTGGAGATTGGCGGATGTAAGGTGCGTATCGGTGGAATGTATGAATACGCATTTGCTCTGGATGGAGATAACAGTGCAGAGAATCTGACAGGTGATGCACGGGATTTCCTGGAAGATTTCCAGAATACAGACCGGTATAAGATTATGTTATGTCACAGACCGGATAGTTTTATATTCGGTGATGCATCTGAATACTGGAAGGTTGATCTTGTGATCAGCGGACATGATCATGGAGGGCAGGTAGTCATTCCGTTTAAGGGAGGCCTTTATGGTGGTGATCAGGGATGGTTCCCGCCATATGTGCATGGACTGTACCGGACAGGAAGGATCCGGCTGTTCGTGACGAGTGGATTAAGCAGTGAGAAGCAGATACTCCCGAGATGGAACAACCGGCCGGAGATTGCAGTGCTTAACGTACACTGATCAGAGGGATGAAGAGGTAAAAAGATGGTTAGAAGGACAGTATAGAAGAGATTTTACGGAAAGGAATATACGGATGAAGAAGTTAAAGGTATTCAGCGTAATCCTGTTGATCACATCAATCGGTGCATTTGTGGCATTTCAGGGATATACGCGGATGATACAGGATAAGAAGCCGCCGGTAGTATCCTGTGACAGTTCGGAACTTAAGGTGTCAGTCAAAGCGAAAGAGAAAGATCTGTTAAAAGGTGTTACGGCGAAAGACAACCGTTCCGGTGATGTGTCGGATACGCTGGTGGTTGAGAATATGTCTGAATTCACGGATAAGGGAAAGAGGACGGTTACTTATGCAGCGGTAGACAAAAGTATGAATGTCGGAAGAGCCGAGAGAACGCTTGTATATGAGGATTATAAGCCGCCTGTATTTCATATGACGGGTTCGCTGTGTTATGCGGCGGGAGAGACTGTAGATGTGTCATCAAAGATTACTGCGGACAGTGTGCTGGATGGAGATCTTACATCAAATATCAAGTATTCACTGGAGAAGACGGTAAATACGCAGGCTGCCGGAGAGTATCCGATCGAGTTCAGGGTTATGGACAGCGGCGGGAATACAGTGTATCTGAAGACGCAGATCAGTATTTCCGATAAAAGTTATGCAGGAATTGATGTGAAGTTAAAAGATTATCTGATCTACCTTTCTGTCGGAGATGCATTTGATCCAAATGCATACTTTGATTCGGCAGATAAGGAAGGCGAGCTTACGGTGCAGTCGAATGTAAATACTGCAAAGGCGGGATCCTATTATGTGGATTATATCGTGAACGCCGGTGCAATCAGTGGAAAAAGCAGGCTGGTCGTAGTTGTACAGTAGAGGAAGCAGGAAAGAGGACAGAAAAAAGATGGAGAAGGAAATACAGAAAAAACAGATCGAGGATACGTATAATGTAGTCCGTGATGTGTTGAAAAACTGGTGGGTAATACTTTTTATCGCGATATCAGTATCATTGCTTACCTATATTGGTGCGGCCTGGATGTATCATCCGAGCTATACATCCAGCACAACGTTCGTAGTGTCGGCAAAAGGATCAAGTACGGGTGCGTATGCGAATCAGAGCCAGACGGAGAAATTAACGGATACATTTCAATCCGTTATGAACAGTCAGATTTTGAAGAAGAAAGTATCGGAAAGCCTGAAGATGGATACATTTCCGGGAACGGTGAAGATTGCGGTCGTACCGGAGACGAATCTTCTGACGGTGTCGGTGACGAGCAGTTCTCCGGAGACATCATTCAAGCTTCTTAAGAGTATGCTGGAGCATTATCAGGATGTGTCGAAGAATGTGCTTGGCGAAGTGGTTATGGAAGTATTCGAGGAACCGAATTTCCCGTCGGCGGCAGATGTGGCATTCCAGGGAAGTGATGTAATGAAGAAGGGATTCCTTGCGGGTGTCGGTCTGATGATCGTGCTGCTGGCATTGATTTCTTATCAGAAAGATAATGTAAAGAGTGAGGAAGAAGTGACAGAGAAGCTGGATACGACGGTATTCGGCACGCTGAATCATGAACCTTTGTACAGGAACTTAAGAGCCCGCCTGAAGAGGCAGAAAAAGAAGATCCTGATCACGGAACCGGCGGTAAGCTTTGGTTTTGTGGAGACGATCAAGAAGATGCGTACAAAGCTTTTATATAACAGAAGCAGACATCAGGATAAAGTATTACTTGTAACAAGTGCGATGAGAAAAGAAGGAAAGACGATCGTGGCAGCCAACCTTGCGCTTGCTATGGCGCAGAGGGGTAAGAAGGTACTTCTGATCGAAGGGGATATGCGTAAGAGTTCACTTGCATCATTCTTGAATGTTGAAGTTCCGGATGGAGCCGGATTTTCAGAGCGTATCAGTCATGATCTGGAGTCTTTGATATTTAAGGTGCCGGACCGGTCGTTATATCTTCTGCCGAATAATGTGGCGCATAAGCGGTCAACGGAATTCCTGGGATCGCAGAGATTTGCTGAATTCTTAAATAATATGCGGGAAGAGATGGATTTCATCATTATCGACGGACCGGCAGCCAAGGGAAGAGCAGATGCAGAGGTTCTGGCAAGAAGAGCAGACTTCTCACTTCTGGTTGTGAAGCAGAATTATACGAAGGTACCGTATATCAATGATACGATCGATATGCTGGACCGTTACGGACATGGACTGGCGGGATGTGTATTTAATGATGTGCTGGTAAGCGGTGCTGTGTTCAGTTCGGGCTATGGTTATGGCTATGGTTACGGATATGGCTACGGCAAATACCGCTATGGTAAATATCATGGTTATGGCAAGTATCATTCATACTATTATAACCGGGCAGATGAGGAACAGGAAAAAGTATCACAAAAGAAAGAGGAGACCAGATAATGGCAGATCAGGAAAAGGAAAAAAGTCAGGAGTTAGGGCTGATAGATATTACAGAGATACTGTCGGATTATTTGCGCATTTTCCGCAGAATGTGGGCATGGGTTCTGATCTTCACAATTCTTGGAGCGGGACTGTCGTATGTGCGGGCGAGACTGCAGTATCAGCCGGTCTATACGGCATCGGCAACATTTACGGTAAATATACAGAGAGAACAACAGGGCGTTGCGGATACAGGCTCTACGTCTTTCTTTAATAATTCGACGGCTGAGCAGATGGCGAAGACATTTCCGTATATTCTGACGAGTGGCGTATTAAAAAGGAAGGTAGCAAAGGATATGAAAGTTGATGCCGTACCGGGTTCGATCAAGGCAACGGTTGCGGAGAATACGAATCTTCTGACGATTTCCGTAACGGATCAGGATGCCGGAAGGGCTTATGCTACGTTGAAGTCTGTGGAGAAGAATTATCCGTCGATCTCTGAAGTGATCGTTGGAAAGGTGAACATGGAGATGCTGGATGAGACTGGGATTCCGGCAGAACCGGATAATCCGAAGGCATTCCGGAAGAATGCGGTTAAAGGTGCGGCGGCAGGACTTCTGCTGGTCATGATCTGGACGGGAATTCTGGTGGTGACCAGAAGGACAGTCAGAAAAGAATCGGATATTCACAGATGGATGAATACAAGATGTCTGGGAACTGTTCCGGAAGTACATGAGAAGCGGAGATCCAGATCAACGACGATGCGAATGATCCTGACAGATCCGAAGGTTGAGGAGACGATGCAGGAGTCTTTCCGTATCATAAGGAATAAGATTGAGTATAATGCACAGAAATATCACATGAAGACATTCCTTGTAACCAGTGCGCTGGCAGGAGAAGGCAAAAGTACGGTAGCAGTTAATCTGGCACTTTCGCTGGCACAGGCAGGCCAGAGGGTTACACTCGTGGACTGTGACTTAAGACACCCGACGGATCGTCAGATACTGGGGATTGAAGAGAACGGAGTCGGTCTTAGGGAAGTACTGGAACACAAAGCAAAATTGAAAGAGTGTCTGATGAAAGCGGAAGATATCGGACTTGACCCGGATATGCGCATGATATTCCTTCCGGGAGGCAAGACGATCAGCGACGGATCAGACCTTCTCGGAACAGAGCTGATGGGACGGATTATCGAGAAACTGGAAGAGATATCAGATTTTGTAATCCTGGACAGTGCGCCTGCCGGTCTTCTGACCGATGCGGTGGTACTGGCACAGTATGCGGACGGAGCGGCGTTCGTCGTCAGAAAAGATTTCGCAAGAGTGGATTATATTATGGATGGAATGGAACATCTGGCAGAAAGTAATATACAGATCATTGGCGGAATCCTGAACGGAGTATAAGAGTATAATAAGATAAAAAAGGAACCCGAGACGGCTGTCATATCATGATAGCGTGCGGGTTCCTTTGATTTCACATGTATTATTCTGATGCCGAATGAGATATCAGAAATTTGTTGAATGATTTGACGATCTGACTCCGCTTACGTAAGGTCAGTGGAATACAGTCATCGTTGGTTAACTGAATCTCGGTATCCAGAATGTCCTGAATATAGTTCATGTTTACAAGATAGCTGCGATAACAACGGATAAAAGAATTGTCATTCAGCGTGTTCTCGATATGATTTAACGCCATGTTGGTTTCGTAAGTTTTTCCGGAAGTATGTATCATGCATTTTCTTCCAATGCTTTCAATATAAAAAATCTCAGAAACCGGGATGTGATATAAAAGCCGGTTGGAATATACATTGGGTGTATGGGTTGAAGGGAATATCGGAAGCAAAAGTCTGATAAAGACTTTCTCAAAATCTTCTTCTCTGATTGGCTTCAGAATATACCCTTCAACTCCAAGATTATAGCTGGCCAGGCAATGTTCAGTGCTTTTGGTCGTGAAGATAATTATTGGAGGGTTTGGACCATCTTTCAATTGTCTGGCAGCTTCTATGCCATCTGTATCCGGCATCAAAATTCCAAGAAAAATGAGAGAATATTCTGTCGGAGATGCTAAAAGCTCGTCTGTTGAAGTAAAGGTGTCTACTTCTAATAATGCATGATTGAGCATAAACTTCTTAATATTGGCGTCCAAGAGCTCGTTGATACGTGCCACGTCGGTATCATATCTATCGCAAATTGCAACGTTCATATATAGCCCCCTTCCCGAATAAATAAAATGAATTCATTATATTAATATGTGACTATAATATAACATAAATCAAGAGTGAAAAGATAGAAAGATGATATAAATGGACGGCAAATGGAATATATTAACAGAGAAATATAGGAGTTCGGTTCAACTAAACAGAAAAAACGAGAAAAAAGTACTAAAATTTGTCGGAAAATGTTGACAAAGTAATATTTTGATGTTGCAGGAAGAAAACGGCAATGGTATGCTAAAAAAGAATTTGAGTACTATTTAATGTATGTATAAAAAAACAATGCTAAGACTGTGCTAAGAATTGTGCCGGGAGTTACGGAAAGAACGGAACGGACGAAGCACAGATAAAGAAAAGCAGGATGAGGGATATGAAGGTTGTAGATACAAGAAAATACGTAGGTATGCTTAAGGAACTGACGGAAGAAGGAAAAGAAGTCAGCATGCTGATCTTTGGAAGCAGTATGGCACCATTTCTGATCCATGCAAGAGATATGATATATTTTAAAAAGCCGGACAGGGAACTTAAGAAAGGTGATATGGTATTCTTCCAGCGAAAGAGCGGGCAGTTCGTTATGCACCGGATATGGAAGATACGGCCGGAGGGTTATTATATCGTGGGCGATGCCCAGACACAGATAGAAGGACCGGTAAAGAGAGAGCAGATATTTGCCCTGATCACCAAAGTCAGAAGAAAAGAAAAGTGGATGGAGCCGGGAGATTTCTGGTGGGAATTCTTCGAGCATGTATGGCTGCATATGATTCCGCTCCGCCGGGGAATTATGTGGTGTTATGCGAAGGTGATACGGTGATCCGGTTACGTACAGGTTGCATACAGACTATGGCAATGCTATGATGGAACAATAAAATCAGGGAGAAAAGTTATATGAAGATTGTAAAGGAATTTATATTAAGGGAAATCGCAGGTGAATGTGTACTGGTGCCGACAGGGGCAACTTCACAGGAATTTAACGGGATGATCACGATCAGTGATACTGCCAGATTTATCTGGGAGAATATTGAGAAAGCGAATGATCTGGAAGAGATGATCCAGATGGTTCTGGATACATATGAAATTGATGAAGAGACTGCAAGAAGGGATACGATCGGATTTATCGGTGCGCTTGTGGAGAACGGATTTGTAGAGTGTACAAAGGAAGACGGAACATGGTAGAAGATACACGGAAAGGAACGGTCACCCGCCTGTACAGGATCGGACATACAGAGATTGAGATCACTGCTCCATTATATATGAAGAGTCCGCAGAATCTGGAGAAATTCCGGATCGGGCAGGGGAAGAGACCGTACGATGAGGTCATCCACTATCAGGTAGAGATGACAGAGAACCTTGATGAGATCAAGAAAGATCTTCTGGGGAAAAAGACAGGAAGAGTAATCTACCGTGATAATCTTACGGTATTTCAGACATCGGGCGGGGAATGCCGCTTTATTAATTTCCTTGGAATGGACTGGCATTATGCGGTGAGCAGCCAGGAGGGTGTGAATCAATATCATGTCTGGTTTGTTCCCGAAGTGGCAGAGATGCTTGACCAGGATACGGTATATCTGGCTGCATTCTCGCTGGAGAAGCAGGCTATCAAGGATCATGCAATGATACTGCATTCTGCATATATGTGTTATGAAAATACTGCAGTGCTCTTTTCTGCGCCGTCTGAGACGGGAAAATCCACGCAGGCAGGATTGTGGGAAAAGTACCGCGGAACATGGACGGTGAATGGAGACCGTTCTCTTCTTAGCCGTGAAGAAGATGGATGGTACGCGAATGGATGGCCGGTCTGCGGAAGCTCAGAGATCTGTAACAATAAGTCCTATCCGGTCAGAGCGATCGTTATGCTGTCACAGGCGAAGGAGAACCGTATCAGCCGTCTGAAAGGGCTTGAGGCTCTGCGGAAAGTAATGGAACAGATTACGATCAATGCATGGAACAGCGAGTTCCAGATGCAGGCGATGGATGAGCTTGAGATTTTGCTGCAGGAGGTTCCGGTATATCATCTGGAGTGCGACATATCCGAAGATGCGGTGAGATGTCTGGAAGATGTACTTGCCGGTGGACGAGGAGAGGAATAAATGCAAGAAAATAATGATAAAAATCAAGGAAAGAACGGCCTGTCTTTCGAGTCTCTGGATATTCTGATCGCGAAGTGGAAAGACGGGACATTTTCGGAGATCATTGATGACTGGAAATGGATATTCAGCTACAGTGTCCGGTATAAGTGGGCAATCGTGTTCTATACGATCCTTGGTATCTTCAGTACTTCTATGGGACTTGTCAGCAGTGTGGCGGGTAAATATCTGATCGATATTATTACCGGGTATAAGACGAATAAACTGATGATCCTGATCATTATTATGGTAGGGAGTTCGCTGTTCAGCCTTCTGTTCAGCAGCATTATCAGCCGTATCTCGACCAAATTAAGTATTTATATCAATAATGATATCCAGGCAGATATATTCGATAAGATCGTGGATGCAGACTGGCTGGCGATCAATCAGTATTCTAACGGAGATGTGCTGAACCGTTTCAACGGAGATATCGGAACGGTCAGCAGCAATGCGATCAGCTGGCTTCCGACGATCGTGATCGCAATCTATAATTTCATAGCGACATTTCTTGTTATCCTTCATTATAATGCGATAATGGCGGTTCTGGCACTGGCGAGTGCACCGTTCATGCTTCTGATGTCGAGGTTCATGATCAAAAAGCAGCGGGAGTACAGCAAAAAGACCAGGGAAATGAGCAGTAAGCTTATGACGTTCGAGGTGGAAGCATTCTACAACTTTGATACGATCAAATCATTTGGCATCGCACCGCATTATAGCCGGTTAATGCGCTGGTGGCAGGGCAAATTCAAAGATGTCAGTCTGGAGTACAATATGTTCTCCATCAAGACCAATATCCTGTTGTCGGTTATGGGAACAGGTGTGGAATTTATTGCGTTCGGATATTGTCTGTTCTTGCTGTGGACGCATACGATCACATACGGAACGATGACATTATTCCTGCAGCAGAGAAGCAATCTGTCGGGTGCATTCAATAATGTGGTGTCAATCATCCCATCATTTCTGAACAGTTCGGTTTCGGCACACAGAATCCGTGAACTGGTAGAACTTCCGAAAGAGGTGCATATCAGTGAGAGCGAGGAGCTGGATCCGTTCGCAGAGGATGGATTCGAGGTACTGATGAAGGATGTGAATTTCTCATATGTAGAAGGGACAAGAGTTATTACGGATTCGTATTTTAAAGCGTGTCCGGGTGAGATCGTGGCACTTGTGGGACCTTCCGGAGAAGGAAAGACGACGATGATCCGTCTGATCCTTGGACTGATCCGCCCGCAGGAAGGAGCGGCTGTGATCGTCGCATCCAACGGAAGAGAGATCGTCCTGAATGCAGAGACGAGACATTTCTTCGCTTATGTACCTCAGGGAAATACGATCCTTTCCGGTACGATCGCTGAGAATATGCGGATGGTCAAAGAAGATGCTACGGATGAAGAGATTATCGAGGCTTTGAAGATTGCCTGTGCATGGGAATTTGTAGAGAAGCTTCCGGATACGATCAACAGTGCGCTCGGAGAGCGTGGACGCGGCCTTTCGGAAGGACAGGCACAGCGTATCTCTATCGCACGTGCAGTTCTTCGTAATGCACCGATCCTTTTGTTAGATGAGGCGACGTCGGCACTGGATGTAACGACGGAGCGAAAGGTACTGCGTAACATTATCGAGCAGAAACCGAACAAGACCTGTATCGTGACGACACACAGACCGAGCGTACTGAATATGTGCCAGCGTGTGTACCGTGTTATGGAGACGAAGGTTACGGAATTGGATGAGGAAGAATCGAGCCGGATGGCGATGGATTTCTGATCTATGTCCGAAAGGATTGGAAGAATATGCAAGAATATGTAATAAAACGACGTGAAATGGCAGACGAAAAGTATTGAAAACACTGTGAAATGCAGTTATAATTATAGAATAATATGGTAGTTGATAATTTGTAAAGTATACATATAGTGCGAAGGAGTGCGTGAGTATGAAAAAGAAATATGTAACACCTACGATGGTTGGAGAAAGATTTAGTGCTGATGAGTATGTGGCAGCCTGTTATTCATTATATTGTATGATTTCGGGAGATGGTGATAAACATACAGAGGATGCCGTATTCTCACAAAATAAA
The DNA here is from genome assembly GCA_963595255.1 of bacterium. Lineage (GTDB taxonomy): Bacteria > Bacillota > Clostridia > Lachnospirales > Lachnospiraceae > Dorea_A. Next base: position 45,529 of record CAVBHX010000014.1, read on the forward strand.
AAATATAAGAATTGGCTTGCTAATTCGCAATTAACATTTACCCCAGATAATGGGCTAAAGCATGGGAAGCCATGTGCAAATGGATCTAGTTTAGATACGACAACAGGTAACTATTACGAATATCATAAGAAATCCGCTGTTGGAACAATTGCATTAGGTGCAGATGCAGGTAATGGAAAACAGTATGCAACATGGACATCAGAGGATATTAATGGAACAGGAACATATCATCATTATGGTTATGCGAAACTTGATGATGTTAATCGTCCAAATCATTCGTAGAGTATTTTGATAATGAATAGAAAAGAAATTAGTACGGTTGGCAATAGTTGCTGACCGTATTTTGGTATTTGGGAAGGATGATTCTATGGGATGGACATATGAACGAATCTTAATAGCGAAGGCCGGAGAGACTCATACCCCCATAAGTGGCAGCTTCGAACTACTGCCGCTATGCAATATGAATTGTGATATGTGTTACGTAAGGCTTGACCGGAAAGAGATGGAACGGCAGGGACGTCTCAGAACAGCAGATGAATGGCTTGGCCTGGCAGAGCAGATGCAGAAGGCAGGTACACTGTTCTTACTACTGACCGGAGGAGAGCCCCTTTTATATCCCGAATTCAAGAAGGTGTATCTCGGACTGCGCAAGATGGGTATGATCGTAACGATAAATACGAATGGAACATTGATTGATGAAGCCTGGGCAGATTTCTTCAAAGCGTACCCTCCGAGAAGGATGAATATTACACTCTATGGAACGGACGAAGAGACATATCGGGATCTATGTCATTATCCGGGAGGATATGAGAAGACACTCAAAGGAATCAGACTTTTGCGGGAGCGGAATATTGATGTAAAGATTAATGGAAGTCTGGTCCGGGATAATGAAAATGATGTGACGCAAATCGTAGATACAGCGGTCAGCCTGGATGCGGCAGTGAATATAGATACTTATATGTATCCGGCTGTCAGAGAACGTACAAAACCATTCAATGAACAATCACGTTTGCTGCCGGAGATTGCAGCCAGGGGAAGGGCAGCATTTATGAAAGCGACGAAAGAGCCGGAACAATGTCAACAGCTTGCCGAAGAGGTTGTGGCAGCAGCCTATGAGACACCGGAAGGAGAAATGATTCCAGGTGAGATGAGATGTCAGGCAGGAAAGACGTCATTCACCATTAACTGGCAGGGAAAGATGCGACCATGTGTAATGCTGACGAAACCGGAAGCAGAGGTATTCGAAGTTGGATTTGATGCGGCGTGGCAGCAGCTGCGGGAAGGTATTGCACAGATCAGGTTAAGTTCGAAATGCAGTGCATGTACATATCGGCGTGTCTGTCAGACTTGTGCGGCATGTGCACTGTATGAGGCCGGAGCTTACGATGAGGTGCCGGAGTATATGTGCCGTTACACAAAAGCCTTTGTAAAAGAGATGGAACAAGTGATAGAGAATGGGGAAAAAAGCAAAAAATAACCCTATTTATTGATTTGAGAAATCTTGTGTAATAAGAAGACGTTAAATTAAAAAGATAAGTGTTGAATTTAGCGTATGAATTCTATATAATAAAATAACATAAGTAGGAAGTTGTGAATGACAGAAGTAAAGTGAGAATAAAAGGAGTGCATAATTATGAAGAGGGCGTATGTAAGACCTACTATGGTGGGCGAAAGATTTGTGGCAAATGAGTATGTGGCAGCTTGTGGCGATACAGAGTATGGAAAGTATAAGTTTGTATGTACTGCAGGAAAATCTTCTCATAGATATAATGTATATTATGAAGAAGGTGGAGAAAAAAGATATTTAGCTGGAAGAGGTGCTAGATTTGACTATTATAATCCTTGTGGCACAACTCATGAAGCGGATACCACGAATGAATTCATTAATGGATTTATTGATGATCAGCGTACACCATTTAAAGACGAAAAAATACCAGTTGTTATCTGGACTGATCGTGGAAGAGATGTACATTGTACAACAAACCTGGATCGTGATAGCTGGGAAACTACAAAATCATAAAACAAACATATATACATATCGAAAAAGAACCGGATTTCCGGTTCTTTTTTAAAATCTACAGGAAGTATCGAGGAACTGGAATGGAATTAATGGAAGATGGAACCACAATGGAGCGCCAGATGTTCGCAATGGCCGCAGAAAAAAAAGTACCATTGTATGGAGTGCTGGAGCTATTACCGCTCTGTAATCTGAACTGTGCTATGTGCTATGTGCGCATGAGCAGAGAAGAGATGGAGCAGGTGGGAAGGCTGTGTACAATTGAAGAATGGACCAAAGTTGCAGAAGATATGATGAAAGCCGGGACGTTATTTGTCCTTCTGACCGGTGGAGAACCACTGTTGTATCCACATTTCCGGGAGTTGTATCAGAAACTGCGTGGATTGGGTATGATTGTTACAATCAACACCAACGGAACACTGATTGACGAGGAGTGGGCAGATTTTTTTGCGGAGAATAAACCCAGAAGAATTAATATCACACTGTATGGTGCAAGTAATGAGACATATGAACGACTGTGCCACTACCCGGGAGGATTTGATAAAGCGGTGAATGGAATCCGCCTTTTGCGGGAGAGGAACATTGATGTGAAAGTGAATGGAAGTCTTGCCAAAGCAAATGTGGATGACAGGATGAAGATCATAGAGATTGGCGAATCGCTGGATGCACCGGTGAGAATTGATACTTATATGTATCCGTCGGTAAGAGAACGGGGACATGCATATAATGATCAGGCCAGACTTGACCCGGAGATGGCGGCAAAAGCAAGAGTGGAAGTCTTACGAAGAGAGATGGGGGAAGACGTATTTGCCGAATACAGAAGACTGAGACTGGATGAGGCGTATAATACCCCAGAGGGAGAATGTGTCCCGGGGCGGATGTCGTGTCGTGCAGGTCAGAGTTCCTTTGTAGTGAACTGGCAGGGAGAGATGCGTTCCTGTGTGGTGCTGGATAAGCCAAGCATTTCACTTCGGAAGGTGGAATTCGAAGAAGCATGGAAGCGAACCGTAGAAGAGACGGAAAGCCTAAGGACAGCATCGAGATGTAACAGCTGTAAGTTAAGAAAGGTATGTAATACCTGTGCGGCAGCAGCAATTGCAGAGACTGGAAGGGCAGACGGAGTGCCGGAATATCTGTGCAGATATACAGAGGCCACGGTAAGATATCTGGAAAAGACAATGAAGGAATAGTAAGTATCGTTTTCTTTACTCCATAATTTGAAAATGATATAATAAAAAAGACTATAAATTACAAAGGATGATGAGATGATAGATATACATGCGCATATACTCCCGGGGATTGATGACGGAGCCGAAGATATGTATGATACGCTGGAGATGGCACGTATGGCAGCAGACAGCGGAGTGGACAAGATCATAGCGACCCCGCATTGCAATATCCCGGGAATGTATGGGAATTATTTCGGGAGAGAATATATTGACAGATATGAAAGTGTGGTCAGAGCGGTCAGGGAAGAGAAAATCCCGATAGAGATCCTGCCGGGAATGGAAGTATTTTCGACAGAAGATCTTCCGGAGCTGATCGTGAATCATAAGATCATGCCGCTTAACCAGAGCCGGTACATACTGATGGAATTTGCATTTGATGAAGATCCTGAATTTGCGGATTCTATTCTGAAGAGAGTTAAGGAAGTCGGAGCAAGACCGGTGATTGCCCATGCGGAAAGGTATGAATTTATACAGGATTATCCGCAGATCGCGTACCGCTGGTTCAGAAAAGGATATGTGATCCAGGCGAATAAGGGAAGCTTCCTCGGAAGATTCGGGGGAGGACCGAAGCGTGCGGCCGACAGTCTTTTGCGGCATAATCTGATCTCTGTGATCGCAAGTGATGCACACAGCCCACTTCAGAGGACACCGTATATGCTGGATGCGTATGAAGAACTGAGCCGTGAATATTCTGAGAATCATCTGGATGTGCTGTTTCAGTATAATCCGGCAAGGCTCTGTGACAACAGAGAGATCCTGAGATTAGAACCGGTTCCGTATTCTGGACGGTAACAGTTATATTAACGATGAAGGAGAATGACTATGAGAAGACTAAAAATAGCAGTGTGTCTGATATTCGTGGCATCCTGTGCTATATTTGCCGGATATACTGTGAAGTCCAAGATGTTGGAAGACCATACACCGCCGGTGATCACCTGTAAGGATAAGACGGTGACACTGAGTGTACAGACCGATCAGAAGAAACAGAAGAAAGCACTTCTGAAAGGTGTCAAAGCAGAAGACAACCGTGACGGTGACCTGACATCGTCTGTACGTATCGCTTCGATGTCGCATTTCATTGCGCCGGGCAAGCGTACCATTACGTATGTGGTATTCGATAAGGCGAATCAGGTAGGAACACTGGAAAGAACCGTACAGTACAAAGACTACACGCCGCCGAAGATTCATCTGACAGCACCGCTTAGATATTCGACAACAGAGGTGAGCAAGGCGAACCTTACGGAGAATATGAAGGCAGAGGATTGCCTTGACGGTGACCTGACCAGTCAGATCCGTACCAGTCTGGATGATGGTATGTATAATGCAGCTGCAGGAATTTACAAAGTGACCGTACAGGTAAGTAACAGTGCGGGTGATGTGTGTTCAGTGCCTCTCGAAGTGACCGTAACAGAATCCGGTGACAGACAGGAGCAGATGAAAGAATATCCGGCATTATCGGATTATATCGCGTATACGACAGTGGGACATGAGATCGATCCGATGGCTTATGTCAAAGGTATGGAGATGAATGGCACAACATATACATATGCGGATGACGGAGAAGCTCTTGCAGGTACAAGAGAAGCAATCAGTGTGAAATCAGAAGTGGATTATTCCAAAGCAGGGGTTTATCCGGTGGAATATTCTTATACGGCAGAGGGAGCACCGACTGCGGTGACAAAGTTATTCGTTGTGGTACAGGATCAGGAGGGAACACAGGATGGAAAGTAATAATAGAAATGACATGCCGGCATTTATGGATACAGACCTGGATGCGTATACTCTTGTGCATGATATAGTGTCCAACTGGTGGGTGATCATCCTGGGGGCAATTGCGGGAGCGTTGTTAACTTACGTAGTCGTAAGCAGCAGGTATGTTCCGGAGTATACAACGCAGGCAACATTCGTGGTGGCATCCAGAGGCGATGCGAATGCATACAGCAATCTGAGCTCGGCCAACACAATGGCGAAGACATTTGAGAAGATATTAAAAAGTAACATTATGGAGAAGAAGATCTGTGAGAAGCTGAAGGTAGAAGAGCTGAATGCAGACATTCATGCGAAGGTGCTGGAAGGTACCAATATGCTGGTCTTAAGTGTGACAGCAGATACGCCGAAGGATTCCATAGATATTATCCGTACGGTCATGGATAACTATAGCAGCGTATCGCTGTATACAGTGGGCAGTGCGGTTATGGATGTGCTGGAGGAGCCGAAGGTTGCGTATACACCGGATAATCCGCTGGATGCAGGCGGACAGGCCAAGAAGGGCGGACTTGTGGCAGGAGCACTGGTCATAATTCTCCTTGGACTTCTCTCTTATATGAAGAATACCATCAAGCAGGAAAATGAGATCGAGAAGAAGTTAGATGCCAGAAGCCTCGGAGCTATCAGTTACGAATGGAAATATAAGACGATCCGGGATATGTTCCGGCGTAACAAAAAAGCAATCCTGGTTGATGACCCGGTAGCAAGCTTCCGGTTCGTGGAAAGTTATAAGAAACTGGCGGCCAAGGTAGAATACCGGATGGCAAAGAATGAACAGAAAGTCCTCGTGGTAACCAGTGTATCTGAAAATGAAGGAAAATCTACGGTTGCCGCCAATCTGGCGATCACGCTGGCAGAACAGTCCAAGAGGGTACTGCTGATAGATGGTGATATCCGAAGACCATCACAGTTTCTGATCTTTGGTATGGAGCCAAAAGAGGAGAATGAACTGGGAGAGTATCTGAAAGGAAACGGATCTCTTGCGGATGTCATGGTTCCGTGTACCAGAAAGCATATGTTGTTCATGGGTGGAAAGAACTGCTATTCCTCATCAACGGAGATGCTTAACTCGGAGTCATTTTTTAAGCTAATGGCTGCATGCAGGAAATTTGTGGATTATGTGATCATTGATACACCACCGGCAGGAATCATCGGAGATGCGCAGATATTTGCACATTGTGCGGATGCGGTTATGATCGTGGCAAAGCAGAATTATATGCTGGCTGAAGACATCAATGAAGTAATGGATGATTTCCGTGACAAGGAAAGCAAAGTACTGGGAGTTGTACTGAACGGTGTAAGATCGTTCTCCGGTCTGGTGGACAGTCCGGTAGGACATTATTATGGTAAATACAGCAAATACGGACGTTACGGCAATTATGGAAGAAGTAAAGGAATGTAGAGTATATGGGCGATTATAGAGACAAATCAGGAAGTGAACGTGTGGATGCGCCTGAGAAGATCGATCTGACGAATGTTATGTTAGATGTTTATCATGGTGTGAAGAAGCTGTGGTGGCTGGTCATCGGGCTTGCAGTTATTTTCGCGGTACAGTCTTATTTCTCAGTGAGTACCAGCTATCAGTCGAATTATGTGGCATCAGCGACAGTATCGGTGACATCTGTCGGCGGTATGGATTATGTGAATGCGCAGTCGGCTCAGCAGATGGCGGAAGTATTCCCATATATTCTTACCAGTGGTGTGCTGAAGGATGTAGTTGCTGAGGACATGGGACTTGATTCAATGCCGGGATCAATCAATGTTAAAGCAGATGACGGAACAAATCTTCTGACGATATCCGTATCAGGAGACGATCCGCAGATGGCATATAAGACGTTAAAATCAGTCATAAAGAATTATCCGAAAGTTGCGGAATTCGTACTTGGAGAGACCAAGCTTACGATTCTGGATGAGACCGGTATCCCGACAGATACCAAACGTGTAGAGGTTATACGTGGATCTTACAAGCGTGGAGCTTTAAAGGGTGCGATCATAGGTTGTGTGATTCTTCTGCTGTATGTGCTTTCCAGAAGAACTGTGAAGTCAAGAAAGGAACTGAAGAAGAATATCAATCTGCAGGATCTGGGAAGTATCCCGTATGTCCGCACGAAAAAGCGTAAAAAAGAGACATTTCATAATTCAGTGAGCCTGTTAAATGAAAGAATCTCCATGGGGTATCTGGAAGCGGTAAGAAAGCTTCGTATCCGCGTTATGAAAGATATGGAGAAAAAGGAATACCAGACGCTGCTTGTTACGAGTTCGATCCCGGGAGAAGGTAAGACGACACTTTCGGCGAATCTGGCAATTTCCATTGCACAGCAGGGAAAGAAAGTATTGCTGGTCGACTGTGATCTTAGAAATCCTTCGATTGCGGGAGTGATGAATGAGCAGGAACCACATCCGGGGCTTGGATCCGTTCTTAAGAAAGAGGTGCCGTTATCCGGAGCAATTACCAATGTAAAGCTTCCGAAGGAAAGAACGAATGAGAACGGAAGCCTTCATGTTATTTTCGGTGGTGCACCGGATGGAGAGAATTCGCTGTTGATAGGAAGCGGACGTATGAGAGCGCTGATCAAAGCTCTGAAGTCAAAATATGACATTATCATCCTGGATACTGCGCCATCCGAACTTCTGGCAGATGCACCGCTTTTGGGCAAATATGTAGATGCGGCCCTTTATGTGATCCGCTATGATTACACGAAGCTTCGTGAGATCAGAGAAGGTGTAGGAAGCCTTGCGTTAAGTGGAATCGATATGCTGGGATATGTGTTCAACGGGGATAATTCATCCGGTGGACAAGGATACGGCTATGGATACAGACGTTACGGTAATTACGGCAGCTATGGAAGCCACTACGGAAATTATGGTAAATACGGAGCTTACGGCCACTATGGCAAGATGGAAAAAGGTTCGACGGACAAGTTTGGCCGTGTGATCAAGGACTAAGGGGGGGACACAGACAGATGAAGTTTTTTCGAAAACACAAAAAACGTAAGATTGCAGGAATTATAATATTATTGGTCGTATTGCTGATTGGCGGGATCTACGGGTCGATCTGGTGGAAATTCTACGGGGACTCTGTAGGGGTTGTGTCAGCTGACAAAGTAGATCCGAATGCAAAGAAGGTTAAGATCGCCAAAGAAAAGAGAAAAGACAAGGACGTATATAATGTCCTTCTGGTAGGTACGGATTCCAGAGATCCGGATGCGGACCGGGGACGTTCTGACAGTATGATGATGGTATCCTTTAACAAAAAAGAAGGAAAATCAACAGCAATCTCATTCCTGAGAGACTCGCTGGTTGACATTGACGGACACGGAAAGAGCCGTCTGGGCCATACTTATGCATACGGCGGAGTGGGACTTACGATCAACACGATCAATAAGACATATGATCTTGATATTCAGAATTATATTACGATCAGCTTTGATGATCTGGTAAATGTAATCGATGAGATTGGCGGTGTGACCGTATTCATCAGTGAAGAAGAGGCTGCTTATTACAGAGAGAATGGTATGCCGGATATCCAGTCCGGAGATGTGACACTGACCGGATCCCAGGCACTTGCGCATGCGAGAAACCGTACACTGGGCAATGATTTTGAAAGAACAAGACGTCAGAGAAGTGTAATGTATGGAATCTACCGTAAGATTATGGAGAAGAAGGATCCAAGCGCGTTACTGCCTCTGATCAATTACGCTGTAAATCATGTAAAGACGAATATGAGTGTATCGGAGATGTACTCTATGGCAAAAGATGTTCTGTCGGTAGACGATCTGAAGATGCAGCAGACATGCATTCCACAGGATGGAACGTATACAGACATCACTTATGAGGGTATGCAGGTACTGCAGGTTGATTTTGATGCGAATAAAAAGAAGATCGAGCAGTTGTTATATTAAAGGGATTTACAAAAGATGAATATAAGGGGATAGTAAACGGGCGAGTATAATGAAACAGAGCAAGAAAGTTGTGGCCAGGATTATAATATTGATCTTGGCCTTATTTACAGTAATACCGGGAACGGTAAGCCAGAAAGTATATGCGGAACCTGGCGGCAGCGAGAGCAATCAGGCGGCAGACGCATCAAAAGATGATTCCAATAAGAAGGAAGAGAAAAAAGAAGAAGACATGACGCCGGAAGAGCGGGAAAAGAAGGCAGAAGAAGATGCCTATAAGATGGAGATCCAGTCGAACGGCTGGAAGAGCTGGCCAAAAGGACCGGGCACATACGGTGAAGCAGCAATCGTGATGGATGCGGGAACCGGAAGCATCTTATATGCGAAGAATATTGATGAACATGAGTACCCGGCAAGTATCACAAAAGTCCTGACCAGTCTTATTGCTTTAAAGTATGGCAATCTGTCAGACAAGGTAACATTTTCCAATGACTGCATATCTTTTATGCAGCCGGGAGATTCTTCGGTTGGATTAAAAGAAGGTAATGTGATCTCGCTGGAACAGGCATTATATGCGACGCTGCTTGCCTCAGCGAATGAAGCCGCCTATGCGGTTGCGGAAAATGTCGGAAAGAATGCCGGACATGATTATAACTGGTTCATCCAGCAGATGAATGAAGAATGCAAAAGTTTGGGTGGTAAGAATTCGAATTTTGTCAATGCGAACGGCCTTCATGATGACAATCATTATACCTGTGCGCGCGATATGGCTTTGATCGGCAGAGAGATCTGGCGCTATCCGGAATTCCTGAAGATCTGTCAGGAGCAGAGCTATACGATCCCGGCATCCGATACGACGGAAGAACATGTATTTCCACAGCATCATAAGATGCTGATCAAAGAAAATAAAAATTATTACCAGTACGCAGTTGCAGGTAAGACAGGGTATACATCGAATGCATTATCTACGCTGATCACGTTGGCCGATAATGGCAATATGAAACTGGTATGTGTCGTACTTCGGACACATGGTGTGAATATCTATCCGGATACGAAGAATCTGTTCGAATATGCATTTAACAATTTCCAGAAGATCCAGGTGGCAGATGAGAAGAAACCGGATGAAGTAGAAGCATTTATATCAGCTGCAGAAAGTGAAAATGCAGAATCGGTGCAGACAGATGGAAGTGAGAACACAGAATCAACGCAGACAGGCGGAAATGAATATCAGCCGCTGGAGGACGGATATGTGATCCTTCCGAAGGATGTATCATACAAAGATATAGATTATGAAATTACGGATGTAGATGAAGATACCGGAGAGGGAACGATCCGGTATACATATGACGGCCATCAGGTTGGAAGTGCAACGGCAAAACTTACGGATAAGTATTTACAGAAAGTAAGCACCGGGAAAGAACGTGTGGACAGTAAGCCGAAGGATGTGGATAATTCCGGTGATTCGAAGAAAAACGGTGGAAAATCAAGTGCAAAGAGTGTCTGGAAGAATTTCCTGCAAAAAGTAAAAGCAGTATGGGATTTCGGACAGAAAAAATTTGCCGGAAAATCAAGTACAGAAAAATATATGATCGCCGGAGGATGCGTAGCACTGGTGATTCTGATCTTCAGTCTGATCGTGCTGCTCATACGCCGTAGAAGATAAAAAATAGAAAATATATGAAAAATACGGAGAAAAACCGATTAAAAAAGGTAAAAACCCTTGACGGATTTTAGGATTACTGCATATAATAAGGAATGTGAAAAACGCTGACGAAGACAGTAGGATATAACAGAACGCAATAGCGAGCCGGGGATGGTGGAAGTCCGGTACAAGTAAGATATATCTGAATATCACTTCTGAGTTGCAGATTTTGAACGGTTTCAGGGTGTGAACAATGCCTGACTGCCAAGTAAAAACTGACGGCATTCCTCCGTTACAGGGAAGACATATGATGGTATGTTAGGTGGTTTATAAACGTAAGTACAGCTTTCGTCCTATACAGGGTGGAAGCTTTTTTTATTTAATAGGAAAGACCGCCTACGGCGCTCTCTTGAATTAAGAAACGCCCGCGTG
>CAVBHX010000015.1:0-55763 GCA_963595255.1 bacterium
GGAAAAGTGAAAGAAAGTCTGGAACTGCAGTTAAAGGCATTGCCGTTAATTCATGAATTGTTCTCAGAAGTGAACCCGATCCCGGTAAAGAAAGCGGTAGAACTGATGGGACTTTGCGGTGGAACCGTAAGAGCACCGCTTACAGAGATCGAACCAGAACATGCAGAACAGTTAAAGAAGGAAATGCAGAGATTTGGATTGATAAGATAACAGAAAATAGCGGATGGTATATGAGAAAAGAGGGATACAGCTATGAAAAAGAGAATTATCAGTGTGTGCCTGACCCTGATGCTTGTAACAGCAATGGCGGCAGGATGCGGAGCACAAAAAAACAAAGAAGACTCCAAAGTTATATATAACTGGAAAGGTGCTTATGTACTTTCTGAAAATAATCCTGGAAGCGACGGTCTGAAGGAGTTCGCAAGACTGCTGGAAGAAAAAAGTGATGGAAGAATTAAGGCAGAATGCTATTTTGGAGGCCAGCTTGGATCAGAGAAAGAGACAATTGAAGCAATCCAGATGGGAAGCCTGGATTTCATGATTGCTTCTACCGCATCGTTATCCAGCTTTACAGATTCCCAGTTGTTATGGGATCTGCCGTATCTTTTTGAATCAAGAGAAGCGGCAAGAGGAGTACTGGACAGTGAGCTTGGAAAAGAGTGTCTGGATGCCATGGGAGATGTGAAGATCAAGGGACTTACTTATTTTGAAAATGGAATGTATGCTATGTGTGCGAAAGAACCGATCAAGTCGCTGGATGATCTGAAAGGAAAGAAAATCCGTTCTCATGAGTCGAAGGTTCAGGCAGATACTTACATTGCGCTGGGTGGAACATCGGTGGTTATTCCGTGGAATGACTGCTATACCGCTTTGCAGAATGGAACCTGTGATGCACTTTCTTCCACAACAGTTCCGAATATGTATACTGCAAAATTCCATGAAGTAGCACCGTACATTACGATGACGGAACATGTATACAGCCCGGTTCCACTCATGATGTCGAAGAATGTATGGGACTCTCTTCCAGAAGATATCCAGGATATTGTGATGGAGTCGGCAGAAGAAGCAAAACAGGTAGAAAGAGATGCAGTCATTGAGTCAGAAGAGACCTGTAAAAAAGAAATGGAAAAAGAGGGAGCCCAGTTTATCGAAATTGACAAAAAGCCATGGATTGAAAAAGCTCAGAAGGTATATGACCAATATGTTGGAAAAGGCGGCATAGACGCAGATCTTGTGAACCGTATCAAAGAAGAGGCGAAGAAGTACTAACCGGTCTGAAAGAATGGAGAGATGTGACATGAAAAAGGAAAATATCATCGATAAAGTGCTGGATGTACTGGAAGGATATCTGGCGGTAATAGTAGGGATTGTAATGATCGGAGTGACACTGATCAGTGTTATCTGTCGTTATGTATTGAATGCCCCGCTTACATGGGGAGAAGAGGTTGCACGTTATTTCTCAATTGCATTTATCTATACGGGAGTGGCGATTGCGGCGAAAAGGAAAGCGCATCTTGGCGTGGAGGCTTTTGTATCATTGATTCCAAAGAAATACAGAGGATATGTGGAACGGTTTTCAGAACTTCTGACGATTGTTATCCTGATTTTCATGTCGGGATGTGCGATCGCAATGACGGTTCAGTATGCACAGACCGGTCAGATCACGACAGTAACACATATCGCAATGGCACTGATCTTTGCAATGATTCCGGTAAGTCTGGTGATTTCGGTATATCACTATATCCGGAATTTTATGGAAAGTCTGAAGAATATGAAGGAAGAGGAGGTGTAGGAATATGACAGCAATTTTATTTCTTGCATTTGTAGTAACCATGGTGCTTGGAACACCAATTGCACTTTGCCTGGCAGCAGGAGGTGCTTCGGCAGTAATCGCCAGCGGGACACTTCCTCTGGAGGTTGTCGGACAGAAATTATTTACTTCGGTAGACAGTTTTACACTGATGGCAATTCCATTTTTTGTACTTGCCGGCGGACTGATGAGCTACGGAGGAATTTCCAAAAGACTTGCGAACTTTGCAAACGCGCTGGTTGGATGGATGCCGGGAGGTATGGGCGTTGCGGCTGTTTTGAGCTGTACATTATTCGGAGCGTTATCCGGTTCACCTTCGGCAACGGCGGCAGCAATCGGAGGATTCATGGTTCCTGCACTGATCGAAGGGGGATATGACAGAGGATTTGCATTGACCACGATTGCATGTGCGGGACTTTTGGGAACGATCATTCCGCCAAGTACGATCATGATCACATATTCATCAGCAACGGATGCTTCGGTCGGAAGTATGTTCCTTGGAGGTATCTTACCGGGAATCCTGTTATGTATATGTATGTCGATCGTTTGTATTCATTATGGAATTACACATAAAGAACAGGTGCCGACAGTGAAGTTCTCATTCAAGAATCTTGCACATCAGACGAAAGAAGCAATCGGGGCATTCCTGATGCCGGTAATTATCCTTGGTGGAATCTATTCCGGAATCTTTACAACAACGGAGTCCGCAGCGGTAGCAGTAGCCTATGGTCTTATTGTAGGAATGTTGGTATATAAAGAAATTAAATTCAAAGATTTAAGAGAAATCTTTATGTCTTCGGCATCTACGTCCGGAATGGTTATGTTCATCGTAGCATGTGCAGGAATCTTCGGATACATTATGGCCAGAGAACATGTACCGACCATCGCTGCCAATGCGATTATTGCATTAACCGGCAATAAGATTGTCTTCCTTTTACTGGTGAATATCATGCTTCTGATCGTAGGATGCTTCCTGGAGACGACGGCAGCAATCCTTATTATCGCACCGGTATTGTATCCGGCAGCACTTGCTTTTGGTATTGATCCGGTACATTTCGGAATCATCATGTGTGTCAACCTTGCAATCGGTGTTGCAACACCGCCTCTTGGAATCAACCTTTATGTTGCGGCAGGATTGACGAACGATAAAGTAGAAGTTGTAATCAACAAGCACCTGATAAAATACCTGGCAGTAAGTATTGCGGCACTGCTTCTGATTACATATGTTCCGCAGTTTGCATTGATGTTTGTAAAATAATAGATAAGAAAAAGGAGAAAGTATATGCTTACAAATTTAAATAAAGTATTGGAATATGGAGACGTACATAACTGTGCAATTGCAGGATTTAATGTATTTGGCTATGAGGATGCAAAGGCTGTCGTACAGGCAGCAGAAAGCCTGGACATGCCGGTGATCCTGATGGCAAACAAAGTAGCCGTAGCACATATGCCGGTAAAGATCCTCGGAGGAATTCTGACAGAGGTGGCAAAAGATGCAAAAGTTCCGGTATGTGTACATCTGGATCATTCAGATTCATTGGAGAATATCCAGAAAGGAATTGATGCAGGATTTACTTCGGTTATGCTGGATGCATCCCAGAAACCATATGAAGAAAATGCAAGAATGACCAAAGAAGTCGTAGAAGCAGCGCATAAGGCTGGTGTAAGTGTAGAATCCGAGATAGGTTCTGTCGGATATTCCGATTCTGCTGCAGGCGTACAGACACAGTATACCGAACCGGAGATGGCACAGCGCTTTGCCAAAGAGACCGGTGTAGATGCATTGGCCATATCTATCGGAAATGTTCACCGCATGACAACGCAGACGGTTCATCTGCAGTTTGACCGTCTGGCGAAGATCAAAGAGCTGGTGGATGTACCATTGGTATTACACGGCTCAAGCGGAATCCCGAATGATGAGATCGTGCGTGCGGTACGAAGCGGAATCCGTAAGGTGAATATCGGAACCGCCCTGCGTATGGTATTTGGCCATACATTAAGAGAAGAAATGGAGAAGAACCCGGAAGAATTCGACCGGATCAAACTGTTTGGAAAGTGCATGGAAAATGTACAGGCGAAAGCGGAAGAGAAGATGAAGCTGATGGGGAAAGAATAAAGAAATATGATCATATTTATAAGTATGTGATAAATGAAAGTACGAGATATATAAATGTGAACGGAAAAGAAGTCTGGATGTAATGCCAGGCTTCTTTTTTTCTCTATATCGCCATGCGTTCGAAAGAAGCTGCCAGTGGCAGGTTCTGTAGATAAAAGTATGCAGAAAGCCTGAGTATTCAAGGAAAAACGCATATTTTAAAAGTTAATTTTTTGACATATAAAACACCTAAAGCCGCCAGGAAATACCGGAAAACAGAATAGTGCAGTTTTAGAGAGAAATATGGTCAAAATACCCAAAATCAGGGTGATATACCGGGCAGAATAGTGAAGGTGCATAATCGGAATCGCGTGTATAGTATAAGCATAAAGAACAGGACAGACAACGAAAGGAGTTGGAACAAAGATGTTTAAGAAATCAGTACATATAGATCTGTTCTATCAGGAACTGCCATTTGAAGAACGGTTTCGGGCAGCGAAAAGAGACGGATTTGATGCAATCGAACTTTACTGGGGATGGGAAGGAAGAGACCTTCAGAAATTAAGAGAACTGGCAGATGCAAACGGACTTGCAATCTCAGCCATCAGCGCAGACCTTCCAAAAGATGCAATGATCTCTATGTGTGATCCATTACAGAAGGAAGAATATCTGGCATCTGTAAAACGAAGCATTGAAGCTTCCAAGATACTTGGAAATAAAGTAATCATCGCACATGCGG
The DNA here is from genome assembly GCA_963595255.1 of bacterium. Classification (GTDB taxonomy): domain Bacteria; phylum Bacillota; class Clostridia; order Lachnospirales; family Lachnospiraceae; genus Dorea_A. The sequence goes on from CAVBHX010000015.1 coordinate 4,645, forward strand.
CAGCGATCGATAACAAACCTCCATACAATGCACTGACACTCACAGGAGAATATTCTTATAACCGTAAGATCTGTGCAATGTTCGATATCTTAAAAACTATCGCAGTATGGGGAGAAGAAGAAGGAATCGTATTCGCACTGGAGCCATTGAGCGAGATTGCTCACAGCGGATACTTCTTAAAAGATTCAGAGATGTGTGCAGACCTGGTAGAAGCAGTGAATTCGCCGGCAGTTAAGATGCTCTATGATGCATATCACGCATACCTGGAAGAAGGAAAGCTTTGCGAGACCATTTCAAAATATGTGAAGAACTTCGGACTCTTCCATGTAGCAGATGCACCGGGAAGACATGAACCTGGAACCGGAGCTGTGAACTGGAAAAATGTATTAAACCATCTGAATAACGAAGGATATGAAGGATATGTTTCCTTTGAATTATATCCGGAGAGTACATCTGAAAAAGCGGTAAAAGCAATTCTGGAAGTGCTGGAAGGACTTTAAAAAAATAAAAAAACAGAAAGGAGTAAGGCAAAAAGATGAAAGTAATGAAAATCGGTGTGGTTGGCTGTGGAAATATTTCGGAAATATATTTCCAGAACATCGCAAAATTCGACAATCTGGAAGTTGCAGCAATCGCAGACATGATGCCTGAAAGAGCAAAAGAAAAAGCAGACAAATACGGCGGAAAGCCAATGACAGTGGATGAACTTATGGTATGCCCGGATGTAGACATCGTCCTGAACCTGACGAACCCGGCAGTACACTATGAGATCGATATGAAAGCACTGAATGCAGGAAAGCATGTATACAGTGAAAAACCACTGGCGATCAATGTGGAACAGGGAAGAGAGATCATTGAGACAGCCAGGAAAAAAGGCTTATATGTAGGATGTGCACCAGACACTGTTATGGGTGCAAGACCACAGACAATGAGAAAGCTTCTGGAAGATGGATGGATCGGAAAACCGATCGCAGCAACAGCCTTCTATATGAACGGGGGCATGGAGATGTGGCATCCGAATCCAATTCCATGGTACAAAGACGGCGGCGGCCCTGTATTCGATATCGGTCCTTACTACCTGACATTATTTGTATGTATGTTCGGTCCTGCAAAACGAATCAGTGCCATTACCGGAAAAGGCTGGGAAGAAAGACTGATCACCAGCGAACCAATGAATGGAGACAAAGTCAAAGTTGAAGTTCCGACACATGCATCTGCAACCATTGAATTTGAAAATGGCGTGATCGCAACGATGATCTTAAGCTTTGATATCGTAGATTCCAAACTTCCAAGAGTAGAGATCTACGGAACGGAAGGTGTTATGAGCATGGATGATCCGGATCCATATGACGGACCGAATATCTACGGCGGAGTAACCAAGCTCAGAAGAAGAGAAGATGCGGACTGGTTAGAATATCCAAGAAAAGAAAATATCCCGACATCTTGGGCAGAGATCCCATCTTGCTACGATTATACAGAAAACAGCAGATCACTTGGACTTTCCGATATGGCGAGAGCCATCGAAAAAGGTGGAAAATACAGAGCAAACGGAGAACTTGCATTCCACGTACTGGAGATCATGGAAGGGTTCTATGTATCCTCCGATACAGGAAAAGCTTACGAGATGACAAGTACCTGTGAAAAACCGGAGATCATGCCGGTCAATATGAAGAAATTCTCCATGGGAGATTAAGAAATAACGGCGGCCGGTCAGAAAGCCGGCCAGGAAGGAGCAAGAAAATGATAAAAATAGCTAATAATGCATGTTCCTGGGGTGTATGGTTCATCGATGATCCAAAACAGCCAAAATACGATACATATCTGGATGAATTCGTAGAAGCCGGATATAAATATTCTGAAATCGGTACATACGGCTATATGCCGACAGATCCGGAAGTTCTCGGAGCAGAACTGGAAAAAAGAGGAATCGTACCACTTGCATATTCGATCATGACCCCACTGTGGGATGACAGTTCTATGCCGGCAGCAATGGAACATGTAGAGAACGGATGCAAAGTATTAAGAAGACTCGGTGCACCATTCTATGTAATCATGGATGCCATGTATACAGATCTTATGACAGACGAACCTGTATCAGATCCGGAGCTTACAGATGAGCAGTTCGAAACATTCTGCCGTAACTACCGTAAACTTGCGGCGAAGGTAAGAGAATATGGTGTCAAACCAGTATTCCATCCACATGCATGTACCCATATCGAGACGGAAGCACAGATCGACAAGTTCCGTTCTATGGTACCAAAGGATGAACTGAGATTCTGCCTGGATACCGGACATCATATCTACATCAAAGGAAATGACCTGTTCGCATATACCGAAAAGATCGCAGATCAGATTGATTACCTTCATTTCAAAGATCTTTCAAAAGAAGTAAAGGACTATTGCTGGGAACACAATATCGGATTTGCGGCAGCAACAAAGATGAACCTGTTCGCAGAAGTAGGAAAAGGTGTGATCGACTGGAAAGCATACGGAGAACTGCTTAAGAAGATCGGATACACAGGATATGCATGTATCGAACGTGACTGCTATCCGCCGACACCGGGCGAATGCTTAAAAGAGCAGAAGAGAACCGGAGAATATCTGGAGTCTATCGGACTTGGACAGAGAAAATAACCGGAAACATAAAAATATCAATAGATAAGTAAAGAAAAAACGAACCATAAATTATTCAAAAAATTCAAGAAAGAAAAGGAGAAACGCATATGTCAATTTCAAATGTAAAATGGATCAGAACAGAAAACCCAGACTGGAAATTCGAGGATAACCCGATTGGACGTATCAAAAAAGAGATTTGGGACGCAGATGAGGCGCAGCTTGATAAATGGTTAAAAGAGGACTTCGAGATTCCTTCACCATCAGAAATTGGTAAAGCAAACTGCTACATCCAGACAACACCACGTTATATCTTAAATGAACGCCGCAAGAAAAATGATATCGTACTGATCCCTGTAGGATGCTCAGAGTGTCACGGTGATGCTCTTCCAACCGGACAGGATGTATTCCAGGTATCACAGGTACTGGAAGGTGTAAGAAGATACACAGCAAAGAAGGGCTACGAAGTAAACCTTGCATGGCCGATCATGTATGGCGGACATCCGGCTCATCATCTTGGAATGCCGGGAACAATCGTTATCCCTCACGAAGCACTGATGGAGCAGATCATCGCTATGATGCTTGGACTGTGGAATGATGGATTCCGTAAGATCATCCTTGTAAATAACCACGGACATCAGTGGACACTGGCATCAGCAGTACAGGAATTCTGCAAGAGATATTCTCTCCCAGGTGTATTCAGAGTCATTGACTGGCCGCATATGACAGGTGACTTCTGGCGTCCATGGAGTGGAAAAGACGATGAGCTTCACGAGACATTCACACATGCAGGTGAATCAGAGACATCTCTTGGACTCCTCCTTACACCAGATATGGTAAGCATGGAACACGCAGTAGACGGACATCCTGAGAAACTGTTACAGGATGACTGGTTCGATAACTCTATCGATGATTTCATGAGACCAAACCAGTGGTATGAAGGTGAAGGTCACAACGCTCACGAATTATCAGCTACACCAGAAGGTGTTGTTGGATTCCAGAAATCATTATCTGACGCAAGAAAAGTTAAGAGACCGGTTGTATGCTTCGCAAAACTGATCACATTACTGGTAGAAGAGATTCTGGAAGACTATCCTGCAGGAACAGTTCCACCGGTTGAAAAGACAACACTCAGAACAGAAGAAGAGATGGCACCATACTTAAAAGAGCCTATGTCAGAAGGATGGAAATCTGTATATGGACTGCCAAGAATCGGATGCTTCTAAGATCATAGAAACAGGTAAAAGGAGATATGGATTATGGCTGAAATCGTAAAAGACACAACCCAGATAGAATATTTCTCACAGGGAGAAGGAAAAGCATTCAAGGTGATCGCTGATGCACAGAATGCAACAGTCGGAAAAGGATATATTGACCCGGGGCAGAAACTTGCCCCGCACAGACATCCAAATGAGCAGATTGGCTATGTGCTTGCCGGACAATGCGATCTGATCGTAGAAGGAGTAAAGCATTTTGTAAAGGCAGGATGTACATACAATATTCCATCAAATCAGTGGCATATCTGGGAGAATAATGGAATTGAAAGATTCGTATACGTGGACATTTTCACACCTCGCCGTGAAGACTTAAGAAGTGGAAAATATGACCCGGAGACAAAAGATGAATAAAATGACTGGATTTTTCAGATGACCAGTTGCGGAAAAAACATCTTTTATTTAAAATAAAAACGTACGAGAAAGTAGAAGGACTGCCGGCACAGACATAAAAGTACCGCCAGTCCTTTTCCTTTTTCGTATTGTGAAGAAGGAGTGACGAAATGAACGGAACAAAATCAAAACAAGCAGGAGAGAAACTTTCGTGGAAGGTAAGGCTGTCATATGGATGTGGAGATACAGCCTGTAACGTAGTATATGGAATGATCAGTACGGTATTGACATTATTCTATACGGACTATGTAGGTGTAAGTCCCGCAACCGTAGGTCTGGTAATGCTTCTTTCCCGTATATTCGACGGCGGATCAGATGTCATCATGGGACTGATCGTACAGAAGACCAATTCAAAATGGGGAAAATCAAGACCATGGGTACTCTGGATGAGTCTTCCATACACACTTGCAGCGGTACTTTTGTTTACCGTACCACATTCGACCAATCTGGTTCAGTTTTTGTATATATTCGTAACTTATAACTTATGTACAACCGTATGTTATACAGCAATCAATGTACCATACGGAAGTCTCTCGGCTATGATGACAAGAAGCTCAGGAGAGCGTGATATGTTAAGTATCGTACGTATGGGTATGTCACCATTCGGACGTATCCTGGCAGTAACCTGTACACTTCCGTTGGTAAAAGTATTCGGTGATGATCAGGCTGCATGGATCAAGACGATGACGCTGTGGGCAATCGTAGCAATGATCCTTCTGGTGATCTGCTTCAAGAACTGTGAAGAAAAAGTAGTCGTAAAGCAGGAGCAGACCAAGGTAAATACAGGAAAAACATTCAAAGCATTGTTCTCCAACCAGTACTTCTGGGCATGTCTGATGTTATGGATGATGCAGAATGTAATCTATACAGTTACAGGAACGATCCTCCCATATTATTGTAAATATGTATTCCATAACGATACTTTATACAGTTCACTTTACCTGATAGAGACACTGGTACTGGTAGGCGTGACATTCTTAAGTCCGGCACTGGTTAAGAAGTTCGGAAAGAGAAATATGTCTCTGATCGGAGTGACATTTGCATTAGTCGGACACCTTGCATTTTTCTTAAATCCGGGCAGTTTTGCATGGACACTTGCAAGCTGTGTCATCCGCGGTATCGGACTTGCACCTTTGAATTCCATTATCTTCGGATTCCTCGGAGATGCGGTTGATTTCGGTCACTGGAAGAGCGGCATCCGTCAGGAAAGTCTGGTATTCGCCGCAGGTTCTGTAGGTGCAAAAGTCGGAGGCGGACTTACTTCTGCAATTATGACAAGCCTGTTGTCTATGGCAGGATATGTCAGTGCAACCAATGGTTCACAGGTTCAGCCGCAGAGTGCGATCAACATGATCATCGATCTCTATAAATTCGGACCGATGCTTGTATGGATCATCATTATCATTGTGCTGTACTTCTACAAACTGGATAAACAATATCCGCAGATCATGAAGGAATTAAATGAACGTGAGTTCAAAAAAGAGATGGAAGAAGCAGAAGAACTGGCAGGAGAAACAACGGACAATGAAAATACAGCAGCCACAGAGAATACAGGTGTGATTCCTGGACATGTTGTTGTAACCATCAGCAGACAGTACGGAAGCGGCGGACGTGAACTCGCCAAGATCCTTGCTAAGAAAATGGGTGTGAAATGTTACGACAGAGAGATTGTTTACCGGGCAGCAGCCAAGATGGGCAATGCAGATATGGGAAAAGAGACGATGCTGGAAAATTCTTACCAGACCCCGCATGAAAAAATGGGCGCAGGGGATGAATGGGCATTTGATACCATTCCGTCTTATAACCAGATGTACCAGCAGCAATCTGTAACAATCATGCAGATTGCAAAGCGTGAAAGTGCAGTCTTCTTAGGCCGGTGTGCAGACGCTATGTTAAAAGATTATCCAGATCATTATTCATTCTTCGTATATGCAGATGAGAAATTCAGAGAAGAAAGAAGCCCTGAGTACTATGGAGGCATGTCTCTGAAAGAGATGGAAAAAGAGGAAGAAACCCGCGAAAGATACTATAATTATTACACTGGAAGGAAATGGGGAGACCCGGAAAATTATCACATGATGATCAATACCAGTGAGATCTCATTAGAAGATGCGGCAGAATTAATCCTGAATTACATCAAAAAACAACGAAATATTGAGTAAAAATTAACAAATAAAAACTCCACTATTCTGCACGGATTGTCGAAAGTGCCTTTTCAACAAAAAATGCACGTGATACAATAAGTGCAGAAAGGGAGAGGTGATACAATGTTTCAATGGTTTTTACCAGCAAAGGAGCAAAAACAGATTTACACACAGCCATCATTATTATATTTTGCGAATAGTGCAGCAGGAACCATGTTCCTTCCGCCGAGAATGATGCACGCACATGAGGATCGTGCAGAGCTTACATACGTCTCAGGGGGGAGCGGTACTTATATCATTGACAATCAACGATACAAAGTAAAAAAAGGAGACATTATCATAGTTGAGCCAAGACAGATCCATGATGAGAAGAAAGACAGCGATAACAATTTATCGGTATTTTGTCTTGGAATGGCAGGAATCCGGTTACCGGGACTTAGGAGAAACCAGATTTTGCCAGACGGAGCAGTTCCGGTATTACATTCCGGAAGCCTGGAACCACATATAGAAAATCTATTAATGTGTATGTTTGAACAATTATTATTAAAATCAGAAAAAGAAGCACTCAGTGTCTGCTCACATTTAATGGAAGCATTGTTCTCGATGATTCGTGAAATTCCGGTAGAATTCATGAAATCCAATGGTCTGGAGACAGATGTTGACTATGCGAGACATATTAAAACATATCTGGATCAGCATTATAATGAAAGCTGTTCACTGGATGAGATGGCAGAGCAGCTGAATATGAGTACGTCCTATCTTGCACATACATTCAAGGATGCGACAGGATATTCGCCGGGACAGTATATGATCTGGAGAAGAATCGGGGAAGCACAGACGTTGCTTTGCATTACAAAATATCCGGTTACACAGGTTGCGACGATGGTAGGATATGATAATACGAATTATTTCAGCAGCTTATTCAAAAAGATGGTTGAGATGAAACCAAAGGAATATCGTGATTACTGGCTGGGAAAAGAAAAGGTAAATAAATCCTGATACATAAAATAAAAATCTTCGTTACGGAAATATCCGTAGCGGAGATTTTTTTATATACCAAAGTATGCAAGAGAAGTTGCCAGTGGCAAGTTCTGTAGATCTGAGTCGTTTGTAAAGAGCTGCCGGCAACAGATTCTGTCAATGTAAAAATATGCTTGGAAAGCTGATAGTCGTCAAAGAATTCATAGAGAACTGTAATGGCATATCTGGAAGATTGTGAGGCTATCCGGGGAAAAACAGAATAATGAAGTTTTTTTAGAGTAAGCATGGAAAAAAACAATAAGACGAATGAGAATAAGTGATTTTTTGGCTGATCTATAGCAGAATAGTTAAGGTAGAGAACGGAAAACAAGATTACAATGAAGACAGAAAAAATGAAAAGGAGGTTTCCGAAGATGAGGTATATAGAATTTGATGCGTCAAGACCGTTGGATATCATCATCATGGGAAGAATTGCCATTGATTTCAATCCGGCGTGGAATGATCAGGCAAAAGAAGAATTTGGCCCATTAAAAGATGTACATATGTTTGAAAAGTTCATCGGAGGATCACCGGCCAACATTGCAGTAGGAGTTACTCATCATGGTATGAAAGCCGGATTTATTGGAAAAGTATCAGATGATCAGTTTGGGGATTATGTGCTGGATTATTTTAACAAAGAAGGAATTGACACCAGTCATATTACCCGCTGTAAGAATGGAGAACGGCTGGGACTTAGTTTTACAGAGATGCTGTCATCCAGTGAGAGCAGCATTCTGATGTACAGAAACGGTGTGGCAGACTTGAAACTGGATGTGGAGGATGTAGACGAAGATTACATTAAAAGCGGAAAAGCGTTGTTGATTTCAGGAACGGCTCTGGCGGAGAGCCCTTCAAGGGAAGCAATACTGAAGGCAATGATGCTCGCAAAAATGAATGAGACGAAGATCATTTTTGATATTGATTACCGTCCACATAACTGGAAGAGTGAAGATGAGATTTCCATCTATTATTCCATGGTGGCAAAAGAGGCGGACGTTATCATGGGATCAAGAGAAGAATTTGACCTGACAGAAAAACTGATCTGTCCGGGTATGACAGACGAAGAAAGTGCAGTCTACTGGCAGAATAAGAGTGCAAGAATTCTTGTGATTAAGCATGGAATGAAAGGATCTACGGCATATACCTGCGACGGAAAGAGTTTCAGTATCAAACCATTCCCGGTCAATGCAAGAAAAGGATTTGGCGGCGGTGACGGATACGGATCCGGATTCTTATATGGTTTGTATCAGGGATGGGAGATCCAGGAATGTCTCGAATTCGGTTCGGCAGAGGCATCTATGATGGTACGCAGTAATAACTGCTCCGATGCACTTCCGAATCCGGAAGAAGTCAAGGCATTCATAAAAGAAGAAAAGGAATTATACGGAGAGATGGTGGCTGCAATATAGCAGCAGTTCCGGGAAATTCTTATAGTCAGCTATCAAAAAAATAAAACAGAAAGAGGAAGAAAAAATGAGCGAAATCAAAAAAATGGGTTATTGTGTAAATGGTGAATGGAAAGAATCTAAGACAGAAAAGTACATGGACGTTACAGATTCCAGCACAGGAGAAGTGATCGCACAGGTCCCATGCTGTACCGCTGATGAAGTAGAAGAAGCAATCGCTTCCGCACAGGCGGCATTCCCGGCATGGTCCAGATTATCACTGGCAAAGAGACAGCAGTACATGTTCAAATGGAGAGATATCTTATATGCACACAAAGAAGAACTGGCAGTTCTCTGTGCAAAAGAACTTGGAAAGAACATTAAAGAAGCAAGAGGCGATGTACAGAAAGCCATCGAGCCGACGGAAGAGGCATGTGCACTCCCGGCTATAATCCAGGGAGATGCAGCAATGCAGGTAACAACAAACTATGATACTGCAACTTATAGATTTCCACTTGGAGTAACCGCAGGTATCGTTCCAATGAACTTCCCTGCGATGATCCCATGGGGATGGATGGTTCCACTGTCTATCGCATGTGGTAATACGGTTGTATTAAAAGCAAGCTCACAGACACCACTCACAGCAATGAGAATTATGGAACTCTTCTATACAGAAGGCGGATTCCCGAAAGGTGTTGTCAACTTAGTGACATGCAGCCGTGTAGAGGCAGATATCCTCCTTACAGACGAAAGAGTGAAAGCAGTGACATTCGTAGGAACAACCGGTGTAGGAAAGAAAGTATATTCAAAAGCAGCAGAGCACGGCAAACGTGTTCAGGCTCAGACAGAAGCTAAGAACCATGCACTGGTATTAGAGGACTGCAATCTGGAAGCAACAGTTAATGCGATCATCAACTCTACATATGGATGTGCAGGAATGAGATGTATGGCACTCCCAGTTGTATGTGTACAGGAGAGTATCGCAGATGAATTTGTAGCACTTCTTAAGAAGAAAGCAGAAGTAATGAAGCTTGGATGTGCATATGAAGAAGATACAGATCTCGGTCCGGTAGTCAATGCAGGACATAAAGCAAAAATCTGTGACTGGATCCAGAAAGGTATCGATGAAGGAGCAGAACTGGTATTAGACGGAAGAGACGTAAAAGTTCCGGGATATGAGAATGGATTCTTTGTAGGACCAACCATCTTAGATCATGTAAAACCGGGAATGACAGTCGGAGACAGGGAAATCTTCGGACCGGTAACATGTATCAAACGTGTGAAAGATTACGAAGAAGGAATCAAGATCATGAATGCAAATCCATTTGCCAATGGTTCCTGCATCTTTACACAGAGCGGATATTACAGCCGCAGATTTGCAATGGATACCGACGGCGGAATGGTAGGAATCAACGTAGGAATCCCGGTTCCGACAGCATATTTCCCATTCTCAGGAAACAAAGATTCGTTCTTCGGAGATCTGCATGTACTTGGAAAAGACGGCTACCGTTTCTTTACAAGAGCCAAGACAGTTACAACCCATTGGTTTGATGAGAACGCAGGCGCAAGAAAAGTAGGTACGTGGGAAGGAAGTACCGAAGCGTAAAATACAATTATAACGAGAACTAAATTTTTTCAATGATAAACCCCTCCTTAGAAGGCCGGCATGTTGCGATAATTCAACATGCCGGTCTTTTGCGTCCTGTCGTAAGATATGCATGATAATAAGAACTGATTTTTGTATATTTTATCCAAAAACATAAGAGCCTATATTAGATTTGTTGACATAAAAAACATGTAGTGCTATTATAAAGGTATAAATCGTATCCAATATCCAATATCCGATACAAAGAAGGAGGAAATGAACATGAAAATTGCAATCGGTTGTGATCCAAATGCAGAAGAAGCAAAGCAGGAAATCATTGCTTACATTGAAAAGAAAGGCTATGGAGAGGTGACAGACTTCGGAAGTGAAGATCCGATCTATGCGAACGTAGCGATTGATGTAGCAGAGCATGTAGCATCTGGGGAATATGACAGAGGTGTACTGATCTGTGGAACAGGACTTGGGGTATCTATTGCTGCCAATAAAGTAAAAGGTGCATATGCCGCACTGGTATCTGACGTATATTCTGCGACAAGAGCCAGACTTAGTAACGATGCTAATATTGTCTGTATGGGAGCATTCACGACAGGTGCAAAAGTACGTGAGATGCTTGTGGACGCTTTCTTTACGAACGAATTCGTACCGGGATGTTCTTCTCAGCCTAAAGTAGATGCATTCAGAGAGTATGATCAGAACCGCTAAAAGAGAGGAAAATTCTATGAAAAAATTATATTTCGGAAGCAATCTGAAGATGTATAAGGGCATCAGTGCGACCAGAGAATATCTTCAGAAACTGGTTGAAAATACAAAGGATATCAGCAGGGATGATATCGAGCTTTTTATCATTCCGTCCTACACGACGCTTCAGACTGCAACAAGCTGCTGTGACCGTGAATTTGTAAGACTTGGTGCCCAGAATATGTGCTGGGAAGACCAGGGACAGTTTACAGGTGAGATCTCACCATGCATGCTGGAGGAGATGGGGCTGGATCTTGTAATGATCGGGCACTCTGAGAGACGTCATGTATTCGGTGAAAGTGACGTAGAAGAGAATAAAAAGGTGAAAGCGGCTCTGTCACATGGATTCAAGACCTTACTTTGTATTGGTGAGACAGCCGAGCAGAAGGAATATGGAATCAGTGCAGAGACTCTGCGGAGCCAGCTCAAAATAGGATTCTATGGTGTGTCACCGGAAGAATGTAAAAATATCTGGGTAGCGTATGAACCGGTATGGTCTATCGGTGTCAATGGAACACCTGCATCCGCAGATTATGCAGAAGCCATGCATAAAGAGATTAAGGCGGCACTGTATGAAATCTTTGGTGAAAAAGCAGAAGAAATACCTGTCCTGTACGGTGGAAGTGTCAACCCGGGAAATGCAGAATCTCTGATCGTCCAGCCATCGATAGACGGTCTTTTTGTCGGAAGAGCTGCATGGGATGCAGATAAGTTCGATACATTGATCCGTGATGCAATGAAAGTATACACAGAACACAATTGTTAAAAATGCACAAAAAATCAATCCCGAAATTAGATAATTAGTCATGTTGACAAAGATTGGATCCAGTTGTATGATAAAAGCACGATGAATCGTATCCAATATCCAATATCCAAACAACAAAACTAAGGAGGTAAAGAAAGGATGAAGGAAGAAAAAAGTTTTTTTAAACTTATGCAGAAGGTACCTGGGGGATTAATCATTGTGCCAATGCTGATCGGAGTACTTGCTAACACATTTATTCCAAACGTACTTGAGATCGGAGGATTTACATCCGGAATGTTCAAAACCGGAACAGCCTGTCTGTTAGGAATGTTCCTCTTACTGAACGGAGCATCCATCGATGTAAAGAAGATCGGAATGCCGCTGTACAAAGGATGTACACTGACACTTATGAAATTCGTTGTAGGTATCATTCTTGGACTTCTGGTTGCTAAGATCGGCGGAGCCGCAGGATTCTGTGGAATCACTTCCATGGCAATGATCGCCGGTATCACAAACTCAGCCGGAGGATTGTATTTAGGACTTGCTCAGCAGTATGGTGACGAAACAGATGCCGGAGCAATCTCAATCTTATCACTGAACGACGGACCATTCTTTACAATGATCGCTATGGGAACAGCTGGTATGGCTTCCATCCCGATCGAATCATTTATCGCAACACTGATTCCTCTGATCATCGGTATTATCTGGGGAAATCTGGACAAGACATTCCGTAAAGTTGCAGCAGATGCAATGCCGATCATCACATTCTTCATGATGATCCCAATCGGAGCAGGAATGAGTCTTAAGAGTATTGCATTAGGTGGAGTTGGCGGAGTAGTACTGGCAATCATCTCAGCACTGTCAGCATTCTTATTCTACTTCCTGTTCCAGCTTACACTTCCAAAGAACAAGAGAAATGCTATGGGAGCTGCAATCGGTACAACGGCAGCGAACGCAACAAGTGTTCCGGCTTCTCTTGCAGAGGTAGATCCGGCATGGCAGTCAGCAGCAAGTACAGCAACAGCCCAACTTGCAGTAGCAGCCATTGTGACAGCATTTACCGCACCAATCATTACATCTATGTGTGACAAGCACATGAGAAAGAAAAAACTTGGTATCTATTCTGATGCAGCAATCGCAGAACGCGAGGCAAAGGAAAAACAAGGAGCATAAAACAAAAGATCGAAACTACTAACAATAAGGAAACAAATAATATTACATATATATAAGAAAGAGAGGACTTTATTATGTCATTAACAATCAGACCACTTAACTCAGGCTACATCCCAACAAAACCACTGGAATACTGGTATCATTTCTCATGCAAGAAATATGTAGAAAAAATGGGTATCACAAATGAATCCGATCAGCTTCCAGATATGACATTCTTAATTGAAGGCGGCGATCAGCTGATCCTGGTTGACACAGGTATGTCATGGACAGAGCATGCAGACAAATATCATCACGGACCATCTCTTCAGAGACCAGGAATCGATGACATCGAGTCTCGTCTGGCTCAGGTAGGATACAAACCATCAGATGTAGATATCGTATTATTTACACATCTTCACTGGGATCACATCTTCTACCTTGAGAAATTTACAAAAGCTCGTTTCATCTGCAACGAAGTTGAATGGGAATATGCACACAATCCAGTGCCGCTTCACTACAAATCATACTGCCGTCCGATCATCGCTAAAGATGGTGATGTAACATGCGGAGACCAGTTCATCGCACCATACGATCAGCCGGGCGTATATGAAAGATTTGAAACAGTAAAAGGCGAAGTTGAAATCGAACCAGGTGTAAGCGTATACGAGTCATTCGGACACTGCCCAGGACATATGACAGTTGTTGTTGAGACAGAAGACGGACCATACTTCTGTGTAGGAGATTCCGTATTCGTAATGGGTAACATCGATGCTCCACAGGAGATGCAGGATGAATTACATTATGACATCTGTCCTCCAGGACGTTACGTTGATATCGTAGCTGCATGGAAGACAGTACGTGACACAATCCGTCGTTGTAAAGAAGCAGGCGTAGATCCTCACAAACATCTGTTACTTGCTCATGACGTAATCTTATCTGCAGCAGTAGAAAAATATGAAGATTCTCATGACAACAAACTTCCGGTAATCGGAAAGAAAGATTCTGACTTCGTATTCGATGAATACAAGACAGCAATCATTGACAAAGATGCTAAGAAAGCAGCAAAGAAAGCTGAGACAAAATATTTCAGCCAGAACTAATTCATGATATAGTCGGGATATAACAGGAATTCTGGACAAGAGTAAGATATTGTGGAGGTTATCCAGATGGATGGTCTTCACAATATCTGTATAAAAGGAGAATTAAGAAAGAATATGAAGACGATAGCAGTAATCGAAAGTTGCGATACAAAGTTTAAAGAAGCAAAGTTTATCAGCGATTTTATTAAAAATGAAGGATTAAATGCTCTGGTTATCAATACAGCAACAGGTCCTGCACCATCTTATAATTATGATATCTCAAGAGAAGAGATCGCAGAAAGTTACGGAACACCTTGGGAAGAGATGGAGCCAAAGTCAAAAGGCGAGAAGATCGACTACATGAAAGATGCAGTTGCAGCTTATGTAGTAAAATTATATGAAGAAGGAAAGATTGACGGAATCATTTCTGTCGGAGGACTTCAGAACACAGTTATGGCAGCAAATGCTATGCAGAAACTGCCGATCGGTTTTCCGAAAGTTATGGCTACAACCGTAGCAAGTGGAACAAGAAAATTCGACCTCGTTGTAGGAGATAAAGATATTACAGTTATGCCGGCAATCTGTGACTTCACAGGTCTGAACATTGTAACACGTCAGGTAATCTCCAATGCCTGTGCATGCTGTGTAGGAATGGTAAAATGCGCCGGACAGGTACTGACAAAAGGTGACAAACCGGTTGTTGCTGTTACATTGATGGGTGTAACGAACACAGGAGCAGTTGCAGCAGTAGAAGAATTAGAGAAGATGGGACTCGAGGTTATTGGATTCCATGCAACAGGAGTCGGCGGAGCTACGATGGAAGATATGGCTGCGAACGGACTGGTAGACGGAATTCTGGATCTGACTTTACATGAACTGACATCCGAATATTTCGGAGGCGGATTCTCATATGGTCCAAAAGCAAAGATCCGTCTGGTAGAATCCGTAGAAAAGAAAGTACCGCTGGTTATCAGCCTTGGCGGACTTGACTTTGTAGACTTCAGTACAAGCGAACTTCCGGACAGAATGGACGAAAGAAAATACATGCTCCACAATGCTAACACAGCACATATCAAGATCCTTCCGGAAGAAGCCGAAGCATTAGGAAAGATTCTGGCAGAAAGACTCAGCAAGGTTACTTACCCTGTAAAACTTCTTATCCCAACCAAGGGAATGAGACACAATACACTGGAAGGACAGGAATTATACGAACCAAAGAGTGATTCTGTCCTGATTCAGACAATCATTGAAAATGTAAATGATAACGTAGAAGTTATCGTGATTCCGCACAATCTGGATACTCCGGAATTTGGTGTGAAAGCAGCTCATTACATTGTAGATGAAATGAAAAAACAGGGTAAATTACCACAGGACTTTGGTGAGAACTAAAAAAGGAGGACTTGAGAATATGGATCAGAAAGCATATGAAATCGCAGAAAAACTTGTTATTGCAAGTAAAAGAGCTTATAATAGAGGGATACAGACTGGTAGTGGAGGAAACGTAAGTGCCAGAATACCTGGAACAGAGACAATGCTTGTAAAAGCAAGCGGCGGTTCTCTGGGAGACTGCACACCAGAAGGATTTTTAATTACAGATTTTGACGGGAATGTGATCGAAGGAACAGGAAAGCCAACGAGAGAAGCATTACTGCACGGCTACATCTATAAATTGAAACCAGATGTACAGTCTGTCGTACATGTACACTCTCCATATGCGATCGGATGGTCATCCTCTAAGAAAGACCTGCCGCTTGTAACATGGCATTCCAAACTGAAAAACCCGGAAGGATATCCAACCTTAGACGTACATGCAGCAATGGTGAGACCGGAAGACGTACCGATGGTAGAAGCAATGTTTGAAAAGACACCGAATATCAATGCCTTCTTACTGGCAGATCATGGTGTGGTTGCAATGGGAAAAGATCCACTGGCTGCAGAGCATACAGCTGAGTTAGTCGAAGAGACAGCACAGGTTGCTATTTTGGACAAATTAGTAGAAAAGCTCGGTCTGTAAATATTTAAGATAAGAGAGTAGTGCTATATATGAGTAACCGAGTGACAATGGGTCAAGATGATTCAATGATGCTGCAAAGAGATACATTGCCAATGCAGGTGTTGAATAAACTGATGGACTGGATTATGGATGGAAAGCTGAAGATGGGGGAAAAGCTGAATACAGAAGAGCTTGCCCGTCAGCTTGGAGTCAGCCGTATGCCGATCAGAGAGGCTTTGAAGAGTCTGGAAAAAATGGGCCTGGCTGAATCGATTCCCTATGTAGGAGTAAAACTTGTTTCACTGGAACAGGAAGATGTCCTTCAGATATATCTGATGCGTCAGATGTTAGAGCCGCTGGCAGCAGGAGAAGCATGTAAAAAGATTACCGAAGAACAGATACAGGAACTGGAAGAGATACATAAAGAGTATATTCCAATTGTTGAAGCAGACGAAATTGATGCGAAGAAGTTGTACCTTCAGAACCGCAAATTTCATTTTGCAATCTATTCCATCAGTGGCATGGACAGAGTGTGTGCGGTAATCGAATCATTGTGGGATACGTTATCATTCTTCAAACTGATATATGGCCGTGATGTGATAAAGAACACGGACGGCGCCAAGAATATGATTGCAGAGCATCAGGGATATATTGATGCTCTGAAGGACAGAGACGTAGAAAGACTGAAGAAATCATTGTATGATACGCTTGGCGTAAGGATCGAGGGAATATCAAAAGAAACGGATTATTACACATTGTAAAAGGAGACCAGCTATGAAAATTAATAAGATTACAAATGCGCAGGAATTCTTTAAAGTTGTTGACGACTGTAAGGGACGTGTAGAATTACTGACAGGTGAGGGAGACCGACTGAACCTGAAATCAAAACTCTGCCAGTTTATGTCTATGACACAGCTTTTCTCAAGAGCAGACGAACTGCATTTGGAGATCGTTGCAAGTGAGGAAGAGGATCTGCAGAAGATCTGTAAGTATCTGATGCAGTATGAAGATATGTAGAGAATAATGTGAGTGGAATCCGGGATCATCTGCCTTGGGGTAGGTGGTTCCGGTTTTTTTATATTGCCATGCATTCGAAAGGAGCCGGCAGCGGCAGGTCTTGTAGATCAAAGTATACAAGAGAAGTCGACAGAGGCTAATGTCACAAATTTCCACTTTTTCAAATCATAAGTACCTGTAGAGAAAAATACAACGAGAGTATTGTGTATAAGGGATAACAGGTAAGAAAGATATGAAGAAGGAGGGAATGATTGTGAAAAAAGATCATTTGGGAAAGAGAGTCATCATGGCATTTGCAGGGACATTGCTTGCAGGAGTGAGTGTAGGAGGATTGCAGAAAGCGGATCTTGGAATTGATCCATTTTCGAGTTTTGTAACTGCGGTGGTAAATATCACGCATTTAACGTTTGCGATCTGTTTTCTTGTGATTATTGCAGTGATGCTTCTGCTTATGGTACTGATGAACCGGAAATTAATAGGAATTGCGACGATTTTAAATCTTTTGCTTTGTGGAAATTCAGCAACAATCGTAAAACATATACTGGATCAGATCATGCCGGAAGTATCCATGCCGGTACGTACGGCACTTCTTGTAGTGAATCTTTTGATTATGTGTTTTGGTGCTTCATTATATTTTACAGCAGAGCTTGGGGTGTCGGCATATGATGCGATAGCACTTACATTATCAGAACGACATGAAAAACCGGCATTCCGGGTATGGCGTATTTCGACGGATGTGATCTGCTGTGCGATAGGATTCGTATGTGGGGTGACACTTGGAGTTGGAACGGTTATTACTGCTTTATGTATGGGACCGGTAATACAGTGGTTTAATGAACATGTTTCGAATGTGATCCTTTACGGGGATAATGTAAGATCTGAAACTGTGCATGAATAAAAAAGTGGAAATTTGTGAGAAATGTCACAAATTTCCACTTTTTTAAATCAAAATCACCTCGGTAAAAATTTTTATTCTGGTATCGTTATAGACATAGAAAACAAGTAATCCAGAAGGGAGAATAGATATGATTTATCATGTATCGCAGAGTGCGAAGAGAAGCGGAAACGGAACAAAAGAGTATCCGTTTAAAACGATCAGTGAAGCTGCAAAGATTGCGAAAGCAGGGGATGAAGTACTGGTTGCACCTGGAATTTACAGAGAATATGTGAATCCGGTAAATGGGGGAACAGACGAAGAGCACAGAATCGTATACCGTTCGGAAGAACCATTAAAAGCTGTGATTACAGGTTCGGAAGTGGTTAAAGACTGGAAACATCTGAAAGGAGATGTATGGACGGCAACGGTTGGAAATGGATTGTTTGGAGCATACAACCCATATACAGAGGTGATCAGTGGAGACTGGTATTATTCACTGGATCCGAAACATACCGGAGAAGTATTTCTGAACGGAAGAGCCATGTATGAAGTATTTTCTATGGAAGCGGTAGAAAAAGGAGAGCTGCATCCGGCGTCATGGGAAGGCGAATTAAGTTCTTATAAATGGATGGCAGTACAGAAAGACGGAAATACAGAGTTCTATGCGAATTTCCATGGAGCGGATCCGAATAAAGAAACGGTAGAGATTACGGCACGTAATAATTGCTTTATGCCGGATAAAACAGGAGTTAACTATATTACAGTATCCGGATTTACAATCACACAGGCAGCAACAAACTGGGCACCACCGACAGCATACCAGGATGGAATGATCGGACCACACTGGGCAAAAGGATGGATCATTGAAGACTGTGATATATCGAATTCAAAATGTTCGGGAGTCTCACTTGGAAAGTATTTGCAGCCAAATAATAATAACCGTTGGACAACAAAATATTATAAAGATGGTTCGCAGAATGAACGAGATGCAATCTGTCAGGCACAGTATGAGGGATGGACAAAAGAAAATATCGGTTCACATATCGTAAGAAGATGTAATATCCATGATTGTGGTCAGACAGGAATCGTAGGACATCTCGGCGGAGTGTTTTCTCTGATTGAAGATAATGAGATCCATCACATCAATAATAAACAGGAACTGATGGGAGCAGAGATTGGCGGAATTAAGATGCATGCAGCAATTGATACGATCTTTAGAAGAAATCATATTCATCACTGCACACGTGGTATCTGGCTTGACTGGCAGGCACAGGGAACCCGTGTCACACAGAATTTGTTCCATGATAATGTACCACCGAGAGGGCTGAATCTTACCAGTGATATTTCCCTGGCTGAAGATCTGTTCATTGAAGTATCCCATGGCCCGACACTGGTAGATAATAATATTATGTTATCAACATGTGCAGGAAGAATCAGTGCACAGGGAATCGCATACGTACATAACTTGTTTGGCGGATCATTTACATGGGTAGGAGAAGGAACAGATAATGGTGGAATTGACGTGCCGACACCTAGATACACACCTTACCATATTCCGCATCGTACAGAGATCGCAGGATTTATGACATTTATGCATGGCGATGTACGTTTTTATAATAATGTATTCGTACAGCAGGAAGAACGAGAAGACCTGATTGTAAGTACAGAAGCTCACGGAACACATAAACTGACAGAGTACAATTTTATCACAGGAACCAAACCATATGACGGATATCCGACAGAAGAAGAGTATTTTGGAAAGTTTACTGCAGAAAATGCGGTACAGCATTTTGGACTTGATGATGCGGTTGAAAACAGAGATTTCTATTATACACATATGCCGGTATATACAGGTGGAAATTATTATTTTAATGGTGCTGTGCCTTGTGACATTGAAAAAAATCATGTGATTGATAATGACAATAAGATCCAGCTCGAATTGGTACAGGATGAAAAAGGATATCATCTGAAGACAAATCTGTATGATTTTATCAAAGATGCAAAAGAAGGAATCTTATGCACGGAAGATCTGGGAGAAGCCTTTGAACCGGAACAGAGATTTGAAAATCCAGATGGATCATCAATCGTATTTAACGAAGACTATTTTGGAAACAAAAGAGGAACGGTAACGATTCCGGGACCATTTTCCGGAGAATGTACAGAAATAGTATGGGAATAAAGGACATTATAAGAGAGTAAGAGAAAGAGGAAAAGAACATGGAAGAAAAGAAATATCTGAAATGGTATAACAAAGTCGGATATGGTTCGGGAGATATGGCCGCAAACTGTGTATATAGTTTCGTCGGATCATTCGTACTGATCTATCTGACAGATACAGTTGGGCTGAGTGCCGGAATTATTGGAACATTGATTATGTTCTCGAAGTTTTTTGATGGATTTACAGATTTTGTGTTTGGTCATATTCTTGACCGGACACATACCAGATGGGGAAAAGCACGTCCGTGGATGTTTATATCACAGTTTGGAAACAGTCTGCTTTTGATCATGATGTTCGCAATACCGATGGGGTTAAGTTCCACGGCAAAATATGTGTATTTCTTTATTGCGTATACTGCTTTGAATTCTGTCTTTTATACAGCAAATAATATTTCCTATTCAGCACTTACATCGCTGATTACGAAGAATCCGAATGAACGTGTTCAGATGGGATCTATCCGTTTTATGTTTGCAATGGGAACATATCTGCTTATTAGTTTAGTTACAGTAAAAGGAGTCGAAATTCTGGGTGGCGGAACAACAGGATGGAGAAGAATTGCCATTATTTATGCATTAATTGGGTTAGTAGTTAATACGATTTCCGTATTATCAGTGAAAGAATTATCAGAAGAAGAATTGAATGAAGGCGTGAATAAGGAAGCTGAGGCGAGCAATAAAATAGGACTTATTGAGGCATCAAAAACACTTTTAAAGAATAAATTTTTCCTGTTGCTTTTAGCATGGTATCTTTTAAATTATATTCTTTCAAGTGTGAATGGAACAGCCGGAATTTATTATATGAAATATATTCTTGGTGATGCAAACTTGATTGGTACATTTAATATGGCTCAGAATATGCCGGTCATTATTGCACTTGCAATTGTACCTGCAATTATTCAGAAAATGGGTGGAATGTATAAGCTAAATGTTATAAGCTATATAGTTGCGACATTAGGACGTATTGGATTCATTGTTGCAGGATATATGGGAAATATACCATTGATGCTCTTATTTATGGCAGTGGGAGCAATTGGAACAGCACCTGTACAAGGAGATATGAATGCAATGATTTCTGCAACTTCAGAAAATATTGTCCGTACATCGGGGAAACATGTAGAAGGAATGATTTTCTCATGTTCTTCCGTAGGAATGAAAGTTGGAGGAGGTATTGGAACAGCTCTGGCAGGCTGGATTCTTTCAGCAAGTGGTTATGTAGCAAATGCTGCACAACAGTCCGCTTCTACGATCGGTGCGCTTCATTTCCTGTATCTCTGGTGGCCAATGATTACATATGCATTGATTACAGTAATTCTTATTTTCTTAAATGTAGAAAAAGCAAATAAGGAATGGGATGAAAAACATGAAGCAAAATAAATAAAATAAATATAAAAGACACTTCTGAGTTGCTGTTCGGAAGTGTCTTTTCAGGATGAATAAGATATGATATGCTGAAAATAAAGGCATGAAGGGAAATGGTAAAGCGTATGCACAGGCTGAAAAAAGTAATAAGTATTTTGTTAGGTATGTCTTTAATATTTTCACTGGCATTGTATCAGAAACAGACAGTGGAACAAGAGACAAGAGAAAAAAGGGATAGTAACAAATGGCAGGAGACGCAGGGAAAAGAAGAGGCTCTGGTCAGACCAAAAAACAAGATAACATTGAATCTGTGGCTTATTGAGACAGAAACGACACTTTTACATAAAGCATACACGAATGCAATCAAAGAATTCGAAAAAGATTATCCAGATATAAAAATTAATTTTGAATATTTTGAAAGTGAATCATATAAGACAAAATTGAAAAATGCAGTGGCGACAAACGAACTTCCGGATATCTTTTTTTCATGGCAGGGCGGCTTTTCACAATACTTTGCAGAATCAGGAAAACTTTTGAATCTGGAACCTTATTATGAAAAAGAGTATAAGGATTTATTGCCAGAGGAGAAAACAAAGAACAGCAGATACAACGGAAAAGGATTTTATGGAGTAGGATATTCCGAAATTTGTTCTGTACTTATGTATAATAAGGATATTTTAAATCATTATAATCTGGAAGCACCGGATAACTGGGAAGAATTTATGAATGTATGCAGGGTTTTGAGCAGTCAGGGAATGACACCTCTGGCAGTGTCTATGAAAGATACCTGGTGTCTGGCGTGTATTCATGACCAGCTGATCGTAAAAGGGGCAGGACATGATATGGTTGAGAAGATGCTCAATGGGGATGAAAAATATGAAGGGAAAGCATGCACATTTGCAGCGCAGCAGATGAAAGAATTAGCGGATATGCCGGCTTTTTTTTCTGATGCTACGGAAATCTCTTATAATGAGCAGCTGGAAAGATTTAAAGAAGGAAAAGCAGCGATGATGGTACAGCTTGGAAATAACTGTAATGATGTATACAGTACCTCAGATCATTCAGAAATATTTGATGTAAAAGAATTTCCAATTGTAAATAATGAGATATCTGTAACAGAGCAGGTCGGGGGAAGTAGTGAAGCCCTCTGGGTGAATGCAGCTACGAAATATCCTGATGTTGCAGCCTATACTGCATTTGAACTGGCAAGGAATATAGGAGCAGAATTACAGAGGGAAGGAATTGCAATTTCTCCGTGGACA
This sequence comes from bacterium, assembly GCA_963595255.1. GTDB lineage: Bacteria > Bacillota > Clostridia > Lachnospirales > Lachnospiraceae > Dorea_A. The sequence goes on from CAVBHX010000015.1 coordinate 27,519, forward strand.
GATTCTCCGGAGATGGAAGAAATCAATCCGGTTCATAGAAAGTTAAAACAGATTAATGAAGAGGCAAGTTCTTATACATTATGGTTCGATACAGCAATGACAGGAGATAATGCAGGAGAGTATCTGACATTATTGCAGCAGCTCTGTACAGATAAGATCAGTGTAGATGAATTTATGGCAGGGATGAAAGAACAGCTGCAAAAATAAAAGTGAAAAAGCAAGAATAGAAAGGGAAAAAGTTGTGCAGAGAAAATGGAAGAACTATATAGAAAAACTGAATCTTGGCAGGAAGACCAGGTTGTTCTTTCTTGTGATTTTTTTTGTGAATCTATTGTTTATTGTTGTGTTTTTAGGGTATGGACTGTCAGATATACAGGAATATTCTCTGGAAAATGATCTGAAACTTACGAAATCTTCAGTCGGAGTCATGGATGCAGAGATTGATAATATGAATGGGGTATCAAAGCTTCTGGTAGGAGACAAAAGTGTCAGACAGTATCTGAATGCATCCGGACCGGAGGCAGCAGAATATGCATCGGAAGTGCAGACGAGCATATATAATTATATCGCATTGTATGACAGCATCAGTTCGGTGTATCTTTTCAGGGATGATGGACAAGTGATAAATGCACAGATTAATATGTCGGTATTAGATACGGATGTTACGGAAAGTAAGAGATGGAAAGCACAGATGGATAGCCAGAAAGGGAAGGCAGTCATCAAATATAACGGAGATGGTGCATTTGCTCTAAAGAATAAAGAACCGCTTCTGTCACATATGCGTGCGGTCTATGATACAGAGAGCCAGAAACATACAGGTTATCTGGTGATCAACATTAAACAGGAAGTCTGTGAAAATGCATTCGGACAGATCATATCGGATGAAGGCGCATCTGTATATATCGGGGATACAAAAGGAAATGTATATCTGGAAAAGAACGGGAAAAAAGAATTACACAAAGCGATAGAAAAAAAAGGATGGGTTTATAAAAAAACGGTCTGGAAACATGGGAAAAAATATAGTTTTATACATATCAGCGTTCCAAAAAATGATATGGTTGTATCGATTATGAAACCACAGAAATATATGATTTCACATTATGGAGGATTTGCAGTACTGCTGTTCATCTATATAGGTCTTTCTATCGGATGCTGGATGTTCCTGCATCATTATCTGAAAAGAAGGATCACACAGCCGATTGAGAAACTGGTAGATTCGATGGATCAGGTACACAGCGGCTGGCTTAGAAGAGCAAGTTTTCCGACTTATGAGGATGAGATCGGCCGGTTAAAAGATGGTTATAATGATATGATCATAGAGATTAATCATTTGTTGAATGATATACAACAGAAAGAAAGCGAAAAATATGAGTTGGAAGTACATATACTTCAGGAACAGATCAAACCACATTTTCTTTATAATACATTGTATACCATTGAATATATGGCATTAAAAAATAATGACAAAGAAACCTATGAAAGTCTTCAGACACTGGGAAGTTTCTACCGGAAATTTTTGAGCAAGGGAAATCAGGAGATTACAGTTGCAGAAGAAGTGAGAATTGCCAGTGATTATCTGAAATTACAGGGACTTCGTTATTCAGAGATATTTGAGACGAATATAGAAGTCGATAAAGAGATTGAATCATGTTATGTATTAAAACTGATTTTGCAGCCGTTAGTAGAAAACTGTATTTATCACGGAATACGTCCAAAAGGAGAATTGTGTGAAATCAATATCCGGGTAGAGAGAAAAGAGGAGTTCGTTTATTTTTATGTAAAAGATACCGGAGTCGGTATGAGTGAAGAACAGATACAGGCAATTCTGGAACAACATGATAAGAAGAGCTTTGGACTCAGGGCAACGGTTGAACGGCTGAAGTTATTCTATAACCGGGAAGATGTTTGTGAAATTCACAGCGAAGAAGGCGAATATACAGAGATTATAATCAAGATACCAATGAGGAAGGTGAGACAGGATGAAAAGAAAGATCCGGGTAATGTTAGTTGATGATGAGATGGCAATCAGGAATATTCTGAAGATGACGATTCCGTGGGAAGAGTATGGCATGGAAGTTTCAGGGGAAGCGGCAAGTGGGATAGAGGCAATAAACTCTATGGAAGAAGTGGAGCCGGACCTGATTTTTGCAGATATCAGGATGCCGTTCATGGACGGGCTGGAATTCTCAAGAACGGTTCTTGCGCAGAATAAGGATCTGGAAGTTGTGATCCTGACAGCATTTGATGATTTTGCATATGCACAGGAGGCACTTCGGACCCAGGTGACAGACTTTCTGGTGAAGCCGGTAGATCCGGAGGAGATGGAGCAGCTTTTAAAGAAATTACAGGCAAAGATATACAGATACTGGGAAGAAAGAGAACAGCAGATCGTAATAAAGATAGAGAATCCAGATAAAGTTGTCTCAAAAGTACAGGTATTCATTGCAGAACAGTATGATAAACCAGAACTGAATGTTGCATATATTGCAAAAGAATTCGGATTTGACAGAAGTTACTTAAGCCGGATGTATAAGGAAGAGACTGGGGAAGCTCTTGTGGATTACATCATTAATTTCCGTATGAAAGTCGCAAAGAAACTTGCAAGAAGCGGACAAAAGATGTATCTTACTGCTGAACAGGTGGGAATCCCAGATTCTAATTATTTTGGAAAATGCTTTAAAAAATATGTGGGGATGAGTTATAGGGAATACCAGAATAAAAAGTAGTGTATATTGCAAATATGATATAGAAAAGTTTTTTGTAGTAATAAGATAAAAGTGATTGCATATGGAATAAGTATATTCAAGAATATTGTGTGAAAAAGTTCAAGTGTATAGATTTCAGTGAATTAAGAGTGAAAAGCAGGAGTAAGATATGTTGATCAGAAAAGCAGTAAAGAACGATATCGATCAGATTGAGGAAATATATGATAAAATACATACCAGAGGAGAATCCGGAGAAGTAACAATTGGTTGGGAGCGAGGAGTCTACCCGACCAGAGCAACGGCAGTTGAAGCGATGAACTGCGGGGATCTGTTTGTAATGGAAAATTCTGCGGGAAAGGTTGTCGCTGCGGCAAGGATCAATCAGGTACAGGTTCCGGAATATGCAGAGGCAGACTGGAAGGATAAAGAGATATCGGATGAGCAGGTTATGGTATTACATACATTGGTCGTAGATCCGGATACTTCGGGGAAAGGATATGGAACAGCGTTCGTAGATTATTATGAGAAATATGCATTGGAGCATAACTGTCCGTATCTCAGAATGGATACGAATGAGCGAAATACAGGAGCCAGAAAGCTGTATAAGAAGCTTGGCTACACGGAAGCGGACATTGTTTCCTGTGTGTTTAATGGAATCGAAGGGGTTCAACTGGTGTGTCTGGAGAAATGTATAGGGAAATAACGAAAGAGGGTATATTGAGAAATGTTCTCAATATACCCTCTTCCATTTTCGAAAAAAAAGTGTATCATATTAGTTAGATGAAGCTAACTAATATACTTACATAAAAGGAGGCAGTACATGAGTGTAGTAATCGTAGGCGGACATGACAGAATGGTTCATCAGTATAAAAAGATCTGTAAAGAGTACAAATGCAAAGCAAAAGTATTCACACAGATGTCAGGAAACTTAAGTGAGAAGATTGGAAGTCCCGATCTGTTAATCTTATTTACTAATACAGTATCTCATAAGATGGTACACTGTGCGATAACAGAAGCGGAAAAATGTAATGCACAGATCGTAAGATGCCACACAAGCAGCGGAAATGCTTTAAATGAAATTCTTCAGAATGCCTGTACGGCATAAGTATCTGGAATGTGGGGCAGCTCACACCAGATGAAAGCTTTATAAATTCCATGAGCTGATAATAGTAAAAATCATATAAAAAGAGAAAGAAAGGACAAGGAGATGAGCAGGGTACATTTCCTTGTTCTTTTCTTGATCTTTTTTAATCTCAAAATTCCATAATGACAGTCCTTGCGTTTGGTAGACAAAATGCGATATAATAGAAAACACTTGACTTAAAAAGTAAAGAGAGGTTTATGGAATGAAGAGAGAGACATTTGGATCAAGACTGGGTTTCATCCTTGTATCTGCGGGATGTGCCGTTGGTATTGGAAATGTGTGGAAGTTCCCGTACATGTGTGGACAGTTCGGCGGGGCTGCATTCATTTTAATCTATCTGGTGTTCCTTCTGATCATGGGAATCCCGGTTATGGTCTGTGAATTTGGTGTCGGACGTGCCAGCAGACACAGTGTTGCCGCTGCATATGAGACACTGGAACCAAAAGGAACAAAGTGGCATATTACGAAATGGATCGGTGTTATCGGATGCTATTTCCTGATGATGTTCTATACCACAGTTGGTGGGTGGATGCTGTATTATTGCGTCAGAAGCTTCAGAGGAGATTTCGTAGGTGCGGATATGAAGACTGTATCTGCAGGATTCAGTGATATGCTTGGAAATATGCCGCTTATGGCGTTTTGGACGATTCTGATATGTATCATTGGATTCGGTGTATGTGCGTTTGGAATTCAGAAAGGTATCGAAAAAGTTTCCAAGTTCATGATGACAGCACTGCTTTTGATCATGATCGTACTTGCGATCCATTCTGTGATGATGAAAGGTGCCGGAGCAGGAATTCGTTTTTACCTGATCCCTGATTTCAAACAGATGGCAGAGATTGGAATCGGAAATGTAATTTTCGGGGCTATGAGCCAGGCATTCTTTACATTATCAATCGGTATCGGAGCCATGCTGATCTTTGGAAGCTATATGGAAAAAGACCAGAGATTATTCGGAGAGGCTGTGAATATTACCGTGCTTGATACGATCGTAGCGCTGATGGCAGGTTTCATTATTATCCCTGCATGCTTTGCATACGGAATTGAACCGGGAGCAGGTCCGAGCCTTATATTTATCACAATCCCGAATATCTTTGCACAGGTAGCAGGCGGACGTGTATGGGGAGGATTATTCTTCTTGTTCTTAAGCTTTGCTGCATTTACGACACTGGTTGCCGTATTTGAAAATATTATTTCTTTCGATATGGATCTGTTCAAGTGGTCAAGAAAGAAGAGTACGCTTGTCAGTCTGATCCTGATCATTATCTTGAGTATGCCATGTGTAATGGGATTCAATGTGTTAGCCGGATTCACACCGCTTGGAGATGGTTCGACGATCATGGATCTGGAAGACTTCATCGTATCAAATAACCTGCTTCCACTTGGAAGTCTGGGATATGTACTGTTCTGTACGAAGAAGAACGGATGGGGATGGAACAATTTCCTCGAAGAAATCAATCAGGGCGAAGGATGGAAGTTCCCGGCAGGAATCAAGGGCTATATGTCTTATGGACTGCCGCTTCTGATCATCATCATTTACCTGAAAGGATACTATGATAAGTTCCAGCCGATGGGAACGAAGACGCTGATCGGATGGATGATCGTGGCAATACTGTTCCTTGCATTTGTGATCGGATGTTCCTGTGGAAAAAGTAATGCTGAAAAAGTGGATAAGTAAAGTGAAAAAGTAAAAAGATGTGGAAAAAGGATAAGTTCTTTCATGAAGAGAGAAAGAACTTATCCTTTTTTTTCGCCATGTGTTCGAAAGAAGATGCCAATGGCAAGTCCTATAGGTGGCAAAGTATGTAAGTGAATTTAATTCTTCGTTTCGTATGCTGCCTGGCGTACATCCGGGATTGCAATCAGTACCGGATATAATACAGCAGAGATAATAAGTCCGCCGACTCCCTGGATAATATTAGCAGGGATACTTGCAGCAGCACCGCTTCCATAAAGGAAGAACTCACAGATAAAATATCCGCCGGCAACAAATACGATATCTGTAATACCGCCAAGGATAACTGCGACGTAACGGTTCTTACCGGAACGGCACATCTTCTGGTAAATCAGTCCGGATACCAGTGCGACAAGCCCCTTGATCACCAGTGTGATCGGAACGTATACAAAATATCCACCGATCAGGTCAGACAGTGCAGAACCGATACCACCGGCGAGCATACCGTATACAGGACCAAGGATGATACCTGCGAGGATTACGATTGCATCACCAGGATGGATATATCCGCCGGTTCCCGGTGTCGGAATACGGATGGACATTGTAGCAACACAGGCTAACGCAGCGAATAATGCTGTCATAATTATTTTTTTCAGATTGGAATTCATAACAAAAACCCTCTTTCCTTTCGTAATTGCCATTACTGTACAATAGTAGTGGCATGAGATAAAGAGCCAGTTATGAGAAAATATACCATACCAGTTGTAAAAATACTAGAAAAGAATATTAGAAAAGAAAGGAAGTACGTGTATGAAATTTCGGGTAATCTTTTGATAAAGAAAAAGAAATCCTGTACTTTTATATAAAATCGTGCTATACTGCTACAGTTGAAATTCAATGCGATAAAGCGGTAATGCGATACAAAATCAAAAAATATGATTTATAAATAGGAAAGGACTAGAAGTAATGTTGGCAACAATCGAATCAATCAACAACGTGGTAAATAACTTCATCTGGGGAGTACCAGCCATGATCTGCATCGTAGGAGTTGGGCTTTTATTAAGCATCAGAACCGGATTCCTTCAGATCCGTAAATTCCCATATGCGATGAAAGTAACAATCGGCCGGATGCTGAAAAAAAGAGAAGCTTCAGACGGAGCACTGACACCATTCCAGGCAGTATGTACGGCACTGGCTGCGACCGTTGGAACCGGCAATATTGCAGGCGTGGCAGGAGCAATCGCGATCGGAGGTCCGGGTGCAGTCTTCTGGATGTGGATATCAGCACTTCTTGGAATGTGTACAAAGTTTTCAGAAGTAACGCTTGCGGTGCATTTCCGGGAGAAAAACGCGGAAGGCGATCTGGTCGGAGGACCTATGTACTACATAAAAAATGGACTGAAGAAGCAATGGCACTGGCTGGCCTATCTGTTCGCGGCATTTGGTGTACTGACGGTATTCGGAACAGGGAATGCAACACAGGTCAATACCATCACGACAGCAATTGATTCAGCTCTGTATAATTATGGTGTGATCAGCGAACAGAATGTGAGTACTCTGAATCTGGTGATCGGAATTATTCTGGCAGTATTGATCGGGCTGATCCTTCTTGGAGGAATCAAACGAATCGGTCAGGTAACGGAAAAGCTGGTTCCGTTTATGGCGGTCATTTATATTATTCTTGCAATCGGAGTTGTGATCTTGAATTACAGAAATATCCCGACAGTATTCGCTTCTATCTTTAAAGGTGCCTTTTCACCCGCATCTGTGACCGGTGGTGCGGTAGGCTCTTTCTTCATGAGTATGAAAAAAGGTGTATCCAGGGGAATCTTTTCAAATGAAGCAGGACTTGGTACCGGTTCGATTGCTCATGCATGTGCGGATACAAGAAAGCCTGTAAAGCAGGGATTCTTTGGAATATTCGAAGTCTTTGTAGATACAATTGTGATCTGTACACTGACGGCACTTGTCATTCTGTGCAGCGGCGTACCGGTTGGATATGGAGATGCGGCCGGTGCAGAACTTACGATTCTTGGATTTACTTCCACTTACGGAAGCTGGGTATCGATATTTACGGCCATTGCAATGTGCTGCTTTGCATTTTCTACGATCATTGGATGGGGGCTTTATGGAACACGTTGCGTGGAGTTCCTGCTTGGTACCCGCGCAAACAGACCATTTATGATATTGTATGCACTGGTAGCGATTGTCGGCGCAACTATGGAACTGGGACTGATGTGGAATATTGCAGAGACATTTAATGGTCTGATGGTTATCCCGAACCTGATCGCCGTCTTCCTGCTGTCCGGAGTTGTGGTCAGACTTGTGAAGGAATACTTTGACAAAGAGGGCAAAGATGCATAAAAGATGCATAAAAGATGCCGCTTAGTCACCGGAAGGTGACTGGGCGGCATTCTTTTTATACTGACTGGGTGACATGCCCATGTAACGCTTGAAAATCTGGCCATAATATGCCGGTGAGGAAAATCCTACAAGTCCGGCAATCGTAGTAATATTCTCCCCGTCCATAAGGAGTGGAATACTGTTCTGGATCCGTGTAGACAGCAGGTAATCGAAGATGGTCATCCGCATATATTTCTTGAAAAAGCGGCAGCATTCGCTTTTGCACAGTCCAGCGTGGGCGGCGATATCTTCGAGACTGAGTTCTTCGGAAGCATGCTCCTGGAGATAAGAAAGAATGTCTTTCAAACGCTGTAAATGCTTCTGTGGATGCGGAGTATCCTGGGCAATCTGGACATAATGCAGATAAAGCCGGTGCCAGATCTCACAGAGCAGGAGATGAACACGGAATTCATAGTCAGGAAGTTCCGGCTGTTTCGCCATGCCTTCATATCCGGGGATGAAAGCATCGGAAGAAGATTGAACCTGGCAGGTTAATGTATATATTTCTTTTATGTATTCGATAATTTCATTTTGCCATGGAATTTCCGGTTTTAATACAAGTGAAGACCAGAATTCGTTGGAAGTGATAAAATCGACATATTTGGTCTGCAGGATACTGTTCTCGTAACCATAGATGAATTTGGGATGAAATGTGACAGAGATATAATTGCAGTCCTGGTCATCAATCATATATCCGGCATGTAAAGCATTACTGTTGCAGAATATCCCTTCGCCTTCTGAGACAATATAACGCTGGTCATTGACGACATATTCCATCTGTCCGGATACGAACCATGTAAGTTCGATCTCCGGATGCCAGTGCCACATGAAGGAATGCTGTTCATAAGACTGTATTGCCTCCGGGGATACCTGAACGGGGAAAGTGTAACTTCCGTGTTCTTTTACTTCTTTTTTGTTTTTTTCTGTAAGAATCTGAATACCTTTCATATCATCCTCCGTATATAAAAGTTAAAAACAAATAAAATCTCAATATTCTTATAAAATATGCCAATATTCTTATTGTAAGAATTTGAATATCTCATTATGATTATATTATAGCAATGACAGAAGACAGTCAACTACAAAAAGTATGTAAGTGGATGTCAAAGAAGGCCTGAAACTTAAGGTATGAAAGAAAAAATAATAAAAATGTATTAAAAATGGAGGTAATGGAATGCAGAAAGAGCAATTGATCGCAAAATTTCAGGAATTATACGGAGAAGGCGGGGAAATCCGTACTTATTTTGCCCCGGGACGAGTAAACCTGATTGGAGAACATACGGATTATAACGGAGGTCATGTATTCCCATGTGCACTGACAATGGGAACATGGGCAGTGGTAAGGAACAGAGAAGACAGAAAGTTAGGTTTCTTCTCCTTGAACTTTGAAAAGCTTGGAATCATTGAGACAAGTCTTGATGAACTGATTCCGAGTAAAAATGCCGGATGGACGAATTATCCGAAGGGAGTAATGTGGGCATTCGAAAAGAGAGGGTATGAACTGACACATGGAATGGATATCCTGATCTACGGAAATATTCCGAATGGTTCCGGACTTTCTTCTTCCGCATCACTGGAAGTACTGACAGGACTGATGTTAAAAGATACATTTGGATTTGAAGATCTCTCCATGATCGATCTTGCATTGATCGGACAGTATTCGGAGAATAATTTCAATGGATGCAACTGTGGAATTATGGATCAGTTCGCAAGTGCGATGGGTAAGAAAGACCATGCAATTTTCCTGGATACCAATACATTAAAATACGAATATGCACCGGTCGTTCTTGAAAATGCGAAGATCGTGATCATCAACAGTAAGGTAAAGCACAGTCTGGTTGATTCTGCTTACAATGACAGAAGAAATGAATGTGAGACTGCATTAAAGGAACTTCAGAAGGTTACAAATATAAAGACACTTGGAGATCTTACAGAGGACGGATTCGAACAGTACAAGGATGCGATCAAAGATCCGGTCAGACAGAAGCGTGCAAAACATGCGGTATATGAGAATCAGAGAACTATTCGTGCAGTAGAAGCACTCCGTAACAACGATGTGAAATTATTCGGACAGCTTATGAATGCATCTCATGAGTCACTTCGTTATGATTATGAAGTGTCCTGCGAAGAGATTGATATTCTGGTAGATCTGGCGCAGGCAATGCCGGGGGTTATCGGTTCACGTATCACCGGAGGCGGATTCGGCGGATGTACGGTCAGCATCGTTGAAGAAGGAACGGTAGATAAGTTTATCGAGGAGATTGGAAAGACATATAAAGAAAAAGTCGGACATGAAGCAGAATTCTATGTAGTAGATATCGGTGACGGAGCAAAGAGTGTATAAATTCACAGAATAGAAAAAAGAACGGAAGGATCAGAATATGTTGTATGAAAATATTAAGAAACTGGTAGAATATGGTATTCAGACCGGACTGACACCGGAATGTGAGAGAATTTACACAACAAATTTATTGTTAGAATTATTCCAGGAAGATTCATATGAAGATGTAGAAATCGACAGCAGTTCCATCGAGCTGGAAGCAGTTCTGGAAGGATTACTGGATGAGGCGGTAAAAAGAGGAATCATTGAAGACAGTATCGGATTCCGTGATCTTTTCGATACGAAGATCATGAATTGTCTGGTACCAAGACCGGCTCAGGTACAGAAGACATTTGCAGAAAAATATGAAGAATCTCCGGAAGCTGCGACAGAATATTTCTACAAATTAAGTCAGGACAGTAATTATATCCGCAGATATCGTGTGAAAAAAGACATGAAGTGGAAAGTAGATTCCCCATACGGTAAGATTGACATCACAATCAATCTGTCCAAGCCGGAGAAGGATCCAAAGGCGATCGCAGCAGCAAGAAATGCAAAGAATACCGCATATCCGAAATGCCTGCTTTGTATGGAAAATGAAGGATATGCAGGACGTCTTGATCATCCGGCAAGAGAAAACCACAGGATTATACCAATCGAGATTGCAGGTGGAAAATGGGGATTCCAGTATTCACCATATGTGTACTATAACGAGCATTGCATCGTATTTAACGGACAGCATATCCCGATGAAGATTGATAAGAAAGCATTTGAGAAATTATTTGATTTCGTAAAATTATTCCCACATTATTTCCTGGGATCTAATGCAGATCTCCCGATCGTTGGCGGTTCTATCTTAAGTCACGATCATTTCCAGGGGGGACACTATACATTTGCAATGGCAAAAGCGCCGATCGAGATTAAAATTACAATCCCGGGATATGAAGATGTTGAGGCCGGAATCGTAAAATGGCCGTTATCTGTCATCCGAATCCGTCACAAAGACGAGAAACGCCTGATAGATCTGGCAGATCATATCCTCAGATGCTGGCGAAACTATACAGATGAAGATGCATTCATCTATGCGAATACAGATGGAGAGCCCCACAATACGATCACTCCGATCGCAAGAATGCGGGACGGCATGTTCGAACTGGATCTTACCTTGCGTAATAATATTACGACAGAAGAACATCCACTGGGGGTATATCACCCGCATGCTGAGTATCATCACATCAAGAAAGAAAACATCGGCCTGATCGAAGTAATGGGACTGGCAGTTCTTCCATCCAGACTGAAAGAAGAACTGGAGATCCTGGCAGACTATCTGGTAAATCATGAAGATATCAGAAGCAACGAAAAAATTGCCAAACATGCAGACTGGGCGGAAACATTCAGCTCCAAATATGAAGAAATCACGGAAGCAAATGTGATGGAGATTCTGAAAAAAGAGGTCGGAGAAGTCTTTGTGCATGTGCTGGAGGATGCTGGTGTTTATAAGTGTACGGAGGAGGGACGGAAGGCGTTCCTGAAATTTGTAGAGACGCTTGGTGTTTAATGTATCATGGCGGCTTACCCCGGTCCTGAATAAAAGTATGGGAGTGATTTCTGTGCTGATTCGATCATGGAGTAACTCTAGAGCAACAAAATTGTCCTAAAAACAGCCTTGGAAAAATCAAAACTCGACATTCGTCTCAGACAATGATTTTTCCAAGGCTAACGGCCAATTTTATTACTCAAGAGTTACTAACCATGACCTCATATGCACAGAAATCACTCCCATACTTTTATTCAGTCATGTTTTCGCATGCCATAATAATTAAATACCGGGAAGCGGAACCGTTGTGATAGCGGAAGTGTATTTATATAACCTGTTACTGGCAGTTCATTGATAGATTCGTATGAAGATGCCATGAAAAAACGAGAGAATTATAATATTCACCACAACTTTCCGGAGATACACAAAAAGTATAATGCCACTGTTGAATTTATTATCATTGGTCTTTCTCATGGACCGGGGGTAAGCCACGATGATAAATCCACCAAGCAAATGAAATACCAATTGTATAAGAGAACCCGGAATGCTATAATATTGTTAATACAATTTGAGAAGCGAATTTAAAAATGTATAAATAATATCAGGAGGTATCAATCTATGAGATACGAAATTCAGGGCGAAACGTTACCGGTAGTCATTTGTTATCTTGATGGTGGGGAAAAGATGATCACAGAAGGCGGTGGAATGTCATGGATGTCACCGAATATGAAGATGGAGACAACGACAAACGGAGGAATAGGTAAAGCATTCGGAAGGATGTTCTCCGGAGAGCATATGTTTCAGAATATCTATACCGCAGAAGGCGGCAATGGGATGATCGCATTTGCATCTTGTTTCCCGGGATCGATCAAAGCGTTCGAAATCGGACCGGGACAGGAGATGGTATTTCAGAAGAGTGCATTCCTTGCAAGTGAGGCAGGAGTGGAATTGTCGGTATTCTTTAATAAGAAGTTCAGTTCGGGATTATTCGGCGGAGAAGGATTTATCATGCAGAAAGTAACGGGACACGGAACGGTATTCGCGGAATTTGACGGTCATGTTGTAGAATATGAACTGCGTGACGATCAGGAAATCGTAGTAGATACCGGACATCTTGCAGCAATGACTGCATCCTGCAAAATGGAGATTAAGAGTGTACCGGGTGTGAAAAATATGTTATTTGGCGGAGAAGGAATTTTTAATACAGTAATTCATGGTCCTGGAAAAGTATGGCTTCAGACAATGCCGATCAGTAATGTGGCAGGAGCATTGCGTCCATATATGCCATCATCTGGAAAATAGAAAGGATGCATAATTACAATGAGAACAAGAAGCATTCATAAAGCCGCACTGACCGATGCAGTAACGCCGCTGGAAGAAGCCGGAAAAAAGCTTGCATATGAGGCTGCGGTGGAGGGAATCGTACTGCTGGAGAATGACGGATGCCTTCCTGTAAATCCGGAAATAAATCACGGAAAACTTGCGTTATACGGAGCCGGTGCCAAAATGACGATCAAAGGGGGGACCGGTTCAGGAGAGGTCAATGAAAGACATGTGGTATCAATTCTTGAAGGAATGGAACGTGCGGGATTTAAGATTACAACGATGGACTGGATTGATGATTATGATCAGAGTTTTCAGGAAGGAGAGCGCGCGTACGCAGAAGAATTTCGAAAGAAACTAAGTCCGAAGAATTTGTCGGATTTTATGAATCTGATGAGCAGTCCATACCGCTATCCATATGGAAGAGCAGTGCGGCAGGAAGATGTAGAAAAATCAGAGACCGATACCTGTATCTACGTGATTTCCAGACAGGCAGGAGAAGGCGCAGACCGTAAGCTTAACGAAAACGAATACGGTCTGGCAGAGATAGAACGGGTAAATCTAACGTTTTGTGCGGAACAATATGAGCATATGATCGTAGTGATCAATGTAGGAGGGCAGTTTGACCTGAATTTTCTGCATGAGATTCCGAACATCAATGCGGTGATCTTCATGGGACAGCTTGGAACAATGGGCGGTCAGGCAGTTGCTGATATAGTCTGCGGAAAGCATACACCGTCCGGAAAACTTACAGATACATGGGCAAAGCATTACCGGGACTATCCGGCGGCAGATGATTACAGCTATCTGAATGGGAATCTGGATGAAGAGTATTACCGGGAAGGAATCTATGTCGGATACCGGTATTTTGATACATTTCATGTAGCACCAAGATATCCGTTTGGATATGGACTATCGTATACAGAGTTCGAAATGCATCTTGCAGGTATGAGGCTGGAAAAATCTACCGTCGAGATCTCTGTAGATGTAAAAAATAAAGGTGAAGTATACGACGGAAAAGAAGTGGTACAGATCTATGTAAGCTGTCCGGATGGTGAACTGAAAAAAGAAGCACAGCGCTTAACTTCATTTGCCAAGACAAAGAATCTGAAGCCGGGAGAGGAAGAACGGATCGTATTACAATTTGATCTGCGCAACCTTACAAGTTACAGGGAAAAAGATGCTGCTACCGTTCTGGAACCGGGCGAATATGTCGTGCGGATTGGTAACTCCAGCAGGAATACAAGAGTATGTGGAATACTAAAACTGGAAACGGAAATAATTACAGAGAAACATTCTCATATCTGTAAAGCACCGATAAAAGTGACAGAGATTGAAAGACAGGAAGAAAAGGAAGTTCTTCATGCAACATGTGACTGCAGACAGAACTGGGGAAGAACCTGTGATGTGGTCATTGATGATGTGGAAAAGATTCAGAGTTTTCTGATCGAACCGGAAATTATCGAGAAAGTAGATCACAAGTATGGCCCGATGGAGATTTATTCTTCAGAAGAGACGGACAGAATTATGGAGTCTCTGACTCTAAGAGATATGGCAGAGTTGGTAGTAGGTGGCGGATTGTCAGGCCAGCGGTTCTTTGAAGCACCGGGAGCAGCAGGCGTGACGACGGGAAATCTGACTGCAAAGGGAATTCCAAATGTCGTTATGGCGGATGGACCTGCGGGACTCAGGCTTCATAAGATATCGTCTGTATCTATAACAGGTAAGGTAAAAGGAGTAGAACCGAATATCTCCTTTATGAAATATCTTCCGGAACCGGTAAAGAAAGTAATGCTTGGTAATCCGGACAGCAAGAATCTTTTGTATCAGTTTACGACGGCATTTCCGGTGGGAATTTCACTTGCATCGAGCTGGAATCTGGAACTTGCCGGAGAAGTCGGAAATGCAGTGGGAAAAGAGATGGAAGCCTATGGTGTAACCTACTGGCTGGCACCGGGAATGAATATTCATCGCAATCCGTTATGTGGCCGTAACTTTGAATATTTTTCTGAAGATCCGTTACTTACGGGTAAATTTGCGGCAGCAATTACAAAAGGAGTTCAGAAGAATCGAGGCTGTTATGTTACATTGAAGCATTTCTGCTGTAATAATCAGGAGGACAATCGTAATAAGACGAATGCTAACGTTAATGAAAGAGCACTCAGGGAAATTTATCTGAAAGGATTTGAAATTGCAGTCAAGGAGTCACATCCGGGAGCCGTGATGAGCAGCTATAATAAGGTAAATGGCAAATATGTCAATAACAGTTACCGCCTGCTGACACAGGTTCTGAGAAATGAATGGGGATTCGACGGCTTCGTCATGACCGACTGGTTCGCAACCGGAAGAAAATACGGTGATCCGGCACATGCGATTGCGTCAGGCAACGACCTGATCATGCCAGGCAGTTCAGGGACCGTAGATGACATCGTAAAAGCAGTTTCTAAAGGCATCATTCTGGAAGAAGACGTAAAAAGAAGTGCAGCAAATGTGCTGAAAGGAATCATCAGCAGCCGGATATATCAAGGATTTTTAAGGAAGCAGAGAGAAAACGGAGTATAATAAATTACCGGATATAGCACAAAACACGCGGGTAATCGTGTTGAACAAAAATAACAAGGCAATTCAATAACAGAAAAAACAGAACCAATTCTTCACAAAAGGCGACTTCGAACGAAGTGAGCGGAGCCACTTGGGAAGATATTGGTTCTGTTTTTGCGTCCGGGAAGCCGTTCTGATATTTTTGTTCAACCCATGAACTTTAATTCACTAAATAAACATATTTTTTCCACATACTTTTCAAAACTCCCCCTTATATTGTTAACAGATTGAGTTTAACAGGAGGAAGGAAATTTGATAGAAGTAAAGAATCTTACCAAACGCTATGGTAACCATCTGGCGGTAGATCATCTGAATTTCACCGTAGAATCCGGTAAAATCTATGGATTTTTAGGACCAAACGGTGCAGGAAAATCTACGACCATGAACATCATGACCGGTTACCTGGGAGCTACAGAGGGACAGGTGCTGATCGATGGCCATGACATTTTGAAAGAGCCGGAAGAAGCCAAGAAGAATATCGGCTATCTGCCGGAGATTCCGCCATTATATATGGAAATGACGGTGCGGGAATATCTGGAATTTGCCGCTGAATTAAAAGGAATTATGAAAGACAAAAGAGAGCCGCAGATAGAAGAAGCCATAAGACTTGCCAAATTAAGAGATGTGGAGAACCGTCTGATCCAGAACCTGTCAAAAGGTTATAAACAAAGAGTCGGTCTTGCGCAGGCAGTTCTGGGATTCCCGGAGATCATTATTCTGGATGAGCCGACGGTAGGTCTTGATCCGAAGCAGATCATAGAGATCCGTGAACTGATCCGGAACCTTGCGAAGAAACATACCGTAATCTTAAGTTCTCATATTCTTGCGGAAGTAAGGGAAGTCTGCGATTATATCATGATCATATCAGGAGGAAAGCTGGTTGCCAGTGATACGACCGAGAATCTGGAGAATATGATGAGTGGTAAAGGACAGATCGAGGTGGAAGCAAAGACTTCCAGGGACGAGATGGATCATATTATCCGCCGGACAGGAAAGATCAAAGAAGTAAAATACCGCACCAGCGCGAGCGGCATTACAACTGCGCAGATTATAGCAAAAGGCGGGGAAGATATCAGAGAAGAATTATTCCTTGCATTTTCCCATGCAGATGTACCTCTGCTTACCCTGAATCAGAGTAAGACAACGCTGGAAGAGATATTCCTGGAACTGACGCAAGGGTCAGGTAATAGAATGATAAAGGAGGAGAAGTAAGATGAGAGCCATCTATAAAAGAGAGTTAAGATCCTATTTTCATTCTATGATAGGATATGTATTTATCGCATTTCTGGTAGCTTATACGGGAATCTATTTTCTGGCATATAACCTGAATTATGGTTATCCGTATTTTTCTTATGTGTTATCGGGAATCATGTTCGTATACCTGGTAGCAATTCCGATCCTGACGATGCGCTGCTTTGCAGAGGATAAAAAGAATAAGACAGATCAGATGTTACTGACTGCACCGGTCAGCCTGTTCAAGATCGTGCTTGGAAAATACCTTGCAATGGTGACGATCATGGCAGTGCCATGTGTGATCTATCTGATCTTTCCTCTGATCATTAAGGCACAGGGAACGGCATACATTAAGGTAGACTATCTGGCAATCCTGGTGTTCTTTTTACTTGGATGTGTATACATTTCCATTGGAATGTTTGTGTCTTCATTGACAGAAAGCGTGATCATTGCGGCAATCGGAGCATTCGGCATTCTGCTTCTTACGTATCTTTGGAGCGGCATCCTGAACTTCATCCCTTCGGCAGCGTGGGCAAATGCAGTGGCGGTTGCAGTGCTTCTGACGCTGGTTGTACTGGCAGTCTGGAATATGACGAAAAATATCGTGATCAGCGGGGTACTGGAGCTGATCGTACTGGCGGGGACACTGATTACTTACTTTGTAAAGAAAACAGTGTTTGAAAGCCTGCTTTCCACAGTACTTGGCAAACTGGAACTGACAGAAGTATTTTCCAATATTGCCGATAACCATCTTCTGGATGTGAGCGGGATCATATTGTACCTGTCACTGATCGTCTTATTCTTCTTTTTGACGATGCAGATGATTCAGAAGAGACGTTGGAGTTAGGAGGAGCATAATGTTAGAAAAAATCAAGAAGTCATTCCGGAGTGCATCATCGAAAAATGGAAGTTACAGTGTGGGAATGATCGCACTTGTGATCTGCATGGTGATCGTTGTCAATCTGATCGCGGGTCAGCTTCCGGAGAGTGTAAAGAGTATAGATATCAGTGATAACAACATTTACGGAGTATCAAAGACCAGTAAAAAGGTATTGAACAAACTGGATAAAAAAGTAACATTTAAGATTTACGCAGAGAAAGATTCGACAGATACAAGAATTAAATCATTCATTAAGAAATATACGGCGTTGTCCGATAAGATCAGTGTAAAATGGATCGATCCGGTCCTGCATCCGGCAGCACTTACGAAAGCGGGAGTCGATAAGAATACGATCGTAATCTCTTGTAAAGATACCGGAAAAACGAAATCCGTTTCTTTTGATGATATTTTAGTTTCGGATTCTTATTCCTACTATACAACAGGAAGCAGTTCTGCATCCGAATTCGACGGAGAAGGCCAGTTCACAAGTGCGATCAATTCGGTTACAAGTGAACAGACAGAGAAAATATATTATACAACCGGACATGGGGAAGCAACATTTTCAGATTCTGTGACGAAACTGTTCAGTAAGAATAACCTGACGACGGATGAAGTAAATCTTATGATGACAGGTAAAATCCCTGACGATTGTGATCTGTTATTTATGGATGCCCCATCAAAAGACATTTCGGATGATGAGAAAACATTACTTCTGAATTACCTGAAAAAGGGCGGAAAAGTATTTATCATTCTTGGAGATTCTGAGGATGAGACACCGAACCTGGATGAAGTACTGAAAGAATATGGTATGCAGGAAGCAGACGGTTACATTGCGGATATGCAGAGAAGCTACCAGGGCAACTACTATTATATCTTCCCTGAGATCACAGCAACGGATGATCTGGCCAATAATCTGGAATCAGAGATGGTACTGATGATCAATGCACACGGTCTGACTACAACAGATCCGGCAAGAGATACGATCACAACAACGGCATTTATGCAGACATCCGATAATTCTTATGCCGTGACAGAGGATAAGCAGGAAGAAGGAACCTATACACTGGGAGCAGTTGCAACCGAGCAGATTACATCTGACGATTCATCCGACAGCAGTTCATCCGACAGCACTTCATCCAAAGACAGCTCGTCTGATGCGACAAAGACCAGCCGTCTGACAGTGATTTCTTCTGAAAGCATGATCGATTCACAGATTACAGATACGTATACAACACTGGAGAACCTGGACCTGTTCATGAACGCGGTGACAGCGAACTTTGACAAGACGAAGAACGTAGCAATCAAGGCAAAGAGCCTGGAGGTAAGCAACAACACGATGCAGCATGCGGGAATCATCAGCATCCTGACAATCTTCGGAATTCCGCTTGTGATCCTGATCTATGGATTCATGCGCTGGTGGAAGAGAAGAAAAGCGTAAATTAAAAAAATTTATGGACAGAAAAGGGGAACTTTGATGAAACAGAAAAAGACAATGCTCATCATGGTGGTCGTGCTTGCTGTACTGCTGGCACTGTACGGAGGTCTGAAAGCATGGAACAGTCACAGTGACAGACAGAAGAAAGCAAAAGAAGACAAAGAAAAAGTCAGCCTGGTAGATATAAAGAGTCTGAAGTCATTTGCCTATGAAAGCGGCAAAAGCAAGATGAGCTTTACCAAAAAAGACGGTGAATGGATCTACGATGAGGATGACGGTGTACGTCTGAACCAGAGCACGATCAAGAGCACGGCAAAAGAAATCACAGGACTTACGGCAGTCCGTAAGTTAAGTGATCCGGATGAAAAATCAGACTATGGACTTGACAGTCCGGATTACACTGTTACCTACACAGCAAAGGACGGAACCAAAGGAACGATTCAGATCGGTAATGCGACCGGAGACAATTATTATGCAATGATCGAGGATTCGGATGCGGTGTATACCATCTCAGGTACACTGGTATCGGATCTGGTATTCGACCTGTCATCTCTGACGGAGAATGACACACTGCCATCGATCAGCAGTGGAAACCTTAAGAAGGTAGAGGTAACGCAAAACGGAAAGACTACGACTTATAAGAAAAAGAAAGAGCGGGCCGAACTGGCAGGCGGCTGGGGAACCATCTCACTTACCCAGTGTGCAGATTATAATGTAAAAGATCTTTCAAAATATGGTCTGGATGAAGCAAACCGGATTACGGTAACAGCAACTTATAAAGACAGTACTTCGGGAGATAAGAAGACGTGTACCGTATATGTTGGAAATGTAAATGGTGATAACCGCTATGTACAGCTCAAAGATTCCAATATGGTATATGAGGTTGGAAGTTCAATCGTAGAAAATATGATGTCGGTAGATAAATAAAACATATCGATAGAAAGAATCTGGAATTTCAGAAAAAAGACGGAAACAGCACAAAAAATGTGCCATCCGTCTTTTTCTGATTTTTAAGAAAAATGACGAAAAGTTTTCACATAATTTACAGTACATTTATTGCCTGAAAGTATAAAAAATGGTATATTATTAGTAGGTTTGTTGTGAAAATATACAAAAAACCCCGAAAAGAAATAGGTAGGAGTGATAGAAGATGTATCAGGAAGAATACAAACGCTGGCTTGCAGCAGATCTTGAAGATGCGGATCTGAAGCCGGAATTGTCAAAAATTGAGGGTAACGATGATGAGATCAAGGAACGTTTTGCAGTAGCACTGAAATTCGGAACAGCCGGACTTCGTGGAGTACTCGGAGCAGGAACGAACCGTATGAATATTTATGTAGTACGTCAGGCCACACAGGGACTGGCTAACTGGGTAAAGACACAGGGCGGAACACAGACTGTAGCGATCAGTTATGACAGCCGTTTAAAGAGTGATGTATTTGCCAAGACAGCAGCAGGCGTACTTGCAGCAAATGGAATCAAAGTAAGAATCTACGATGCACTGATGCCTGTACCGGCACTTTCATTTGCAACACGTTATTATAACTGTAATGCAGGTGTTATGGTAACAGCTTCTCATAACCCGGCAAAATACAACGGATATAAAGCATACGGACCGGACGGATGTCAGATGACAGACGATGCGGCAGCAATCGTATACGAAGAGATCCAGAAGACAGACGTTCTGACCGGAGCAAAATATATGTCATTTGCAGAAGGTGTTGAAGAGGGACTGATCAGATTTGTAGGAGATGATTGCAAGAGAGCACTCTATGATGCAATCGAATCCCGTCAGGTTCGTCCGGGACTGTGTAAGACAGCCGGATTAAAACTGGTATACAGCCCGTTAAACGGATCAGGTCTTGTTCCTGTAACACAGGTATTAAAAGATATCGGAATCACAGATATCACGATCGTTCCGGAGCAGGAATATCCAAACGGATACTTTACAACATGCAGCTATCCAAACCCAGAGATCTTTGAGGCACTGGAGCTTGGACTGAACCTTGCAAAAGAGTCAGATGCAGACCTTATGCTTGCAACTGACCCAGATGCAGACCGTGTAGGTATCGCTATGAAGTGCCCGGATGGATCTTATGAATTAGTAAGCGGTAACGAAGTCGGAGTACTTCTTCTGGATTACATATGTGCAGGACGTATCGAGAAAGGTACAATGCCTGAAAAAGCAGTAGCAGTAAAATCTCTCGTATCTACACCACTTGCTGATGCAGTAGCAGCTCATTACGGAGTAGAATTAAGAAACGTACTGACAGGATTCAAATGGATCGGAGACCAGATCGCACAGTTAGAGGCAGCAGGCGAAGTAGACAGATTCATCTTCGGATTTGAGGAAAGCTACGGATACCTTGCAGGGCCATATGTACGTGACAAAGATGCCGTTATCGCATCTATGCTGATCTGTGAGATGGCAGCTTACTACAGAAGCATCGGAAGCTCTCTGAAACAGAGACTGGAAGAGATCTATGCAGAGTACGGACGTTACCTCAACAAGATCGACAGCTTTGAATTCCCTGGACTCAGCGGAATGGACAAGATGTCCGGAATCATGCAGAACCTGCGTGAGAATGCACCGGCAGAGATCGCTGGATACAAGGTAACAAAAGTAACAGACTATAAAAAGACAGAAGAGACCGGACTTCCGGCAGCTAATGTATTGGTTTATAAACTGGAGAATAACGAGACCGTTATCGTACGTCCTTCAGGAACAGAGCCTAAGATTAAGATCTACTACACAACACTTGGTAAAGATCTGGCTGAGGCACAGGCTGAGAAAGACAAGCTTGCTGAGGCACTGAAACCGATTATGGCATAGGAGTCTGAGGCAGATTCTGGAAGACTCGGAAATTGTGTTATAAGAAATTAAGATTGAAATAAGAAAATAAAAATAAGTGTACAATTCTTCGGTGGAAGGATGTACACTTATTTTTTATTGTCATGCATTCGTAAAGAGCTGCCAGTGGTAAGTCCTGTAGATACAAAGTATGTAAGATACATTGCTACTTGCAGGAACTACTATGTATATGCTAATACGTTAATTTCCCTTTGGTGAAATTCGCTGTTTCAACCGCTGACGCCGTACAGGATGCGTAAATGCAACTCTCTGCGCTGTAAAGATCGAATTATTAAAGTTAAAGATAAACGATACAAAACATACAACCGAAAAGAACGGGAGCATATTGTATCCGAAACTTTCCACGGCGACCAGGATAGCTGCAAGTAAAGTATTAGATCCACTGCAGAACACGGAAGCGAATCCAAGAGCTGCACCGAACATCGGATCAAATCCGAATACCGGTCCAAGTACATATCCTAAGCAGGAACCGATGGAAAACAGTGGTGCAACTTCGCCACCGATGAATCCGGAGGAAAGTGTCAGAATTGTAAGAGCCATCTTAAGAATCCAGTCATAGGCATATATATCGTCTGTAATACCGTCAAAGCACAAAGCAACCAGATTAGATCCGGTTCCGGAATATCTTCCCTGATGAAAGACCATCATGAGAACTGCGACAACAGATCCCATAATCAGAACTTTTTTTACAGGCGAAGAAAAACGGAAAGCGAATTTCAAACGCAGATACCGAAGAACCAGTGCAAATAAAGAACCAACGATACCAAAGACCAGTCCCATCGCAGCCAGTTTTAAGAGTAGAACGGCATTGTAGGTAGAAGGGTGGTAATTCAAGGTTTCCAGTATATTAATATGGAATTTCCGAAGTCCGAGTGCTCTGGATGTAAATGCAGCACTGATAGAGGCTACCGTTGCTGGAATCAAAGCATGATATTCAAGTTTTCCGGCAACCAGTACTTCCAATGCAAAGAAGATTGCGGCAAGCGGAGTACAGAAAAGTCCGGAAAATCCGGCAGCCATACCGGTGATCAGGAACATTTTACGACTATTCTCAATATCGATGGTCTTATCAACCAGACGTCCTATATTATTAGAAACAGCCGCACCAATCTGAACAGCAACACCTTCTCGTCCGGCACTTCCTCCAAACAGGTGTGTTGTCCAGGTTCCGATGACGGATAGCGGTACCATACGGATTGGAAGTTTGGTGTTTTTCCCAAGGCCGACGTGAAAGACCATCTTCATACCATTGGCGACAGATTTGCCAAACTGGTGATAGATGAACCAGATGAAGACGCCGCCAAGAGGCAGGAACCAGATCAGATACCAGAAGTATTTCGTCCGGATAGCGGTACAGGCATTAAGTCCCAGCCCGAATGCTGCATCAACGAGTCCGACAAGGACGCCGACAGCAACACCTGCGATGGCCAGGACAAAAGTGTCCTTGTAGTATTTTGAAATGTGTTTGAACAATGTTTTTAGCATAATAATCCCCCAAAGATTGATTCTCTCCTGTTTATTATAACTGGTGAAGAGAGAAATCCGCAAGTCATTTTACGGTATTGGCTTATCTGGCTGAAATCTGTCTTTTATAAAGTCTGTAAAGGAATGAACGGTCGGATAATTCAGCATATCTTTGTGCGTTACATAGTAGATCGGTCTTGATAAAGTAACTTCAAGCGGTACGATCTTACATCCCGGATTCTTTAACCGGACTGCAATTGAGTTTGAAGAAAATCCAATGGCCAGATTGTTGGAGGCAAGCTGTATTACAATATCAGACTGACTGGTTTCGCATAATACGGAAGGAGAGATGTTATTCTGGATAAATAATCTCTCAAGATCAGGCCGGAAAGCGGAGGCCTTCGATGGAAGAATAATCTTCTGGTCAGCGAGGTCGGATATAGATAGTATGGACTTTCGGGATAATGGATTGTCGGTTGATATGACAGTAATATACCGATCTTCCATAATTTTCTGGTAGTACAGATCCTGGTTCAGCAGCTGTTTCTCAGAACCGATGATGAAGATTGCATGCAGATCTCTTGCTTTAAGCATATGAAACAAGGTTTTGCTTCCTTCTACATCAAGATGGCAGGTGACAAGTGGATGTCGGTCATGATAATCCGTGATCAGCTGTGGAAGATTCAGATAACCTCCGATCCATAACATGCCTAGTTTCAGAGTTCCTGTCTGCAAAGAACTGTATTTTAACATGCTGTCTTTTAACTGCTCTGTATCATTGAGAATACGTCTGGCGGACTGTACAAAGTATTCTCCGGCCTCTGTAAGAGAGACAGATTTTGAATGTCGGATGAACAGAGGAATACCGAGTTCTTTTTCCAGATTCATGATCTGCTGGGAAAGAGATGGCTGTGATACGAAAAGAGATTTTGCAGCAGCAGAAAAGCTCTTTTTATCCGCCGCTTCCAGAACATAACGTAATTGATTGAACTGCATAAATGTCCTTCTTTCTATTGTATAAATATCAGTACATGATATAGGAAAAACCTATTGATTCCATAATAGAATAATATTTTACAAATATCAACAAAAATCCTATAATCAAAGTATAGATACTTTACAACACTAAAGTAAAAATGAGAGGAGAAAAACTATGCAGAACAAGAAAACTGTAAAAGAAGCTGTTTTCCTGGTGCTCGCACTCATCGTGATGATCGGATCAAGATTCATGCCGGCAGCAGCAGGACTTTCCAAAGATGCATGGGCAGTGCTCGGAGTATTCTTTGGATCTTTAATTATGTGGATTGGAATTTCTATCGACTGGCCAAGTATGATTACACTGATGGCACTTGGTCTGATTCCGGTCTTTGGATTTTCGGGTACATTTGCCGGAGCATTTGGTAATACGACGGTAGCATTCCTGTTATTTACATTTATGCTCGTATATCCACTTTCGAAGACACATTTTGTACGTCGCTGTGCGATCGCATTTATCACGAATAAGATTGCCAGAAAAGGACCGTGGCATTTTATCTGTTTCGTATTTGCGGCCGTAACATTTATGGGACTTTTTATCTCTCCGTCAGTGTTATTTGTAGCATTTATGCCGTTCCTGGAGGATATTTTCAAGGTTCTGGAATTGAAAAAAGGCGGTAAGGTCGGAAATGTACTGATGATGGGAACTGCGTTCTGTATCAGCCTATCTTCCGGTATGACAGCAATCGGACATGTATGGCCGACGATGGCGATTGGTTATTACACTGCTTCTACTGGCAAAGATATCAATCAGTTCCAGTATATGGCAATGGGAATTCCGACCGGTATTATCCTGATTATTATCCTGATTCTGATCTTTAAGTTCATCTACAGACCGGATGATATCAATACGATCAATCCGGAAAAGGCAATGAGCCTTAGAGGTACTGTTCCGGAAGCGGATGCAAAAGAGAAGATTATCCTTGCAGTTATGTTCCTGACTGTATTCTTATGGGTATTCCCAAGCCTGGTAAAAGGCGTACTGCCGAAATTCTATGAGACAGTTAATGGGTGGTCTACAGCGATGCCGCCGCTTCTTGGATGTATCATTTTATTTATTGTACATGTAGACGGTGAACGCATTATGAACTTTAAAGAGACAGCGTCAAAAGGTGTTCTCTGGGGAAGTATTCTGATGACAGCGGCTGCAACACAGCTTGGAGCATGCCTGACGAATCAGGATGTAGGAATCAGTTCATGGCTTACAGGAGCACTGCAGCCACTGACTGCACATATGCCGGTGATCGGAATGATCCTGTTCTTTATGACATGGGCTGTTATTGAGACAAACTTCTCATCCAATATCGTTACGACAACAGTCGTAAGTGCAGTAGCATTATCAGTGTTATCAGCGCTTCCGTCGGGAAGTGTAAATATTGCTGCAGTTGTAAGTATGGTAGGATTTGCTGCAGCGATCAGTAACATGACACCGGCAGGACAGAGTACTGTAAATACGGTTGCGATCGGTTCAGGATGGACGGATACCAAGTCAATGTTTATCTGGGGTGGACTTTTTGCGATTGCAGGAATTATTGTACTTTCATTTATTGCATATCCACTTGGATCATTGGTAATGTAATAGTATAAGATGCTGTTGGTGAGAGGAGAATGTATCTGTGAGTAAGACTTTTCAGTATGATGTAGTGATAGCCGGCGGGGGAACTGCCGGCGTAGCTGCCGCAGTCGGAGCGGCACGTGCGAAAGCGAAGACACTTTTGATCGAGAGAAATCCTTATCTTGGCGGTGAGGCAACGCATTCAGGTGTCTCAGCATTTTGCGGATTCTATACATGTGGGGGCAATCCTGTGAAGGCTGTTGCGGGAGTCGGAGAAGAGATATTAAAAGAAATGGAATCTCTGAATCCTGAATCGGTGGATTATATTATCTCTGCAACAGGTAACAAAAATATCAATTTTCATCCGGAATATCTTAAATGTGCGATGGATAATGTGCTGGAGAAGGAAGGCGTCACATGTTTTCTTCATACAAGAATCATAGGAGCCAAGATAAAAGACGGTGAGATAAAATCCATCCAGTGTGTGGATGACGAAGGAATATTCCAGGTAGAAGCCAGAGTATTTGTCGATGCAACAGGAGATGCTAATCTGGCACATCTTTCAGGGGCAGATACGCTCTGGGGGGATGAAGAAGGAAATGTACAGGCTGCAACACTTCCATTTCGGTTAAGTGGCGTTGACATATCCTGTGATTTGACTCCGGAAGCTGTAGAACAGGCCGTGATCAAGGCAAAAAAAGCAGGAATCCAGCATCTCACGCGAGAAAAAGGATTTATTCTTAAAAGAGAAGGATCGAATCAGGTAGCAGTATTACTTCCAAGTGTTATGCCGACCGGACTTAGCAGTCAGGAACTTACGAAGATGGAACTGGACACCAGAAGACAGGTGTTGTATTATGTAGAGGCATTCCGCAGATATCTTAAGGGGATGGAGCATTGTGAACTGACGATGATCGGTCCGTCTATCGGTTTCCGTGAGACAAGAAGGATCAAAGGAAAGTCGATGATAAAAGCGGAAGATGTACTGAACAGAAAAAAATGTGAAGATGGTGTGGCAAGAGGCGGATGGAAGCCGGAGATCCACAAAGATACAGATAAGATGGCAACATATATGGATGTAAAAGAAGGAAGCTGGTTCGATATACCACTTGGGGCTTTGCAGTCAGATAATATCGGGAATCTGTATGCGGCCGGAAGGATGATATCTGCAGATGAAGCAGCATTTGCGGCAGTAAGGGTTATGGGAACCTGTTTTGCCACCGGACATTCGGCCGGAGTGGCAGCCGCTGTACAGGCAGAATGCGGCGAAGCAGATATAAGAAAGATCAGAGCAGAACTGGACAGACAGGGAGCTTTATTATAGAAGATATTCTGGTATGCCATTCGTATATGTTGATAGTAAGAGAGGAAAAAAGTTATGACATTGGAAGAAATACGTGCAGGTATTGATGCGGTGGATACACAGATGAAACCACTGTTTCTGAAACGCATGGAGTGTGGGAAACATGTAGCAGAAGTAAAAGCTCAGACCGGAGGAGATGTATTTGTTCTCGAAAGAGAACTTGAAATCATTGGAAAAAGAGCCACGGATGTGGATCCGGAGATTCAGGAAGAATATAAAACATTCCTGAGACACTTAATGAGTCTTTGCAGAAAATATGAATATGAATTATTACCAGAGATGCAGGAAAAAGTCATGACGGAAGCTTTGGCGGCAGCAGGACTGACAGCTGAGACAGAACATACACAGGTAAAGATTGGATTTAGCTGCCCAAAAGAGACAAGTGATCTGAACCTGTTCGTGAACATGACAAAGTTAAATGGAATCCAGATTGATGCTATGAATCTGATGACAGAAAATGGGATTCAGAAAGTAACCATGACACTGGATGGCAAGATCACGGATGCGGGAATGCGGTGCCTGTTGTGTCAGATAGGGAAAGAGGCAGAGGAGTTCCGGATTTTAGAATTGATTTCTATTTAATCAAGCATGGTGGCTGTCACCGGCCCTGAATAAAAGTATGGGAGTGATTTCTGTGCTGATTCAATCATGGAGTAACTCTAGAGCAACAAAATTGTCCTAAAAACAGCCTTGGAAAAAT
>CAVBHX010000016.1:0-55046 GCA_963595255.1 bacterium
AACGGCTCTAACAATAGCAAAACCCTGCATAAGCAGGGCTTTGTCTACACTCTGAATAGAGTGTCATACGACACTCTATTTCTGCACATATTAGTTATACTTACGTTTTCTAGCAGCTTCAGATTTCTTTTTGCGTCTTACGCTTGGTTTTTCGTAATGTTCTCTTTTACGAATTTCCTGCTGAATACCAGCCTTTGCACAGTTTCTTTTGAATCTGCGTAAAGCGCTATCTAACGATTCGTTTTCTTTAACGATTACATTTGACATAGACTCACACCTAACCTCCCCTCCAGTCCTATATTGTGCATCATACGACTGTTCGGGTATTTTTATTGCACTACATATGATTATAACATATTTTTTTCTCACGTCAACAACTTTCTTCCACTTTGGAAAAAATCGCAAAATTTCGCGAATTGACAGTAAAATTTTATGCAAGCTGTCCTTCTAATGCTTCTTTTGCAGCCTTCAGGGCATCCTCTACAGCTGCCGGATTCTTACCACCGGCCTGTGCCATATTCGGACGTCCACCGCCACCGCCGCCAACTAATTTGGCAACTGCCTTGATCAGGTTACCTGCATGTGCACCCTGTTTCATAGCTCCGTCTGTAGCAGTAGCCATCAGGCTTACTTTTCCGTCGTTGACAGAAGCAAGCAGGATCACACCTTCGCCCAGCTTCTCTTTTAACTGGTCTCCGAGATCACGAAGGCCGTTCATATCTACACCTTCCAGACTTGTAGCAAGGAATTTCACACCTTTTACTTCTTCTACCTGATTCATTACATCACCCATGGCATCTTTGGCAAGCTTGCTCTTTAAGCTTTCTACTTCGCTCTTTAATGCCTTGTTTTCATTCATCAGATGAGATACCTTCTCTTCGATGTTCTCCGGTGTTGCTTTCAGTAATTTTGCTGTCTCATGAAGCTTCTTCTCCTGGGCACTGTAGTATTCCAGAAGTCCCTTGGATGTCAGGGCTTCAATACGGCGTACTCCGGCAGCTACACCTGTCTCAGACAGGATCTTGAATGCCATGATGTTTCCTGTATTCTTTACATGTGTACCACCACAGAATTCGATAGAGAAATCACCCATACTTACAACACGTACGATGTCTCCGTATTTTTCTCCGAACAGGGCAGCAGCTCCTGTCTTCTTAGCCTCTTCGATCGGCATATTTTTAATTACAACCGGAAGATTCTCACGAATCTTCTCATTTACGATATCTTCTACCTGCTGCAGTTCTTCCGCTGTCATGGCAGAGAAATGTGTAAAGTCGAAACGCAGTCTCTGTGCATTATTCAGAGATCCTGCCTGCTCTACATGATTTCCAAGCACCATACGAAGGGCTTTCTGAAGCAGATGGGTTGCACTGTGGTTATTCTCGGCAAGCGCACGGTTCTCTTTGTCAACTTTCAGAGTTACCTTGTCGCCGACTTTGATCATACCCTTTGTAACCTGTCCTACATGGCCGAATTTGCCGCCTGCAAGCTTCACAACATCTTCTACGACAAATTCACCATCTTCTGTACAGATGATACCTTTATCAGCTTCCTGGCCACCCATTGTTGCATAAAACGGAGTCTTGGCAACGATGATCGTACCCTTGTCTCCGTCTGTCAGTGCATCTACAACTTCCGTCTCGCTTGTCATAGCCGTTACTTCAGACTCAACTTCTAACTGATCATAGCCGACAAACTCAGAAGATAATTCTGCGTCTAACTGATCATATACACTGGCATCTTTACCACTGTAGTTATGTGTACCGAATGTTCCCTCGGATTTTGCGCGCTGTTCTTTCTGTGCTTCTTCGAATCCTTTTTCATCATAGGTCAGACCTTTTTCTTCCAGGATCTCACTTGTCAGATCGATTGGGAATCCATAGGTATCATAAAGCTTAAATGCATTCTTTCCGGAAAGAACAGTCTCTCCGTTCTTCTTCATCTCTTCTTCCATGTCTGCAAGAATAGAAAGTCCCTGATCGATCGTCTTATTAAACTGCGCTTCCTCTTTTGCGATTACGTTAAAGATAAAGTCTTTCTTCTCTTCCAGTTCCGGATATCCGTCCTTGGATCCGTCAATAACGGTCTGTGCAAGCTCTACAAGGAATGCTCCCTTGATTCCGAGAAGTCTTCCGTGACGGCATGCACGGCGGAGAAGACGTCTTAATACATATCCACGTCCACTGTTTGACGGAAGGATACCATCAGAGATCATAAATGTTACTGAACGGATGTGATCTGTCAGTACTCGGATGGATGTATCTGTATTATCATCCTTCTGATACTCTACTCCTGTCATATTACATACATGGTCTCTTAAAGCCTTTAATGTATCGATATCGAACATAGAATCAACATCCTGCACGATACATGCCAGACGTTCCAGTCCCATACCTGTATCGATGTTCTTCTGCTCTAATTCTGTATAGTTATTATGTCCGTCGTTGTCAAACTGTGTAAATACATTGTTCCAGATCTCCATGTAACGGTCGCATTCACATCCAACGGTACATCCAGGCTGTCCACATCCGTATTTTTCCCCACGGTCATAATATACTTCTGAACATGGTCCGCAAGGTCCTGCTCCATGCTCCCAGAAGTTATCTTCTTTTCCAAAACGGAAGATTCTCTCTGCCGGGATTCCAATCTCTTTATTCCAGATCTCGAAGGCCTCATCATCATCCTGATAAATAGATGGATATAATCTATCTGGATCCAGTCCTACTACTTCTGTAAGGAACTCCCATGTCCAGTGAATTGCTTCGTCTTTAAAATAGTCTCCAAATGAGAAGTTACCAAGCATTTCGAAAAATGTACCATGTCTGGCAGTCTTTCCTACGTTCTCGATATCTCCTGTACGGATACACTTCTGACAGGTGGTAACTCGTCTTCTCGGCGGTATCTCCTGTCCTGTAAAATATGGTTTCAATGGTGCCATACCAGAGTTGATCAGTAACAGACTCTTATCGTTATGAGGCACTAATGAGAAACTCTTCATTGCCAGATGTCCCTTGCTTTCAAAGAACTCAAGAAACATTCTTCTTAATTCGTTTACGCCATACTTCTGCATAATTTCCTCCTGCTCTACATTCATGTATCAAATCAGTATAAATATTTTTATCAATACTAACTTTTAATTATAAAGAGAGACAGGCGTTTTGTCAATCATTACGCCTGTCTCTTTTAAACTTAAATATGCATAAAATGCGCATAAAATATCGTTATGAGCAACATTCCAGATTCTTGTTTTCTCATTCGGAACCCTCTTATTTTAACTCAATCTCACCGAGTTCCTTTGGTGGAAGCTGTTTGCTGGATGCTTTCACAAATTCTTGTACTTTCTTCTGTGCTTTCGGAACCGGAATATTCGTTCCTGCTCCGGCTACACATCCGCCCGGACATCCCATTCCTTCGATCAGACATCCGTTCATTCTTCCGATCTTCGCCATAGAAAGGATCTTCTTACAATCTGCAAGACCTTCTGCATGTTCGATCTTTACTTCCACACCCGGATAGTATTCATTCACACATTTTTCAATCGCAGATGCAACACCGCCTGCAACTGCATATCCACGTCCTGCACCTGTTGCATTGTGGAAAGATGACTCTGCCTCATATTCGGAAAGGTCGATTCCTTTGGCATCAAACATTCCCTGTAATTCCTCAAATGTCACTACAAAATCAACATCACTTCTTACGCTTCTGCGCATTGCTTCCAGCTTCTTGGCCGCACATGGTCCGATAAATACCACTTTAGCATTCGGATGTTCTTTCTTGATCGTTCGCGCGGTGGCGACCATAGGAGTCAGTTCCTGAGACACTTCATCGATCATATCCGGGAAGTATTTCTTCGCCAGCATTGCCCATGACGGACAGCAGGATGTCAGAAGGAACGGAAGTTCTCCCGTTGTAACCTTTTCTACATAATGGTGTGCCTCTGCAACAGCTCCGATATCAGCTCCAAGTGCCACTTCATATACCTGTGAAAATCCAAGCTCCTCCAGTGCTGCTTTTAAGTTTCTCGCATTGATATTGTCTCCGAACTGTCCGGTAAATGCCGGTGCGATCTCAGCAATGATCTGCTCGCCTTCCGACAATGCTCTTGCAAGCTGGAAGATCTGGGATTTGTCCGAAATTGCTCCAAACGGACAGCTTACCATACACATACCGCAGGATACACATTTATCCGGATTGACATATGCACGTCCCACTTTATCGTTTTCAATCGCATTGACACCACAGGCTTTTGCACAAGGGCGCTCTTTCTTGGAGATTGCATCATATGGACAGACGCTCTTACATTTTCCACATTTGATACATTTTTCCTGATCAATGTAGGATTTTCCGTTCACCATGGAAATTGCACCCTTGGGACAGACTTCCATACAAGGATGTGCCAGACATCCTTTGCACATGTTGCTGACCTCATATCCTTTCGCCTCACATCTCATACATGCAGACGGGATGACCTGCATAAGCGGCGGCTCATAATATTTGTCTGATATGTTACTTGCTTCCACTCCCGCTGTCAGATGTACCGGTTTATCTTCAGGCCTGAGCGAAAGTCCCATTGCAAGTCTTACCTGCTCTCGTACAACTGCTCTTGCACGGTAGACACTGTCACGGTACTGTTCCGTCTCATCATTCACCAGCGCATATGGGATTGCTTCCATATCGTCGCATAAAGTATCCGCATCCGCTTTGAAACCAAGCGCTGCGACTTCTTCAAAGACTTTTCTTCTCAACCGTCTTACGGTTGTATTAATGCCTCTCATCATAGTTGGAGTTCCTCCTGTTTTTCCTTTGTCATTTTTATGACAGTCTATAGTTCTATTATAGACACTTGAGAAAATCTTATCAACTAATTTTGGTATTTAATTTATCAGTCGACGGATACCCGGACCGGAATAAAAGTTAGGAATCCTTTCCTGTTCAGGTTCCGTCGGCGGGTAATACTAAAGGAGCAAAATTCTGCTAAAAGCAGGCATTCAAAATTTGAAACTCGGCATACGCCTCAAACAGTCAAATTTTGAATACCTAACGCAGAATTTTGCCCCTTAAGTATTACCAACACCTCCTACACATTCACTGGAAAGGATTCCTAACTTTTATTCCGTGGTTATCGAATGCCTGAAGAATTAAGTGCCGGAAGCGGAACCTCGGTTTAATATCAAGCTTTAAGTACAATCCGTTACTATAAAAAAGTTATTTGTGTTGTATCTAACATAGTGTACTGTTGCAAGCCAAGCAATATCAATATACAAAAAAAGACAGGAGGTTTTGATTTGCGTATAAAAATAGCACCTACCAATTCGCATTTTGTTGGGTGCTATTTTTATATTGGATTTAATTTATATTTACGTCACGCCTACAAAAGCAGTAATGTAGGCTATTTCCGTGAAGGCATAGGAACAAAATCAATTTTAAGTTGCATTCCCATACCGGCAGCCAATCTTTTAAGCATTTTTAAAGATGGATTTCGGGTTCCATTTTCTAATTTACTAATATCTGCCTGATTAATTCCTGTCCGTTTTGCAAGATCATTTTGCGTTAAATTCTGAGCAATACGAGCATCAATCATTGCACGGATGACATCCATTTCTGGCTGAATGTCATCCCACTCTTTTTTGAACTCAGGATCTTTAAGTTGTTCGTTTAAGTAATCATCAAATTTCATATCACTTACCATTCCTTTCCCAGAAATCCTTTCTGTATTGTTTCGCCTTTTCAATTTCTCTTGGTGGCGTCTTTTGTGTTTTCTTTATAAATCCATGTGTTAGTATTATTCTCCCTTCATAATAGAAAAAATATAATACTCTGGAAATATCAGTACCAACTTTCGCTCTCAACTCAAAAATACCATCTTCTAAATGCTCGCTATGGGGAAGCCTTAACATATTTCCTTTCTCTTCCAATAGTTTAATCTCACCAGCCATTTTAGCACGCATTTTAATATCGAGACTATCCATAAATTCTTTTGCGGGGATTTGGGTTCCCTTTTCGTAAAATTCTGCTTTAAAGTTTGTCATAAATTTCCTCCAATGTATATTCTATATAAATATAATATGGTATTTTTGCCATATTGTCAAGGATGAAAATAGCACTCTGAATACACGAGTGCTAAACATTTCGGTTTATTTTATATTTTTATCTCCTCTTTTTCAAGCTATGCAATTAAGTCCGCAAGATTTCTATGTTCCTTTGTATTTCTGTTTCCTTCTGTTTTTTCATCGCTTCATTCCATAATATAGATATTATTTCTGAGTCATCATAACAGTAACAGCCTGTTTAGCCGAGGCAACTGCTACCATTTGAGCAGTATCTTCTACAAATTCACAGTATGATTACCAACATTTCCGATTATATTTTTTGTTTTATTCCAGAGCGTATCATCTTTAATAGAATCATAAAAATTATGTCCATATATTGTTACATCGGAAATTGTACATGCGTTAATATATGTAGCTTTTTCAGGTCTGATATCTTTTAATGTGATATATCTCATTTCGTTCAACTTCATGACAGAATGCATAATATCTTTCCGGGAAAAATTTTGTAATTCATCAGCGTTATATAGCATATTTAAATCAACATATTTTTCTCGCCATTCGTTTGGTTCGATTTCTTCATAATCGATATTTTTAACACAAAAACCGATAATTTTACGTGAGCATTCAATGTTCATATCCATTTAATTTACCTCCATAGAAAAGATGATGTTCGTTGATAGGTAGTGAAACTTATATTTAGTTATAAAAATAATACAATTGCTTTGCCCAAACGATCGTACACATGACGATGTTGATAAAATTCTGAATGTACTCCAAAATGAATTTAAAATGCAACATAAATATCAGTAACTGAATGATGTAGAAGATTATTTGCAAAGCAGAAAACTGCCGATATAAGTAATAAAGTCATCTGCCCATCAAAACATGTTGAAGGATATTTCTAAAATTTATATCCGCAATTTTTGCAATGCATTGTTTTTCGCACATCACTGCTCAAGAATCCGAATAAGATCGAACCTTTTGCTTTCTTGCCCAGTGATATTTTTTCTATATTTGCAGAGTTACATACTGGGCAATGAGGAGTGTTTTGTTGTTCTTGAACAGATTGTATCTGTGACTTATCTACTCTTTTTATATAATTTTGTTGTTTTGTATCGTCTTTTAACACTACATAACCGCATACAGTACATACAAAATTGTCATCATTTTTTTCTTTTGGAGCATAACACACCGGACATTTATCTGGTAATTGCTTTCTTTTTTGTAAATACTCTTCTAGTTCCTCTTTCGTCTTATCATAAACATATCCACATACATCACATTCGTTTTTGTCATTAATATGATCTTTGGCATTTACTCCGCATATAGGACATTTATCTGGCAAATTATTTTTTATTCTATCAGCTTCATTTTTCACATACTTTTTTATAACCTCTATCGGGCATCCACAATTAGGACATACCTCTGCATATTCTGATACATCATGGTTACATTCTGGACATTTTAATAAAGACATTTCTATTCCTCCGAACAATCTTATAAATCTATTTAAGTATATCATGAATTATAAAAGTATGCCAATAGTTTTATAATATCGTATCATAGTTTAAAAACCCAGAAAGTTTATTTGATAGTTTCGGAAAATCTAGTTTTAAACATGTCAACAAAGCTTCTTCTTTTGATAAACTTGATACCTCCTCACATTTTGATAAAGATTGTTTTTTTACATCTTTCTTTGTAATTCTTCTGCATATTTACCACCTTTCTCTTCCTCAAAACGTTAGAAAATCCCCAAAAACAAGTCATCCCCCAAAACCTATATTGTCGAAGAGTCCCCTTCTGTCCTCAACATTTTTCAGTCAGTTTTTACAATTTTTATCATTCCCATGAAATCCCCGTTTCATCGGGAAAACAGGCTTAAAAAAGCCCCAAAAACTGCGGTTTTTTCGCAGCCTTTGAGGTCTTCTCTCTATGTTCAGGATATTTTGTTTTGCCCCTTACTGGATAGAAGGGTTTGCCCCGTGACAAAACTTACAACAGGAT
The DNA here is from genome assembly GCA_963595255.1 of bacterium. Lineage (GTDB taxonomy): Bacteria > Bacillota > Clostridia > Lachnospirales > Lachnospiraceae > Dorea_A. The sequence continues at coordinate 8,055 of CAVBHX010000016.1, forward strand.
AATATTATGCTCCTTACAAGCCTCCCGCATCTCTTCCGGCCACAAACTTGCCTGCACCTCACCGACATGCGCGCGGTCAAGAAGCAGCATGCAGAGTCTGGACTGTCCGATACCACCGCCGATGGTGTATGGAAGTTCTCCGTTTAACAGCATCTTATGATATGGGAGATTCTTTCTCTCTTCACAGCCGGCTTTTACAAGCTGCTCTTCCAGAGCTTTTTCATCTACACGGATACCCATGCTGGAGATCTCAAGTGCACAGTTCAGTGTCTCGAACCAGAACAGGATGTCTCCGTTTAACTGCCAGTCATCGTAGTCCGGTGCACGTCCGTCGTGCGGCTCGCCGCTTGCGAGTTTGTCACCGATCTTCATCAGGAATACACAGCCGTGTTCTTTTGTGATCAGGTTCTCTCTCTCCTTCGGAGTCTTATCCGGATACATATCTTCCAGTTCCTGGGAAGTGATGAAATAGATGTCCTCCGGAAGTTTCTTTACTGCCTGTGGATATTTGTACCATACTTCATGCTCCATATGTTTGATGATCTTGAAGATATTGCGTACGGTAGCTTCCAGTGTCTCAACGGTACGCTCTTCTTTTTTGATCACCTTTTCCCAATCCCACTGGTCCACGTAGCAGGAATGTAAGTTGTCAAGTTCTTCATCTCTGCGGATCGCGTTCATATTTGTATAAAGTCCTTCACCCGGCTGGAATCCGTATTTGTATAATGCCATACGTTTCCATTTTGCAAGGGAATGTACAACTTCGATCGTCTCTCCCGGAACACCTGCGATATCGAACTGTACCGGTCTTTCCACACCGTTCAGGTCATCGTTCAGACCACTGCTTTTTTCTACGAATAACGGTGCAGAGATTCTCTCCAGATTCATCTCTTTTCCGAATTCCTTCTGGAACGTGTCACGAATGTACTTGATTGCTTCCTGTGTCTCTCTTACGCTTAAGCGAGGGTCATAATGTTCTGGTAATATTAATCCCATTTTTTCTGTCTCCTTTTTGTCTGCTGTATATTTTTATGAAATTCTTTGCTCACTGATTACTCTTCTTCAAATACTCTCTGTGCATAATATACGGACTGCATTGCATCTTTGCCGTAAAAATCTGCCCCGATCATATCTGCATAATCCTGATTCAGCACAGCTCCCCCTACCATGACTTTACATTCAGGTTTACGTTCTCTCAATAACTTGATGGTCTCTTCCATGCTTACAACCGTTGTTGTCATAAGCGCGCTTAAACCTACCAGCCGGATATCCTGCTCAACTGCAGTATCTACGATCACTTCCGGCGGTACATCTTTCCCCAGATCGATCACATCAAAACTGTAATTCTCCAGAAGGACTTTTACAATGTTCTTACCAATATCGTGGATGTCTCCTTTTACCGTCGCGAGAATGACTTTATTCTTCGCCTGGACTTCCCCGCCTTCCTGTGCGAGTACATCCTTGATCACTGCAAATGCGATCTTTGCCGCATCGGCACTCATCAGAAGCTGGGGCAGGAAGACAGTTCCCTTTTCAAATCCTTTTCCTACCGTATCCAGTGCCGGGATCAGGTGTTCATTGATGATCTCCAGCGGTGCCTGTTCCTTTAACAGTTCTCCTGTTGCATGATGTGCTTCTTCTTTCAGACCTTTTTCGATGGCCTCTTTTAAAGTCAGTTCTGCCTTGGCTGCCGGTGCAGGCGTTCCTGCTTTCTGACTGCCATATACACGGATATAATCCTCACAGTTCTTGTCGTAATTCATCAGCGCACAGAATGAATAGTAAGAACGCATCATATCTTCTGAAGACGGATTGATGATTCCGGCACTTAATCCATTCTGCATGGCCATAGTATAGAAGTTCGAATTGACTGCCGGGCGGTATGGAAGCCCGAATGAAATGTTCGATACACCAAGTACCGTACATACGCCGTAAGTCTCTCTGACTTTCTTCAGTGCTTCCAGAGTGACCTTGGCCCCTTCCGGCTCGGAACTGATCGTCATGGCCAGCACATCGATCACAATGTCCTTTTTGTCAATGCCATATTTCTTCGCTTCTTCGATGATCTTTCCCGCCACACGGACTCTTCCGTCTGCCGTTGCCGGGATTCCGTCCTCGTCGATCGTAAGACCGATCACAACACCTCCGTAACGCTTAATAAGCGGGAAGACAGCATCCATATTTTCCTGTTTTCCATTTACAGAGTTCACCATCGGCTTACCGTTATAGATACGCATCGCCGCTTCCATTGCTGTGATGTCAACGGTATCTATCTGAAGCGGCAGGCTGGACACGCTCTGAAGCTCCATGATGACTTCTTTCATCATCGCCGGTTCGTCTATATCCGGAAGTCCTACGTTGACATCCAGAATATGTGCTCCCTTATCCTGCTGCGTAATACCCTCTTTCAGGATATAATCCATATCGTGGTCTTTTAATGCCTGTTTGAATTTCTTCTTACCGGTCGGATTGATTCTCTCTCCGATGATCATCGGCTTGCCGCCAAGGATGACCGCATGTCCGTAAGAAGATACCATTGTGATATCTTTCTTTGTTACCGGCTTCACACTCATTCCTCTGGTCGTCTCAACCATCTTCTGGATATGTGCAGGTGTTGTCCCGCAGCACCCGCCGATCACATGGGCTCCCATCTCTACGATCTTTGCCATATATCCGGCAAACTGTTCCGGTTCTACATCATAATAGACTTCTCCGTCGCGCTGCTTCGGAAGTCCTGCATTCGGTTTTACGATGATCGGAACCGATGCATATTTCAGAATATCCTCCAGAATCGGAAGCATCTGCTCCGGTCCCATACCACAGTTGATTCCCAGTGCATCTACACGAAGGCCTTCCAACATGGCAACCACCGCCGGAACATCTCCTCCTGTCAGGAGTTTTCCCTTTTCATCGAAGATCATAGTTGCAAATACCGGAAGTGAAGTATTCTCCTTTGCAGCAAGTACTGCTGCTTTCACTTCGTAACTGTCACTCATGGTCTCGATATGGATCAGATCAGCTCCTGCCTGTTCTCCATAGATCATCGTTTCTTTAAATGCATCATATGCATCTTCAAACGAAAGATCTCCCATTGGCTTTAATAACTTACCGGTTGGTCCTACATCTAATGCTACATAAGTCTTTCTTCCGTCGTGCACGCCAAGTTCTGCAGCCTTTTTTGCATTCTGGATTCCTGCTGTTACGATTTCTTTGAGTCCATACTTGGAATCATGGAATTTGATCGCATTAGCACCAAATGTATTACTTAAGACGATATCACTGCCTGCCTCAAAATATGCCTTATGGATATCGATGATTTCTTCTGCATGTTCCAGGTTCCAGACTTCCGGGAGTTCTCCCGGCTGTAATCCCTTTGACTGAAGAAGTGTTCCCATTCCACCGTCAAAGTACAATAATTCTTTTCCCAGTCGTTCTAATAACATTTGTCTGCTCCTATCCTCTTTCTTGTATCTTATGATCTGCGGTATGCGCAGTCTTTCTTCTGACACGCCTCACAACCTTTGATATGGCAGGAAGTCTCTGTTTCACTGAGACCGATCACTGCCGTCACCGATTTTGACGGTGTCAGCATATTGCCGCCGGTAAGTGTCAGCCCGATCTTCTTTGCCGTATCCAGCATACGGAGGATCATATCCTGATGTGCAATATCAAAGTCTCCATATCCAGGACTGAATCTCGGTCTGATATAATAACCCTCTTTCTTCATATCTGCTTCCAGAGCAGTCTGCCATTCATCCAGATATTCTTCCAGCATAGCAGCCGCACACGCCTGAAGTGTTACCACTCTTGCCATATCTCCGATGGAATATTTCCGCAATAGCAGATCAACTTTCGGTCCAAGCGTTGCACCCAGCAGCACTGCTTTTTTACAGCCCGTCAGATTTTTATAAAGATTTTTACTGTGGATATCCAGATTTCCTAATAGAATTCTTTCGTTCTCCGGGAATTCCAATTCAAAAATGCGATAGACGATCCTGCCACACGCCACATGGGAAAGCTCTTCAAAACAGCTTTCCACAAGTGTCAGCGTATGATCATCTACCGCATGTCTGCCATATCCCAAGTAACGAATTGCTTCTTTCGTTCTTGCGTCCATTTTGCTTCCTCTATTTATTCAGAATCTCTGAAAGATTTGCCTGGATTGCTGCAGCAACTTCCGGTTTGTTCATGGAATATACATGAACATGATTGATGCCGTTTGCGAACAGGTCGATGATCTGGTCTGTCGCATACGCAATACCTGCCTGCTGCATTGCTTTCGGATTATCTCCGAAACGGTCTACGATTGCTTTGAATCTCTCCGGAAGGTTGGTTCCGGACATAGACAGGATTCTCTTTACCTGATTTGCATTTGTTACCGGCATAATTCCCGGAATTACCGGAACCGTAACACCTTTTTCTCTCGCTCTGTAGAGGAAATTATAAAGGATGTTGTTATCAAAAAACATCTGTGTTGTCAGGAAATCCACACCACAGTCTACTTTCTGTTTCAGATGTGCAATATCATCTTTCTTATGTTCGGACTCTACATGTCCTTCCGGATAGCATGCAGCTCCGATGCAGAAGTCTCCCTGGCTCTTGATATCCCGGATCAGTTCATAGGCATACTGATAATGATTCGGAAGCGGGAACTCGCTCTCTTTCGGGATATCCCCTCTGAGTGCAAGGATATTCTCAATTCCTGCTGCCTTTAACTGATCGATTACCTGATGTACTTCTTCTTTTGTAGATGATACACAAGTAAGATGTGCAAGGCTTGGTACACCATATTTATCCTTGATATGTGATGCAATCTTTACGGTATTCTTACTGGTACCGCCGCCTGCACCATAGGTAACACTCATATATGACGGTTTCAGTTCTGCAATTGCCTCTGTTGCCTTCAATACACCTTCATATGCGGCATCTGTCTTCGGAGGAAATACCTCAAAAGAAAGATGGGGTGTCTTTTCTACTAATATATCACTGATTTTCATATTATTCTGTCTTTCTCCTTTAGTCAGTTTTTACATTCCTTCGTATAACTCTTCATACTGTTTTGCAGAATTCTTCCATGAGAAGTCTTTGTTCATGGCACGTTCTACGATCTTGTTCCAGTCACGTTTCTTGTCATAATAGATCTGCTCAGCATAACGTACAGTTGCCAGCATCTCATGTGCATTGTAGTTCATGAAGCTGAATCCTGTACCGGTCTTCTCATACTCATTGTATGGCTCTACTGTATCTTTCAGTCCGCCTGTCTCACGTACGATCGGAACAGTTCCGTAACGCAGGCTCATCAGCTGGCTGAGTCCGCATGGCTCAAACAGTGACGGCATAAGGAATGCATCACAGGATGCATAGATCTTATGAGACATTGCTTCAGAATAATAAATGTTTGCAGATACTTTTCCAGGATATTTCCATGCGAAATGACGGAACATATTCTCATACTGCTCTTCACCTGTACCGAGCACTACGATCTGTACTGCATCCTGGCACAGTTCATCCATTACATAAGCAACAAGGTCGAAACCTTTCTGATCTGTCAGTCTGGATACTACACCGATCATCATAGTCTTCTGGTTTTCTTCCAGACCAAGTTCTTTCTGAAGTGCGATCTTATTCTTGATCTTCTCTTTGCGGAAATTGCTGACATCATAATTTCTCTCGATCTTATTGTCTGTCAGCGGATTATAATCTTCATAATCAATTCCGTTTACAATTCCGGACAGGCAGTTTGCTCTTGCATTCATAAGACCATCCAGTTTTTCTCCGTAGAATGGAGTCTTGATCTCTTCTGCATAAGAGTTACTTACCGTTGTTACTCTGTCTGCATATACGATTCCACCCTTCAGGTAGTTTGCATCCTTATATGCTTCCAGCTTATCCGGTGCGAAATAATACTGTGGTAATCCGGTAATGTCTCTGACACGCTTCGGGTCCCATGTGCCCTGGAATTTCAGGTTATGTATGGTCATCACTGTCTTGATTCCACGGTAAAATTCATTGCCATATCTGAAATTATCCAGATAGATCGGAACCAGTCCTGTCTGCCAGTCGTGACAGTGAATAATGTCTGGTCTGAAATCGATCAGTGGAAGTGCACTTAATACAGCCTTTGAGAAGAATGCGAATTTCTCAATATCCGCATACATATCACCGTATGGTGCATATCCGTTAAAGTAATATTCGTTATCTATAAAATAAAACTTAATTCCGTCGTATTCCATTTCAAGAACGCCAACATACTGTTTTCTCCAGTTCAAGTCCATATAAAAATGTGTGTGATACTGAAGTTTTTCTTTCCATTCGTCTTTCATGCACATATACTTTGGAAGCATTACGCGCACATCGTATTTTTCTTTATCAAAATATTTCGGTAATGATCCGACAACATCGGCAAGTCCTCCTGTTTTGATAAATGGGACTGACTCAGATGCCGCAAATAATATTTTCTTCATTGCATTTCCCTCCCAACCTTAGAATACTTTATCATTATAACGTATTTTTATTCAGAATAAAAGGGTTGTTTATCGGTTTTTATTTTCCAGACGGATCGTATCTGCGATCAATGCTATAAATTCTGAATTTGTAGGTTTTCCTTTTCCATTACTTACTGTATATCCGAATAACTCATCCAGCGTATCAAGCTTTCCACGGCTCCATGCAACTTCGATCGCATGACGAATTGCTCTTTCCACTCTGCTTGCCGTTGTCTGATGCATCTTGGCAATTGTAGGATACAAAACCTTCGTAATCGCATTCAACACATCCATATCATCCACTGCCATAATGATCGCATCCCGCAGATAATGATATCCTTTTATGTGCGCCGGTATTCCGATTTCATGGATCATATCCGTCACACGGGTCTCCAGATTATATTCTTGCTTTTTGGAAACTGCATTCCGGCTTTCGGATTCCGAACTGTTCTTTCTCTCCCCGTTTCCCGCATCTTTGATCCTGCTTAAGATCATATCATTGTGAAAAGGTTTCATCACATAGTAACTTGCTCCTTTTCGGAAGGCATCTTCTGTAATTCTTTCCTGTCCGACAGCTGTCACGATAATAAATTCCGGTCGTTTGGTAATCTGCTCATCCATATTTACTTTTTCCATCACACTTAATCCATCCATCTTTGGCATGATCAGATCCAGTAATACAACATCCGGTTTCTTTTCTTTGATCAGATGATAGATATCTTCACCGTTATCAGCTTTTCCTATCAGATTCAAATCCTGGTCTTGCTCTATGATTTCACCCAGCATATCCAAAATTCTTTCATTGTCGTCAGCGATTGCTACATTAACTTCTCTCATTTTACGTAATGCCTCCTTGTCCCTTAATAATTATGTCGAGTTTTATTATATATTTCCCTCAATTTTCGAACAAGAAAATACTGTCGTAAAAACATGACCCGCATCGACAAGATTCTGATTATTCTACATATTTCAGCATATTTTCGATAAAAATCCCATAACCCCTCGTTGGATCACTGACAAATACATGGGTAACCGCACCCGCTATCTTTCCATTCTGGATAATTGGTGCTCCCGACATTCCCTGAATGATTCCGCCTGTAATTTCCAGCAATTTTGGATCTGTCACTTCTATTTCGAGTCCTTTATTTTCCTCTCTGGTATGTTTGTCAATTTTTGTAATACGAATTTTATACTCTTTTACTTTTCCTTCCACACAGCATCGGATTTTTGCATCTCCTTTTTTTATTTCATCCGTCTGCATTATCTCCATCGGATCCGTGTCCTGAAACAGGTTTTCTGTGCGGTCAAGCGTTCCAAAAATCCCACAATCCGTATTTTTATCAATTTTTCCAAGCACATTATATCTGTTATAAACAATGATTCCTTCAATGCCTCCTGGATTACCGTCAATTCCTTTCTGGATACTTCGTATACTGGTTTCGTATATTCTTCCATTTCGAATCTCCATAAGTGCATTCGTATCTGTATCATGAATTCCATGTCCAAGTGCTCCAAATCTGCTGTCAGAATTAAGAAATGTTACTGTTCCAAGTCCCTGTGCATTGTCCCTTACCCATATCCCGAGCATGCAATTATTTTTTTTGCTCCTGACCGGTTTTACCTTCACTTCCAGATATTCCGAATCTCTGCGCAGCTTTAAAATCACATCTGTTCTATCTGTAGTTTTTAATATCGTCTGTAGTTCTTTTTTATCCCTGATCTTCGTTCCATTGCATTCTACGATATAATCACCGGCTTTTACCAGATGTCTTGCCGGTTCCAGTCGTTCACCGTCTGTTCCTGTAACCTTCTCTGTTCCAAGAACCATAACTCCTTCTGTTTCCAGATAGATTCCGATCGGCATACCTCCCGGGATCACCGTATTGTCAGACACCGTCCCCGCGCTTACTTCCTCTTTTTCGTTACGTTCCATTTTTTCCTTCACTGAATATCCCGTGTAAAAAAAGACAGAAAAAACAAGTGTTATGATCAGACATTTTCGATACCAATATTTTCTCATGTTCCACACCTCAAAAAAAGATAGACATCCCTGCAAGAATGTCTATCTTAGTATGTGGTATTTTACAAAAAATACTCTGGATCTGTATACTTTTTATTTTATCTGACCTGCCAGATTTTTCATCTCTTTTGCGCTTTGGATCACGGTATCTGTAATTTTTGCACCGCCGAGGATCCTTGCCAGCTCTTCTACCGACTTTTCTTCTGTCAGCGGATAAATATGTGTACGCGTCACTGCATCCTCTGTCTTTTTTTCAATCAGGAAATGCTGATCTGCCATCGCTGCAATCTGTGCAAGATGTGTAATACAGATCACCTGATGTTCTTTTCCGATCAATGCCATCTTTTCCGACACTTTCTGTGCCGTACGTCCGCTGATACCAACATCAATTTCATCAAAGATCAGTGTCTCAATCTCATCTTTATCTGCCATTACAGCTTTGATCGCCAGCATGATTCTGGAAAGCTCACCACCGGAAGCAACTTCTGTCAATGGTTTCACCTGCTGTCCCTGGTTGAGCGAAATACGGAATTCTACATCATCAATGCCATCTTTGGAATATTCTTTCTTTTCCGCAAAATGTATCTCAAACTGCACCTGTTCAAAATTCAGATCTTCCAAGCCTTTCTGGATCTTCTTTTCCAGCATGTTTGCCTTCTTCTTTCGAAGAGTCGAAAGTTTCTGCGCCCTTTTAAGATAATCCTGTTCCAGCTGCTCACAGGATGCTTTCAATTTCTGCATATACGCATCATAGTTTTCCAGAATTTCAATTCTTTCTTCCTGCTTCTTACAGTACTCCATGATCTTTTCATACGAGTTACCATATTTCGTCTTCAGATGATTGATCTCATTTAACCGTTTTTCTGTTTCATAAAACTCTTCATCCGAAAATTCACAGTTTTTCTGATACTCCGCCAGTTCGTGATTGAAATCATTTAACAGATTATCTACATCCGCAAGCTGCGAATATAACTGCGCAAGCTGCTCATCAGCATCTGAAACTTCCGACAGGGTTCTAAGTGCCCTTCCGAGCTTTTCGCTTGCGCTTTCCCCATCTCCGCCTGTATACTGATAGCTTTCGGTCACGCTCTGGACAATCCGCTTTCCATTGCACATACGACGGTAAAGTGACTCCAGCTCTTCGTCCTCATGCTCTTTTAATTCTGCCTGCACGATCTCATCGACTTCGAACTGTAAAAATGCCAGTTCTTTCGCCCTTTCGGATTCATCTGCTCCTGCCTCTGACAGTTCTTTTTGTTTTTCTTTGTACTGCCGCCATATCTCTACGACTTTTTCTTTCTGTCGCTTCGTCTCTTCACCTGCAAAAGCATCGACGATCGCCAGATGATTCTTTTTATAAAGCAGTGACTGATGTTCATGCTGTCCGTGAATATCGATCAAAATCGATGATACTGCTTTAAGTGTCGCCATCTGTACTGTTTCGCCATTGATCTTGCTGACACTTCTTCCTTCCATCAGTCTTCTCTGCAGTGTAATAAACCCATCTTCCGGGTAAATATCCAGTTCTTTTAATTTACGGATCTGCCGTTCATTTTCCACTGAAAATGTCAGCTCCACCAATCCGTATCTCGCTCCCTGGCGAAGAATGTCTTTCGTGTATCTTCCGCCAAGAGCAAGATTGACCGAGCCTAGAATGATTGACTTCCCGGCACCGGTCTCTCCTGTTAATATGTTCAGCCCTCTGCCAAACTCTACTTCGATCTCATCGATCAAAGCCAGGTTTTTCACATGCAAATATTGTAACATGCATCCTCCTATAAGATAATCTTGCTGATCTTGTCCATTACTTTTACCGTGTCATCCACGCTTCGTATTGCACACATAATCGTGTCATCTCCCGCAATACTTCCGACAATTTCATTCCATTTCATTGCATCCAGTGCCGCACATACAGCACTTGCCATTCCGGCCACTGTCTTGATCACCAGAATATTCTGTGCCATATCCATAGACAGATACCCTTCTCTTAAAACACGGATATATTTCTCACTCATTCCATTCTCATTATGCTGGTGCAGTGCATATCTCTGTTTTCCATTTTCTGAAGGTATCTTTGTAAGTTTCAGGTCACGGATATCTCTGGATACCGTTGCCTGAGTAACTTTGAATCCCTCCTGGTTCAGATATTCCGCCAGTTCTTCCTGCGTTTCAATATGATATTTATTAATCAATTCAATAATCTTCGCATGTCTGTTAACTTTCATATCATCAATTTCCCTTCATCTTTCTCCGTAATATTTCCAAAAAACTGATTTTATTAATCTTCATGATTTTTGTCGACTCTTTTGCCTTGCAAATGGTCAGACGATCTCCTGTCTCAAGCGGCACGCTGGTCGCACCGTCAAATGTAACCAGTACTTTTTCTATATTGCCTCTGCGTCCTTCTCCGATCTCAATCACGATCTCATCGTCGGAAGACAGAACAATGCTTCTTGTGTTCAACGCATGAGAACAGATTGGTGTGATCACAGTAAGAGACGCCGTAGGTTCTACAATCGGACCTCCCGCCGACATATTATATGCCGTAGAACCGGTTGGTGTAGAAATGATGATTCCATCCGCTTCATAGGAATTCAACAGTTCCCCGTTTACGAACAATTTAAAATATATAATACGCAGATCATCACCTTTACGTGACACAACAATATCATTAAGTGCAACATCTTTCTTTCCGTTCGGAAACATGCCTTCCAGCATCATACGCTCTTCATACAGATAATCGCCTTTCAGCATCTGTGTGATATCTTCTGCCAGATTGCTTACCTCTACCTCTGTAAGATACCCAAGTGTTCCCATGTTGATACCCAGAATCGGAACGTCTCTTTTCCAGAGCGTTCTTGCCACTTCAATCAAACTCCCGTCACCGCCAATCACGATCGCACAATCGATCATGTCCGGAATCCGTTCCCTGATAATATTTTTCTCTGCATCTTTTTCGCACAATATACAGCTTCTTCCCGCTATCTCCAGTAATTCCTTTACTTTTCCCGTCACCGCATGATTCGTATCTTTTCCATCATTTGTAACGATCCAAAACTTTTTTAACATCTGTCTCTAACCTTTCGCAAGTGTCGCAAATGACTGATCTACCGTCTTTTCGACATCAATCTCAGGCGAAATTCTGTCAGTCGCTTCGCATTTCTGTAAGTGGACCAGATATTCGATATTACCTTCCGGTCCTTTGATCGGAGAGAATTCCAGATTCAGCACTTCAAATCCGATAGACATTGCATAATCAATCACTTTATGGATGACTTCTATATGCGTACTTTTTTCGCGTACAACGCCTTTTTTCCCAACCTTTTCTCTTCCCGCTTCAAATTGTGGCTTGATCAGTGCAACTATCTGTCCGTCTTCCGTAAGATAATTACGAATCGGAAGTAACACTTTTGTAAGCGAAATAAATGATACATCAATAGACGAAAACTGTACCGGTTCTCCAATGTCTTCCGGTGTGACATAACGAATGTTCGTTTTTTCCATACATACGACTCGTGGATCCTGTCTGAGTTTCCAGTCAAGCTGTCCGCGGCCCACATCAATCGCAAATACTTTCACAGCACCATTCTGCAGCATACAGTCTGTAAAGCCTCCTGTAGAAGAGCCTACATCTGTACATACCTTTCCTTCCACACTGACATCAAAATTCTTGATCGCTTTTTCCAGTTTCAGACCGCCGCGGCTGACATACGGAAGAGTATGGCCGCGCACTTCGATCGTCGCTTCTTCCGGAAATGTAGTTCCTGCCTTATCTTCTTTCTGTCCGTCTACATATACGATTCCGGACATAATGATTGCCTTTGCCTTTTCTCTGGAAGCCGCCAGATTTCTTTTTACAAGTAATACATCTAATCGTTCTTTCATAATCTCTCCTGTTATCTACATTGTCTCATACATCTTACAGATCTGTGTCGTCATGGATTCTACGTCCAGACCAGTCTCTTTACGCAGGACATCTACATTACCATGTTCTACATAATCATCCGGGAGTGCCAGAATCTGCACTCTCACATCTGTACCGGTCCTCATCAGATATTCACTTACATGTTCTCCAAATCCTCCGGATTTTACGTTTTCTTCAATCGTAACAATCAACCGATGCTTCTTTGTAAGCCGGTCCAGCATCTTGGCATCTAACGGTTTTATAAATCTCGCATTAATAAGCGAGCAGTTATAGCCTTTTTTCTTTAAATCTTCTCTTACCTTCAGTGCCTCTTCAAACATATGCCCTACGAAAATAATTGCAATATCACTTTCTTCATACAATATCTCACTTTTTCCGTATTCAATCGGACTTCTGAATTCCGGACAGACATCACATGCACTACCCCTCGGATAGCGGATCGCAATCGGTCCCTCATATGAGATACCAAATCTCACCATATCCGCCAGTTCCCATTTGTGTTTTGGTGACATGATTACCATGTTCGGGATACTGCTCAGATAAGACAGATCAAAAATTCCCTGATGCGTCTCTCCGTCATTGCCTACTAATCCCGCTCTGTCCACGGCAAACATCACAGGAAGATTCTGAAGTGCCACATCATGAATCATCTGATCATAAGCTCTTTGAAGGAAAGAAGAATATACCGCAAATACCGGTTTCATCCCGCCTGCCGCAAGTCCTGCCGCAAATGTCACCGCATGTTCTTCCGCAATCCCCACATCAAAAAAGCGGTTCGGATATTTCTTTCGGAATCTCGCAAGACCCGTTCCATCTGCCATTGCTGCAGTGATCGCCGCAAGTTTATCATTTCTTGCCGCTTCATCACACATTACTTTTCCGAATACATCTGTATATGAATCTTTTTTCTTCGGTTTTTCCGGTTCACCGGTCTCTACCTGGAACGGTCCGATCCCATGGAATTTATCCGGCTGTTCTTCTGCCGGTTCATATCCTTTTCCTTTTTTGGTAAGGACATGCAATAACACAGGTCCCTCAATCTTCCTTGCTTCTTTTAATGCACGTACCAACATTGGTATGCTGTGTCCCTGAATCGGTCCCAGATATGTAATTCCCATATCTTCAAAAAACATTCCCGGTACGATCAGCTGCTTCAGACTGCTTTTCGTCTTACGGATATGTTCAATCATAGGATCTCCTACAACCGGTACATTATGAAGCATATTCGTTACACCTTTTTTCAAATCTGTATAAAAATCTGCAGTACGAAGCTTCGCCAGATAATCCGACATTCCACCTACGTTTTCGGAAATCGACATATGATTATCATTCAAAACAATAATAAAATTCTTCTTAAGCCTTGAAGCATTGTTCAAAGCTTCATAAGCCATACCTCCGGTCAGAGAACCATCCCCGATCACAGAGATCACACTGTAATCTTCTTTTTGCAGATCTCTTGCACATACATACCCAAGCCCCGCAGAAATAGAAGTCGAGCTGTGTCCCGTGTCAAATGCATCGCATGCACTTTCCTTTCTCTTCGGGAATCCGCTCATTCCACCATATTTTCTCAGGTCATCAAATCCATCTTTTCTACCGGTCAGGATCTTATGCGTATAAGACTGATGTCCGACATCCCATATAATCTTATCTTTCGGAAGATCAAAAACCAGATGCATTGCCATCGTAAGCTCTACCACGCCAAGATTTGATGCAAGATGACCACCGGTCCTGCTGATCTTTTCGATCAGAAACTGTCGGATTTCCTGTGCCAGTTCCGGCAGTTCCTCCGGTGCCAGTTTTTTTATATCATTTGCTTTTTGAATTCTTTCTAACATAACCAGGTATCCCCTCTATCTGTCTCTGTGAATCAACTGTATCAGCAGTTGTTCCAGATATTCATTCTCCCCTGAAAGCTGGTGAAGCAGATCTATTGCCTGATTGGATAATTCTTCTACTCTTTTTTGTGCCTGCTCAATTCCCAGAAGTGTTACATATGTTGTCTTCTGATTTTTTTCATCACTGTGGATTGGTTTTCCCAGTACTTCTTCCGTACTGGTCACGTCCAGGATATCATCCTGAATCTGGAATGCAATGCCCACATAATGTGCTATCTTTTCGACCTTTCGTACATCCTCTTCTTCTGCCCCTCCGAGAATTGCACCAATCATCATAGCACATTCGATCAGCGCTCCTGTCTTCAACTCATAAATCGTATCCAGAACATCTTTCGGCACAGCATGTCCTGTTTCTTTTACATCGATCACCTGTCCGCCGATCATTCCATAGACACCTGCTTTTCTGCCAAGGACACTAAGGGCACGTCCGATTTTAAGGCTCTCCTGCGGTGCTGTCTCAAACGCACGAAATGCTGTCTCAAACGCATAATTTAAAAGTGCATCCCCTGCCAGTATCCCCATATCTTCTCCATAGACAATATGTGTAGTCTTTCTGCCTCTGCGATATTCATCGTTGTCCATCGCAGGAAGATCATCATGAACCAGAGAATACGTATGAATCATTTCAAGCGCCGCCATAAATGGACAAAGCGCTTCTGTTTCATCGCCAAATAATCTGCTGGTCTCTCTCATTAACATTGGCCGCAGTCTTTTTCCCCCTGCCATCAGGCTGTATTCCATAGCTTCCATGATCACCTTCTGATACCCTTCCGGTTTTGGAAGATACTCTTTCAGGATTTCTTCAATTTCGGCTACTTTCCTTTTCATCTGTACTGTAAATTCTTCTTTAGAATTCATGTTCCTCACCCTCTTCATCCAGTAACAGCATCTTCTTTTCTACCTTATCGATTTTACTGTTACATGCTTTCAGCATATCCATGCCCTGATGATACAACCGGAAAGATTTCTCCAGCGAAATCTCCCCGTCTTCCATCTCTTTTATCGTCTGTTCCAAGCTTAAGAAAATCTCCTCAAGGCTCTGGTCTTCCAAAGATTGTTCCTTTTTTTCTGCCATTGCATTTCTCCCGGTATCTGTCTGTTATCTTAATAATCCTTATATTTTATATGTCTTTTTCTGCACAGCTTTAACAGATGTACGGATGAGTCCATCCGTTACATATACTGTCAGCTCATCACCCTTTTCCACCTGACGGATACTCTTTACAACACCACCGTCTGCTTCTTCCACATAGGCAAAGCCCTGGTTCAGCTTTCTGACCGGAGACAATCCATTCATCTTTTCAATCTGAATCGCCAGGCGATGTCTTGCTTCTTTTACCCGGTCTCTCATCAGCGTTCGAAGTTCCTCTTCCAGTTCTGTCAGTCTTTGCTGTTGATCCTGCAGTTTGTGACGTGGATGCAGATAAGAAAGCCTCACATCCAATTCTTTCAGTCGTAACCGGTTTATACGAATCGTTCCTGCCATGCTCCGATTCATTCTCAATCTGCATTCATCCAGATATCCCTGTAACTGTCTGTAATCCCAGACTGCAAGTTCTGCCGCCGCCGAAGGTGTCGGTGCACGCAGATCTGCCACATAATCTGCAATTGTCACATCTGTCTCATGGCCCACTGCCGATATCACAGGAACCTGACAGTCAAAAATTGCCCTTGCCACGCGCTCTTCGTTAAATGCCCACAGATCTTCGATCGAGCCTCCTCCTCTTCCGACAATGATCACGTCTACATCTTTTGTCTCCAGCATACGGATTCCACGCACGATTGATTCTTTCGCTCCCTCTCCCTGTACCTGTGCCGGATACAGAAGTAACTGTACATACGGATTACGTCTTGCAGATATATTCATGATATCCCGGACTGCCGCTCCTGTCGGTGCAGTCACTACGCCGATCCGCTTCGCATATCTCGGAATTGCTTTCTTATATTCCGGTGCAAACATTCCCATCTCTTCCAGTTCCTGCTTCAGCATCTGGTATTTCTCATAAAGTGTGCCTTCTCCGTCCAGACGGATCTCCTGCGCATAGAGCTGATAAGAGCCTGTTCTTTCGTAGACATTCACCGAACCAAGTACAATGATCTGCTGTCCTTCTCTCATATGAAAAGAGAGCCCGCCTCGCTGCCCCGCAAACATGACACAGGCAATCGTTCCGGACTCATCCTTTAATGAGAAATATATATGTCCCGATGTGTGATACTTACAGTTAGAGACTTCTCCTTTTACATAGATACGGTTCAGCATAAAGTCCTGGGTGAACATATTCTTTATATAAGAATTCACCTGTTTTACTGTATATACATTTCGAGCCATTCTCTACCTCTGATTAATCTGCAAGTTTTGCCAGTACTCCATTTACAAATGATGCACCGTCTTCACTGCTGTATTTCTTTGCAAGATTGACAGCTTCGTTGATCGCAACACCTGTCGGAACGTCCTCGTCCCACTTCATCTCGTAGACTGCAAGTCTTAAGATTGTAAGATCTACCTTATTCATACGGCCAGTCTTCCATCCTGTTGTATGTTCATTGATCAATGTGTCGATCTCATCAATCTTCTCTATAATCTTCTGTGCTTTCTGGCTGATATACTGCATATCTTTTTCCGTGGCACCTTCAATCTGCTCCAAATACAGTTCTGTCTGCGTTCCCTGTTCTGACTCTTCATTAAAATCAGCACCAAATATTAACTTAAAGATATGTTCTCTCTGCTCTGTTCTCTTCACTTATGCTTCCTCCGGTATCTCGACTCCGGCAACACGAATATTCACATCTGCCACCTCAAGTCCTGTCATGTTCTCAATTGCAGTTTTTACTTTTTCCTGCACTTTAGAAGTAATCTCTTTTATGCTGTATCCATAATTAAGATTTAATGCCAGGGATACAGTTACAATGCCATCCAGTACATCTACCTTTACGCCTTTGGATAAAGACTTCATTCCAAGTTTGCTGATCAGTTCTCTTGTTGCATTACCTGCCATAGAAGCAACACCTTCTACTTCCATTGCCGCAAGACCCGCAATAATAGCTACAACTTCATCTGCAATCTTTACTTCTCCAAGATTTTCATCTGTTTTTATTGTATACGTATTCTTTTCTTCTTTACTCATCTTTTCAGAAACCTCCCGTCTGGTTTTTCACTGTCTTTTATTATAACAAACTTACATACATTTGAAAACCCCCAGTCAGCCTGGGAGTTTTATTTCTGTTTATATTTTTATGATCTGCCAAATTCCGTAAGTTTTAATCCATCATTTCTGTCTATCGTCATACGGATACTCCATTCATTCACGAACAGCAGTAATGGACGGCCTTTCAGATCTTTAACTTTCTTCATATCTGAAGTTCCTGTCAGCTTATCCAGATCAATCTCTTCATTTTCAATCCAGCGGATGTACTCGTACGGAAGATTTTCCAGACGGATCTCTACATTATATTCGTTCTCCAGACGGTATTTCAACACATCAAACTGAAGTACACCGACAACGCCGACGATGATTTCTTCCATACCGGTATTGTATTCCTGGAAAATCTGGATCGCACCTTCCTGTGCGATCTGGTTGATTCCTTTGATGAACTGCTTTCTCTTCATCGTATCAACCTGACGTACACGTGCAAAATGCTCCGGTGCAAATGTCGGGATCCCTTCGTATGTGAATTTGTCCTGTGCTGTCGTCAATGTATCTCCGATTGAGAAGATCCCCGGATCAAATACACCGATAATATCTCCGCCATAAGCTTTGCTGATCATCTTACGCTCACTTGCCATCATCTGCTGCGGCTGGGAAAGACGTACTTTCTTGCCACCCTGCATATGATACACATCCATACCGGCTTCGAATTCTCCGGAGCAGATACGCATGAATGCGATTCTGTCTCGGTGAGCCTTGTTCATATTGGCCTGAATCTTGAATACAAAAGCTGAGAAATCTCCCTCTTCCATCGGATCGATCGGACCTCTGTCAGATATTCTCGGAAGCGGTGAGGTCGTCATCTTAAGGAAATGCTGAAGAAATGTCTCTACACCAAAGTTCGTAAGAGCGGAACCGAAGAAGACCGGCGAAAGTTCTCCTTTGCTTACCAGTTCCTGATCAAATTCTGCTCCGGCACCGTCCTGAAGTTCAATCTCCTCTTCCAGCTGTAATTTCTGGTCATCTGTAATAAGCCAGGAAATCTCCGGATCATTGATATCGACCTTCTTTACCTCTCCCTGAGTTGTTCCTTTTTTCGTATCGGAAAAGATCTCAACTTTTTTAGATGCTCTGTCATATACTCCCTTGAATTCTTTACCGGAACCGATCGGCCAGTTGATCGGACATGTAGCGATTCCAAGTTCATTTTCAATATCATCCAGAAGTTCAAATGTATCCATTGCTTCACGGTCCATCTTGTTGATGAATGTGAAGATCGGGATATGGCGCATTGTACATACTTTAAACAGCTTTCTTGTCTGCGCCTCGACACCCTTGGATGCGTCAATGACCATCACTGCGGAATCTGCTGCCATCAATGTACGGTACGTATCTTCTGAGAAGTCCTGATGTCCCGGTGTATCCAGGATATTAATACAGTATCCGTCATAATTAAACTGCAGTACAGAAGAAGTAACCGAAATACCTCTTTCTTTTTCAATCTCCATCCAGTCAGAAACCGCATGCTTTGCAGTTGCCTTTCCTTTTACGCTTCCCGCCTGATTGATGGCACCTCCGTAGAGAAGGAACTTCTCTGTCAGTGTCGTCTTACCTGCATCGGGATGTGAGATAATTGCAAATGTTCTTCTTTTCTTTATCTGATTCTTTACTTCATTCGTAATCTGTGACATATATTATACACTCCTAATTTATAGTATATCCGTTTATAGGCACTATTAGTCAGTATAACATATGTCTATAAAATGCTCAAATACATTTTTCCTGTATTTTCAAGGTTTTCCTGTGTTTTTAGATAATTACTTCGAATCTGCATTCACGGGATTGATCACAATATTCTGCGCTGCCACGCCCGTCTTTCTTGTCACAATGTCCTCGATCTGTGCCCGGTTCGCATCACTTAATTCCGAAGCACCTACAATCACATCTGCCTGATCATCCGTAATACTTACCACCGAATCGTTAAATCCTTTTGCCGCGAGCAGTGATTCTGCTGCCGCTTCTTTTTCTGCAATTTCTGTCATCTGTACCATCTGGTTCACCGCATTTTCTTTCTCTGCATCACTAAGATTCTTATTGTCAATAATGCTCTGTAATGTCTCTTTATTCTTGGAGCGTACCTGTTCTCTGCTCACCTTCGCCTGTGCTGCCACAGAACTTACCGTCCCGTTGGTAAGAACTGCTTCCCCAGGCGTCCCGTCTACACTGCCGTCACCTGTACTGCCGGTATTACCGTCTGTGCTGCCAGTATCTCCATCCTGACTTTTAATATCCCCGGATGATACAGATGTATCTTCATCAGAAATATCTAATAATTCCTTATTTGCAAGTTCCGAATTTGTTTCCTGCGTTTTCGTCTTACCTGGGAATAATTTGCCAGAGTAATTCATATACCCTGCTGCCGCGATCATTACTGCCAGCGTTGCAATCACGATCTGATTCTTTTTTGCGATCTTTTTCACTATCTTGCCCTCCTGCTCTTTCATACTGCTCTTAATTTGTCTGCTTTTTCATTATTCTAATCTTATGCGGTTCAATATCAAATAATGCCTGGACCGCACTGCTGATATTTTCTTTCACTACTGCATTTTCCCCACCGTCTGCGATCACTACCACCCCTTCGATCTTGGGACTTAGTTCCTTACTCACATACGGGGATCCACTTCCCTGACTGTTGCTTTCACTGTCCGTCCCATACACCGTATTTTCTTTTTTGGATGTCTTTGACGACTGTCTGGTCCCTCCCTGGCTGTCTTCTTCCGTCACTGTTTCCTGATCCGATTCCGTATCCTTATCCAGTACCTTTTCCGCCGAAGATTTCAGCGTGATCATCACCTTTACTTCTCCGGCTCCTTCAATCTGCGATAAGGTTCGGCTCAGGCGGTCTTCCAGATAAGCTGTATACGCTTCCTCATCCGTTCCGGCAGATGTCCCGTTTACTGATTTTCCTGTATTATCGTTCGATGCGGACGACATATTTTCCTTTTTCTTTCCTGCGGGGACTGCGATCACCATCAGAAGAATTCCTGTAAGGAGCAGGATCAGAAGCTGATCTTTTCTTAGATTTTTTAATGAGAACTTTTTCCAGTTTCCAAGTTTATTTGAAAATAAATCACTCAGATTCTTTGCCGATTTCAATCTGCTCCACCTCGATTCTCCTGTTCTTGCTTACATTTTCATCAAAACTTCTGTCTGTGTTCGAATCTTGTATCTGATCCTCTGTATTCTGGTTGCCCGTACCCGAATTTTCTATGTTTTGATTCTCTACGTTCTGTCCATCTATATCGAGAATATCTTCCTGAACATTCTGACTTTTTTCTTCCAGTTCACTGGTTCGAATCTTATATGCACTATTATGATAAATCTCTTCAAATGCGGTTCTCTTATCAAACAATTCCAGTACCGGTACAACCAGCATTGCCGCCAGAATCAGTCCCAGGACAAAGCGGACATATTTTTGGAATCCATGATCCGGTATCATCTGCAGGATCACGCTTCCAAGCACGGCAAAAAATGATAATTTCAAGATCCAGTTATAGATCATCTCCATCTCTTCTGCTCCTTCCCGGTCATGCATTTGTTACCGCCGCCACGATTGCGATCGTCAGCAGAAATAACACTCCCACGGTAAATACAATCTGCAGCAGTATCTGACATCCTTCTCCCACTGCTTCTACACATCCTGTGACACGTTCATCCGACACCGGCTGAATCACGGCAGCCGCAAGCTTATAAAGCAGAGCCGTTCCCGCAGTCTGAACCAGCGGTATCACACACAGGGCAATGCAGATTACTGCTCCTGCCATTCCAATTCCATTCTTTACCAACACTGCCGTTCCAAGCGCTACTTCCGTCATTCCGCCCAGAAGATTTCCTACTCCCGGAATTGCCTCTGCCCCTTTCAGCACAGCACTTCTCTTCACCGTATCGATCGCGGGACTGATCATTCCCTGAATCAGATTCGCACCGATGACACACGCAAGTGCCGTCTTCAGTGTCCAGCGGATGATCAGTTCCAGGAATTCCGATAATTTTCCCAGCATATCTTCCGGTCCCAGAAAGTTCAGAACACGGATGATCATATATACCCGCACCATCGGCAGCAGTACATTCCCGATTATGATCTCAACCGCATAGATCAGGAACAAAACAAGATTATAAAATGCCACTCCGGTCACACTCCCCTTCGCCACCGCAACTGCCAGAAAGTAAACCGGGTAAAACACTCCCATAAAAGCAGTGATATTACGTATCCCGGATTCCACCCACTGAATAACCACATCAAATGCCGCAACCGTCAGTGCCGCCAATAATATATAAATCATATAGAACCCGACACTTGCCACCTGCCGATTCTGAAGGGTACCCGCGAACTGATTCATGAATGCTGCGATCATTGCAATCAGCAAAATATGTACCAGATTTTTCTTCCCTGTCTGAAGCAGATAAAGCATCTGTTCTCCGGCAAATTCGGTAAGAAGTTTGACGGAGGATTTCAGATCTCCTGTTAAAATTTCTGATATTACTTCCTGAAATGCAATCCGTTTTTCAGGAAACAGTGAGCGTAAGGAATCATCGATTTCTCCGTATTCAAATTCCGAAAGGATGGTTTCTTTTATTTTCTGTTGTTCCTGTTCTGCATCTTCCGCAGTATTTTCACTGTCTTCAGATAATTCATCTGCATAACAATATATAAGTCCTACATTTCTCGTCGATAAAAACAACAGAAAAAAAGCCAAAATACAGCAAATAAAAACACCTGCCAGCTTCTCACATTTCTTTTCACATTGCAGATCGCAGCTCTCGTTATCTTCCACATTCAATTTCTTATATTTCATATCGTATCTCATACCAGAAATCCCCGTATCGTCTGCAAAAGCGCACTTAAAACCGGAAGGCTCAAGACCAGAATCATAATCTTTGCGAACACTTCAATCTGTAATGCAATCGTCTGATACCCCGCATCTTTACAGATTGCCGACGAAAATTCAGCTGCATATGTAATTCCCAGAATTTTCCACAATGTTTTAAAATAATCACTGTTAAGCCCTACTACATTACTGACCTCATTCAGTACATCTTTGATCAGACTGATCTTTCCAAGCAGAGATGCAAAGATCAGCATGCCAAGAGCGATACTGATATAGATGCCATATTCCGATTTCCCGCTTTTGAACTGAAGTGCCAGCAGAACTCCTGCCACCCCCAGTATTCCAATCTGCAGCATGCTCATGCGTTCCACCTCCCATGCCTGTACAGAATACATTTTTTACAACATATAGCCCCTTTCCTTTATAATGAAAATAAATTCTGGATGGATTCAAACAGATCATAAATATACGGCACAATCCAGAACAGTACCAGCAAAAGTCCTGCAAGACTGGTCAGAAAAGCCTGTTCTTCCCTCCCACTGTGCTTCAACACCTGACACAGTATCGATACCAGAATCCCGACCGCTGCAATTTTAAATATCAGATTTATCGTCATACATACCCTCCCTTTTCTTACAGGAGGATGATTGCCAGAAATACACCTCCGGTCACTCCGATACATTGATACAGACGGATTTTCTCCTTCTGTTCCGTTCTTATGTCCTCCATTTTCTGCTCCATTTGTTCCAGATACAGATCCAGTGTCCTTACCTGCATCTCGATATCGATTGTTCCCAATTCTCCTCCCAGACGGATCAGGCTCTCCAGCATATCCTGTGGGATTCCGATTACCGGCAGATGTGTTCTCGTCTCTTCTTCCCATATTCCCGCCAGACTTGTACCCTGTCTGTTTTCCAGCCGCTCATACAAAGATAACAGCCACATCTTATACGGCTCCCAAGCTTCACTCCCTACACTTAAGAAGGCTTCTGGAAGCACCCGTCTGGAATAACGGATTTCACTTCTGATCCGGAAAATTAATTTTCTCAGGTAACGCATCTGCCTGTAACATTCTTCAATTTTCGCCGCCTGCAGCATCCCCCAGCCGCTGCCCGCAAGAATCACCATGACTGCTCCGATTGCCTTTATCATTTCGCCATTTCCATTGCTTCTTTGTAAAGAAGACTGCCCCTGTTATCAAAGATCCCTTCAATCTGTCCTACGTGCGCATCATTTCCAAGTAAAATGTACCGTTCAAATCTTCCCTCTCCGATCATCCGGTTGAACAACGGCTTCTTTCTTAATTCTTCCATAGACTCAGCATGTACTGTTGCCAGCATCTTACATCCACAGTGCATCGCATATTCAATGGCATGTACATCTTCCGGTGTCCCGATCTCGTCCACTGCGATCACCTGCGGTCCCATCGAACGGATCAGCATGATCATTCCCTCCGCTTTCGGGCAGCCGTCCAGAATATCCGTCCGGATTCCCAGATGGTTCTGTGCCACGCCCATATAGCAGCCGCCGATCTCCGAACGTTCATCCACCACTCCTACCGCAAGCCCTGGAATCCAGGAATTTCCTTCCGATATCTGACGGATCAGATCTCTTAACATCGTGGTCTTTCCACATCCCGGCGGTGATACGATTAATGTATGACACAACACCCGGTTGCATACAATATAAGGAAATACCGCATCGGCGCATCCGATCATCTCATGCGCCACACGGATATTCACCGAAGAAATGTATTTCAGGTTCTTTACCTTTCCGTTTTCCATAATAGCCTGTCCCGATAATCCCACTCTGTGTCCTCCTTCGATTGTAATAAATCCCTGCCGCATCTCCTGTTCACATGCGTAAAGAGAATAATTACTGATGTATTCCAGCATTTCGCGGATATTATCTTTTGTCACCAGGTATGGTCGTCTGGCTTTCGCTCCGGGGATAACTTCCGTGTCATGATACAGGAAGATCAGTGGTTTTCCTTCCCGAAGACGAATCTCCTGCAAGTATTCAAATTCCAGCTTTTCCTTTTGTATAATACTTCTGACATCCCATGGCAGGACTTTTAAGATTGTATCTTCTTTCATGTTCATCACCTCTTTACACCCATGTATATGTAGATGGGCAGAGATTATGACTGGTATTTTTCTGGGGACGCAAAAAAAGCCCCAGGCTTCCACTACCGGAACCCCGAGGCATTCACATAACATCTGATATTAAATTATAATCTTATTCCGCTACATCCTTCATAGAGAATGAAATTCTTCCCATCTTGTCCTTGCCAAGGCATACAACCTTAACAACATCGCCAAGTGTGAGAACGTCTTCTACACGGTTTACTCTTTCTTTAGAAAGCTTAGAAATGTGTACCATTCCTTCTTTTCCAGGTGCAAATTCAAGGAATGCGCCGAAGTCTTTGATGCTGACAACTTTTCCTTCCAGAACCTGTCCTGCTTCGAAGTCTGTTACGATGATGTGGATCAGTTTCTGCGCTTCTTCCATGCTCTTAGCATCTGTTCCGCAGATAGATACTGCACCATCATCTGTGATGTCGATCTTCACGCCTGTCTGCTCGATGATTGCATTGATTGTCTTTCCACGCTGTCCGACAACATCGCCGATCTTCTGTGGATCGATCTGCATCTGAACGATCTTTGGAGCGAATTCTCCAACCTGTGCTCTTGGAGAATCGATTGCTTTATTCATAACTTCATCAATGATGTAAAGTCTTGCTTTTCTTGTCTTAGCGATAGCTTCTTCAATAATCGGTCTTGTCAGTCCGTGGATCTTGATATCCATCTGGATTGCTGTGATACCTTTGTGTGTACCAGCTACCTTGAAGTCCATATCTCCGAAGAAGTCTTCGAGTCCCTGAATATCTGTAAGTACAAGATAATCATCATCCGTATCACCTGTAACCAGTCCGCATGAGATACCGGCTACTGCAGCCTTGATCGGTACACCTGCTGACATCAGTGACATAGAAGATGCACATACACTTGCCTGAGAAGTAGAACCATTTGATTCAAATGTCTCAGATACAGTACGGATTGCATAAGGGAATTCTGCTTCGCTTGGAAGTACCGGAAGTAATGCACGCTCTGCCAGTGCTCCATGTCCGATCTCACGACGTCCCGGTCCTCTGGATGGCTTTGTCTCACCTACAGAGTATGATGGGAAGTTGTAGTGGTGCATATATCTCTTTGTCGTCTCTGCTTCATCCAGACCATCCAGTTTCTGAGCTTCAGAAAGTGGTGCCAATGTACAGATGTTGCAGATCTGTGTCTGTCCACGAGTGAACATTGCAGAACCATGTACTCTAGGAATCAAATCAACTTCTGCTGCAAGTGGTCTGATCTGGTCGATCTCTCTTCCGTCCGGACGTTTGTGGTCTTTTAAGATCATCTTACGTACTGTCTTCTTCTGGTACTGGTATACAGCCTCAGGAAGAACTGCAAGCCACTCTTCATTTTCAGCAAATGCTTCTTCTAACTTTTCTGTTACGACACGGATATTTTCTTCTCTTGTCTGTTTATCATCAGAGAATACTGCTACTTCCATCTCTTCCGGAGTAACGATCTCTTTGATTGCTGCAAAGAGTTCTTCCGGAACTGCACAGCTTTCATATTCGTGTTTTGGTTTTCCACACTCTGCTACAATTGTATCGATGAATGCGATTACTTTCTGGTTTAATTCATGTGCCGCAAAGATTGCATCAATCATCTGCTGCTCCGGAACTTCATTTGCTCCGGCTTCGATCATGATTACTTTCTCTCTTGTAGAAGCAACAGTTAAAGCCATATCAGATACTGCTCTCTGAGCTGCTGTAGGGTTGAATACGAATTCTCCGTCTACCAGACCTACCTGTGTAGTAGAGATCGGTCCGTCAAACGGGATATCGGAAATTGTTGTTGCGATTGCTGCACCAAGCATAGCTGTAAGCTCCGGAGCACAGTCCTGATCTACAGATAATACAAGGTTCTCCAGTGTTACATCGTTACGATAATCCTTTGGGAACAGTGGTCTCATCGGGCGGTCGATTACACGGCATGTAAGGATAGCATTTTCAGATGCTTTTCCTTCTCTCTTATTGAATCCTCCAGGAATCTTTCCTACTGCATACATTCTTTCGTTGTATTCCACGCTCAGTGGGAAGAAATCGATTCCGTCTCTTGGCTTCTCTGAAGCAGTTGCTGTACAAAGTACAGTTGTGTCACCGTAATGCATTAATACAGCACCATTTGCCTGTTTTGCAACTCTGCCTACATCAACTTTTAAAGGTCTTCCGGCGAGTTCCATTTCAAATGTTTTATACATAAATGTTTTCTCCTTTATTTTTCTTTTGTGGTTCAAGATTACCCCGAAACTACTGAAAAACACATTTTTCACTATGCAAATGCCATATAAAGCAGCATTCTGCATCAAATATACTTTTCAGTGGTCTCGGTGAAGCTTTCCCAATCCACAATCTTAGTTATTATAACATACCCTTACATAAAAAGCTACACCAAAAACACTTACTACTGCAGAAACTGCCACTTCGAAAAGCATCCCCAAAAAATTGCCCACAAAAAACCTTACAGATGATAACTTTTCACCGATATCAGGCAACGAAAAAGGGACATTCTTCCGAATGTCCCCATAAAAAGCATGAATTATTTTCTTAATCCAAGTTTCTCGATCAGTGCACGATATCTTTCGATGTCTGTCTTCTTAAGGTATGCAAGAAGTCCTCTTCTCTGTCCTACCATCTTAAGAAGTCCTCTTCTTGAGTGGTGATCCTTTGGATTAGCTTTGAAGTGATCTGTAAGATCATTGATTCTTGCTGTCAGGATAGCGATCTGTACTTCCGGTGATCCTGTATCTCCTGCTGTTCTACCATACTGTGCTACGATCTGTTCTTTCTGCTCTTTAGAAATCATGTTTGTTTCCTCCTATATACTCTTAATTAAAACGCCTGATATTAAGTAACGGTTGGAGTTTCCAGTTACCGAACACCGGCTTCAACGTTGCTTAGTATATCATATGAAATTCCTCGTGTAAAGAGAAATTTATACAATTCCGAAATATTCCATTCCTTTTGCAATATCCTTATCGATCTGTCTTTTCAGTGCATCGATCCCGTCAAATTTCTGCTCCGGTCTCCGGAATTTTTTAAGATTAATCCGGACTTTTTCCCCGTATGCATTTCCGGAATATCCGAAAAGAAATGCCTCGATCAACAGCTTCTTTTCTTC
This sequence comes from bacterium, assembly GCA_963595255.1. Lineage (GTDB taxonomy): Bacteria > Bacillota > Clostridia > Lachnospirales > Lachnospiraceae > Dorea_A. The sequence continues at coordinate 35,664 of CAVBHX010000016.1, forward strand.
TGTCACGGTCGGTTTGATACCGACATTGGCAATTCCCGGATAAGTCTTTCCTTCGATATCTATCTTACAGAAATAGACTCCGTGCGCCGGCACGATCTTTCCTTCCGGCCATGCTACATTCAGCGTCGGGAATCCAAGCGTACGACCAAGCTGTCTGCCATGTTCAACCGTTCCTTCTACTTCAAACGGATAACCAAGCAGAGTTTCCGCCAGCCCTACATCGCCCTCTTTTACTACTTCTTTTACATAAGTACTGCTGATGATCCGGTCGTGATAACGCTCTTTTTCTATAACGATCAGTTCATAATCATACTGGTCTGCATATTCCGCCAGCATATGCACATCCCCGCGTTTCTCACATCCGAATGTAAAATCTGTCCCTACCACGATATATTTCGCATGAAACAGATCATGGATGATCTCCTGTATAAAATCTTCCGCACTCTTCTGACGAAAGGATTCGGTAAACGGGCATTCGATCAGGTAATCGACCTCATCTTTTACCCTTTCCTGCCGTTCCTCTCCGACCATCAGAAGTTCCGGGGCAATCCCTTTTTCCTTCCATAACGGTCTCATGTCAAACGAACATACGATACTGTTTATATTCTCCTGTTTTTCTAATTCACGGACCTTTGTCACAAGCATCTGATGGCCTCTGTGTAATCCATCGAACTTTCCAAAAGTCACTGCTGCCCTTCCGCTTCCGTTATATTCCGCAAGCTCTCTGATATACTGCATAGTTTTTTCTTCCTCGTTTACTCGTTAAAAAACATCTTGACGATGTGGTATTTTTTTTCTTTTTCTTTCCACTGGTAAATGGCGATGAATTTACCTGATTCATCATACAGACGCGCCTTAGTTTCTTCGTCTTGTCCGCATGCCTCTTTTAACATTTTTAGATCCAGAGGATTCCCGTTCTTAGCAAATGCCTTCCAGTCATCTTTCACCGTGATCTTCGGATAAGACGGGAACATCGCATCGATCGGTACCAGAAGCTCTGCAAGCTTTCCTTCCTGCTTCAAGGCTTCGATTTCATCCAGCGTTTTCGCATCTTCAATCCGGAACGTTGACACCCTTGTACGGATCAGTGATTCCATGCAGCCTCCGCATCCGAGTTTCTCACCTATATCATGACAAAGCGTACGGATGTAGGTCCCTTTCGAACACGATACTTCCATACGGACTCTCGGAAGATCAATCTCAAGAATCTGAATATCCAGGATCTTAACCGGACGTGCTTTTCTCTCTATGACCTTTCCTTCTCTGGCAAGCTCATATAATTTCTTTCCATTTACCTTAAGAGCCGAATACATTGGGGGGATCTGTTCATAATCTCCGATAAATCCTTCAATGGCTTCTCTGACTTTTTCTTCGGTCAGTGTCTCTGTTGACTTTTCTTCCAGGACTTCACCTGTAATATCCTGTGTATCCGTTGTCTTGCCAAGAAGCAACACTGCTTCATATGTCTTGTTCTTGTCAGTCAAAAGATCACAAAGCTTGGTTGCTTTTCCAAGACACACCGGAAGGACACCTGTCGCATCCGGATCAAGTGTCCCTGTATGTCCGATCTTCTTTTGTCCGACGATCCCGCGAAGTTTCGCCACCACATCATGGGATGTAAATCCCTTTTCTTTATACACATTGATAATTCCGTGTATCATAGTTTACTGCTCCTGTGTCTTTTCCAGTTTTTCCATCTGTGCCTCAATCTGTTTGGACAGATTATTCAGCACATCAAACGGTGTTCCCGCCATTGTAAATCCGGATGCCTTCTTATGACCGCCGCCGCCAAAATACTGTGCGATCTTGCTGACATCGATTTTCTCTTTGGAACGGAGGCTTACTTTGAATTCATTCTGTTTCAACTCATACATGAATACAGCAACCTCTACTCCTTCTGTCACGCGAAGCTGGCTTACAATTCCTTCCAGATCTTTTGGTCCCACACCGTAAAAATCCATCACATCTTTCCGGATATAGGACGCGATACCTGTTCCATTTAAAAACAGGATACTTTCCATCAGTGCACGGCCCATCACAAGATTCTGCGCATAAGATTTCGCATAGAATGTATCTTCTATGATCTTCGGTCCGTCAATGCCTTTTTCCAGAAGATTTGCGGCCACCCGGAATGTCTCCGGTTCGGCGCAGGAATACTGGAATACGCCTGTATCATGCACAATTCCAAGGTACAGTGCTTCCGCCACATTTTGGGAAATCTTCTCTTCATCCAGAAGTCCGTATACCAGTTCTGATGTCGAACTTGCTTCCGGAACGATATGATTTACATCTGCAAAGCCGATATTACTGATATGGTGATCCACACAGAACGTATGCTTTGCTTTATTAAATAACGTTTTAGAATACTCCAGTCTGTCTGTATCCCCGCAGTCCAGGGAAATGAAGAGATCATATACTTTCTCTTCATCATCCACAGCCTCCAGGATTGTCTCTGTCCCTTTTAAGAAATGAAACGATTCCGGGATATCTTTCAGATAAATATCCACGGTTTTATCACTGTAGTTTTCACGGATATACTGTCCGAGTCCCACACAGGAACCCACACAGTCTCCATCCGGACGCACATGTCCACCGATCGCGATCGTGGACACGTTCTCCAATACTTTATTCAGCATTTTCCTCAACACCTTCCGTTTTCAGGTCTTTGGTTACTTCATCAATCTTCTTTGACATATTCACACCATACTCAATGGACTGATCCAGTACAAACTTGATCTCAGGTGTATTACGCAGATTCAGTGTTCTGGCCAGTTCACGACGGATATAGCCTTCTGCACTCTGCAGCCCCTTAATTGTCTGCTCCTGCTCATAAGCATCTCCAAGTACACTGATATATGCCTTACATGTCTTAAGATCCGGTGCAACTTCTGCAGCCACAACCGAAGTCCACGGTGCAACACGCGGGTCTTTTAATCCCCCGCGGATGATGTTCGATAACTCATGCTGCACTTCTGTATTTACTCTTGTATTCTTAATGCTTCTTTTTCTCATTTATATCAACTCCTAGCGTGGAATCTCTACCATCTTGAATGCCTCTACGAGGTCTCCTTCTTTGATATCATTGAAGTTTGCAAATACGAATCCACATTCGTAACCTGCTTTTACTTCTTTTACATCATCTTTGAATCTCTTCAGAGATGCCAGAGGTCCTTCAAATATTACAATACCGTCACGTGTCAGGCGGACAGAGCAGTCTCTTTCAAATACACCATCCAGAACATAAGATCCTGCAATTGTTCCGACTCCGGAAGCCTTGAATGTCTGACGTACTTCTGCGTGTCCAAGTACCTTCTCCTCAAATACAGGATCCAGCATACCCTTCATAGCTGCTTCTACATCTTCGATTGCATTGTAGATGACACGGTACAGACGGATATCTACACCTTCACGGTCTGCTGTTTCTTTTGCTGTTGCATCCGGACGAACGTTGAATCCGATGATGATCGCATTTGATGCAGAAGCCAGACTTACGTCAGATTCATTGATTGCACCAACGCCGCCGTGAATGATCTTAACGACTACTTCATCATTAGACAGCTTCAGTAAGCTCTGTTTGATTGCTTCTACAGATCCCTGTACATCTGCCTTTACTACGATACCAAGTTCTTTTAAGTTACCTTCCTGAATCTGTGTAAACAGGTCATCCAGAGAAAGTTTGGATTTTGTCTCTTCCAGAAGTTTTACCTTGCTCTGTGAAATGAATGTCTCTGCAAAGTTTCTTGCTTCTTTTTCATTTCCACATCCGACGATAACTTCTCCGGCATTCGGTACATCGTTAAGTCCCAGGATCTCTACCGGTGTAGACGGACCTGCTTCTTTGACTCTTCTTCCCTTGTCATCCATCATGGCTCTTACTTTACCAAATGCAGAACCTGCTGCGATCGGATCTCCGACACGAAGTGTTCCCTTCTGAACCAGGATATTTGCAACGGAACCTCTTCCCTTATCCAGTTTTGCTTCCAGTACAAGACCTCTTGCACGGCGGTTTGGATTGGCTTTTAATTCCATTACTTCTGCTGTTAAAGCGATCATTTCCATCAGATCTTCCAGACCTTCTCCTGTCTTGGCAGATACCGGAACGAAGATTGTGCTTCCGCCCCAGTCTTCCGGGATCAGTTCGTACTCTGTCAGTTCCTGTTTTACACGATCGATGTTGGCACTTGGTTTATCCATCTTGTTGACAGCTACGATGATCTCTACACCTGCAGCCTTTGCATGGTTAATCGCTTCTACTGTCTGCGGCATAACACCATCGTCGGCAGCTACTACGAGAACAGCGATATCTGTAGAGCTTGCTCCACGCATACGCATTGCTGTGAACGCCTCATGTCCCGGAGTATCCAGGAATGTGATTTTCTCTCCGTTGATCTCTACAACATAAGCACCGATGTGCTGTGTGATACCGCCGGCCTCACGGTCGATAACATTTGTATGACGGATTGCATCCAGAAGGGAAGTCTTACCATGGTCAACGTGACCCATAACGCAGACTACCGGCGGACGTTTCTTCATTTTCTTTTCGTCCTCTTCTTCTTCCTTCAGAAGTTCTTCGATTACGTCTACGACTTCTTCCTTCTCACACAGGACATCGAATTCCAGTGCGATCTCTTCTGCTGTCTCGTAATCGATCTCCTGGTTCACCGTAGCAACTTTTCCCTGCATAAAAAGCTTTTTGATAATTACAGACGGAACAATCTTCATCTTATCAGCCAGTTCTTTGATTGTCAGAACCTCTGGGATTGTGATCTGTTTGATCTCTTCCTCTACCTTCTGCTCTTTCTGCTGTGGTTTCTGAAGCTGCTGTTTTGGCTCGTTTTTCTTCTTGCCCTTTGGCATTCTTTCTTCATCATCACGACGATAATCTTTCTTCTTGTGATCGTCTTTTCCCTTGGCATTCTTTCTCTGTGGTTTCTGTCCTTCGATTGCAGGAGCCGGAATGCTTGGGTTATTCTTTCTGTCATTTCTTCTGTTGTCGTTTCTGTCTCCGAATTTACGTCCCTGTCTGTCATCGCCACGGTTATTGTCGCGTCTGTTGTCGCGGTCTCCCTGGTTTCTGTCGGAACGTCCGTTCTGCGGGCGGTCTCCTCTCTGGTATCTCTGTCCGCCTCTTCCTTCCTGGCGGTCACCGTTACGTCCGTCTCTTCCGCCACGTCTTTCACCACCACGGTTATTTCTGTTATCGGATCTGTCGTTTCTATCAGATCTTTCATTTCTTTCAGATCTCTCCGGTCTTTCACTTCTTTCCGGACGTCTGTTCTGTGTTCTTTCTGCTGCCGGCTTCTCTGTTCTCTTTGGAGCCTGTGCCTCTTCTCCAGACGCATTCTGCGCTGCCGGACGGTCAGAGCGTCTTGCCGGACGGCCGTTATTTACCTGCATTGGTTTTCCCTGTCCGGAATTCTGACGGTTTCCGCCGGATCTTCTTCCTTTGTTACCGCCGTTCTGTGTATTCTGCGGACGGAATACATGCACGATATTCTTTTTCTTTGGTGTTTCTGATTTTTCTGTATTTTCATTTGTATTTGTTTCTATATCTTTATTTGACATATGATCTGCCTCCTCTATGCAATTGTCTGATTTTCTGTGTCTATATGCTTCCGGATTCCTTTTGCAAATCCCTCATCCAGGATAACCAAAGATGCACGGAACTCTTTTCCCATTGCATGCCCCAACGTATCTTTATCTTTGTAAAAATAGATCGGGACCTGATAAAAGTCACACATGTTCTGGAATTTCTTCTTGGTATTATCGGATGCATCGTCTGCAACGATCACAAGGTATGCTCTTCCGGATTTTACCTCTTTCTCCGTACAGAACTCCCCGCTTGCAACCTTGCCGGCTTTCGTGGCAAGACCGATCATAGATAATGCTTTATTCTGACTCAAGTACTTCCATCTCCTTTTCCAGTGCTTCGTACACTTCTTTCGGGATAGCCTGCTTAAATGATCTCTCCAGGCCCTTATTCTTTACTGCTTTTGCAAGGCAGTCACCATTCGGGCAGAGATAAGCACCTCGTCCGTTCTTTCTTCCTGTTGCATCCAGTAGAAATTCTCCCTCCGATGTGCGGATGACACGAATCATCTCTTTTTTACTCTTCATTTCCTGACATCCTACGCATTTACGCATAGGAACTTTTTTATTTGCTCCCACGAATTATCACCTATTCCTCTGTATCCTCTACTTCATCGAATGTGATCTCTGCGTCGTCATCATCATATTCAGCATCTGCTGCGTTTTCTACATCGAGTTCTTCTGCGTCGTCATCATACTCTTCTTCATATACGCCTTCGCTTAATTCCATGTAGTTCTCCGGAAGTTCTCCGGATTCGATTGCCTGTGTCTCATTCTTGATGTCGATCTTATATCCTGTCAGTCTTGCTGCCAGTCTTGCATTCTGACCTTCTTTACCGATAGCCAGTGATAACTGATAATCCGGAACGATAACGCTTGCTGTCTTTTCATCCGGATCAGCCATTACAGAAATAACCTTTGCAGGGCTTAATGCATTCTCGATCAAGATTGCCGGATTGTCACTCCAGTTGATGATGTCGATCTTCTCACCGCGCAGTTCATTGACGATCGCATTGACTCTGGCTCCGTTCATACCAACGCATGCACCGACCGGATCTACATCAGGATCGTTAGACCATACAGCGATCTTTGTTCTGCTTCCTGCTTCTCTTGCAATGCTCTTGATCTCTACGATACCGTCCTTTACTTCTGTAACTTCTGATTCAAACAGACGTTTTACAAGTTCCGGATGTGTACGGGATACCAGGATCTTAGGTCCCTTTGTCGTATTCTTTACTTCTACGATATATAATTTGATACGTTCTGTCGGTTTGAAGACCTCACCTTTTACCTGCTCATTCTCTGTCAGCATAGCATCTGCTTTACCAAGGTTGATGCTGACATTCTTACCAACATAGCGCTGTACGATACCTGTCACGATATCTTTTTCTTTTTCGAAATACTGATCGTATACAACCTTGCGCTCTTCTTCGCGGATCTTCTGTAAGATCAGGTTCTTTGCGTTCTGTGTCGCAATACGTCCGAATGATTTGGACTCAATCGGAATATGCACGATATCACCAAGCTCGAACTTGCTGTCGATCTCTTTTGCATCTTCCAGGCTGATCTGTTCCAGTTTGTCTTCTACTTCTTCTACAACTGTTTTCTCAGCGTATAACTGATACTCGCATGTCTCTTTGTTCATGATCAGTTTAATGTTGTCTGTTTTACCAAAATGGTTCTTACAGGCGTTCATCAGTGAATTTTCAATGGCGTCTAACAGTGTCTCTTTACTGATATCTTTCTCTTTCTCCAGTATATTTAACGCTTCTAATAATTCTGTATTCATGGTCTGTTCCTCCTTACTTATCCATGCCGTTTAAAAATCAAATGCTAATCGGATCAGTGCGATCTCGCTTTTTTCAAATGTTTTCTCAGTCTCATCTTCCATCTCGATCGTAACCGTTGTCTCATCGTAATCCTTTAAGATTCCGGTGAATTCCTTCTTTCTGTCGATCATACGGTAGGTTCTGATCTCAACTTCTTCTCCAAGGCTTCTCTTGAAGTCCTTTTCCTTCTTCAGTGGTCTGCCAAGTCCCGGTGAGCTGACTTCCAGAATATACGAATCTTCGATATAATCTTTCTCGTCCAGAATATCGGAAAGTCTGCGGCTTACAACCTCACAGTCATTCACTCCGATTCCACCCGGTTTATCAATATATGCACGAAGGTACCAGTTACTTCCTTCTTTTACATATTCGACATCCACCAGTTCAAATCCATACTCTTCCACGATTGGAAGCAGGACCTCTTCTGTTTTCTGTTCATACATTTCTCTTTTTGACAATCTAAAATCCTCCTTATGCAGACCTTACTTATCTATGTTTCTATATCATCCGGTCTTCTCTTATACTTTGTATGCAACAAAGAAGAGTGAACGATATGTCCACTCTTCTGCCGGTTGATTTATGTAACTAAATTAACTATAGCACCGTTTTTCTGCAAAATCAAGGGATTTTGCGTATTTTTTACACTTTTCCGTGTTTGAACGCCATCATCATCTCATTTGTCAGGCTCAAGTCTTCTGCCTCTACCGGCATCTTATCCCGCTCAAACCATTCCGCCATGGCAAGTTCATCGGTATCCAGTGTGATACCGTCCTCCCCGTCCAGTTCACAGAAGAATCCCATCAGAAGCGTATCGGTAAATGACCACGGCTGGCTCTTATAATAGCGCAGGTTCTTCACCTTCAGTCCGACCTCTTCCATGACCTCACGCCTTACCGTCTCCTCAATGGATTCGCCCGTTTCGTTAAAGCCTGCAAGCAGTGCATACTTTTTATACTCTCTTCCCGCATACTTTGACATCAGGATCTTATCCCCATGTGTGACAGCTATGATCACCGCCGGACAGATCTTCGGAAATTCCATCATGCCGCAGTCCGGGCAGCGCATCATACGTTCTTTGTCATCATGCACCATCGGCTGTCCGCAGTGGCCGCAGAACTTTCTGGACTGATACCAGCGGTACAGCTGCCATCCGGTCACTGCCGCAAACTGTCTGTATTTTGGTCTTGCCTCGCGGAAATACTGATTATCCTTCAGTTCGAATCCCGGGAAATTCTCCGGATCAATTCCTTCTGCCAGATAGTATCCCTGTCCGTCAATTGAAAAGAGATACGTATACTCTTCATATACATCCGGATTGTAAACTGCCGCCTCTTTAAATGTAAGGAACGAGATCTCCTGATTCTCAATCTTCACTAGGATCTTTCTTCCTTCATAATATAAGATCACGTTGTCTTCCTTTGGCGGCTCCGGAACGTATTCATTTCTATATACATGTGGTTCAATGTTCTGTATCATATCGTTTACCCTCTGTATTTGGTTCCTGTTCCGTCTCGTTTTGCAAGCTTCAGGCGGTTCAGGGTAACTTCTTTTTCATGGTATGAAATCTTACACTCGGTTCCTTCTTCAAACAGATACACATCTGTCAGTGCATCGTCTTTCTTCAGACGGATGCCGCGCACTCCGACCGCACCTTTCTTCTTCTCCGTCACTTCTGCTGCCGGGAATCGTAAGAAGAATCCGTCCGTTGTCTGCAATACGATATGCTGGTTCTCCGTCACAACCTGGATCTTCACGACCTCATCTTCCGGCTGAAGCTTGGTTGCCGCAATGGTACGCTTTGTTACCTGGAATTCCGTTCCTTCGACCTTCTTGATCATACCCTGCTTTGTGGCAAATAAAAGCTTCGCATACCGCATCTGTTCGGAGTCGCAGATGTACACGATCTCTTCCTGTGTGCTGTCATAATTACTGATATTGTCGATCGGCTGTCCCTTATCACGGAATTTTCCATATGGGATATCCATCACTTTCACCTGATGCATCTTTCCATCTTTTGTGAAAATGCAGATCTTGCCGGTATTCATGCAATGCAGGATATATTTATTCTCATTATCTGCAGCTTCTTTATTACGCTCGTAAGTACTTACATCCACCGTCTTCGCATATCCGAAACGATCCATCAGGAATACAACTTCCTGTTCTTCGACTTTCTTCTCTTCAAATACAGCTTCTTCTGCATTCTCTACGACCGTACGTCTCTTTCTTGCGAATTCCTTCTTGATGCGGTCCAGATCTTCCATGATCACTGCTGCCATCGAATCGTAATTATTCAGGATATCTTCATATTTTTCAATCTTAGCCAGCGTCTCTTCATGTTCTTTCTGAAGTGCTTCGATCTCCAGACCGATCAGCTTGTACAGACGCATCTCCAGGATCGCTGTTGCCTGACGCTCTGTAAATCTTAACATTCCCGCCATCTTTTTGGAAATGGAGGACTTGAACTTAATGTTCTCTGTCTCCCCGTTCATCAGACATGTCTTTGCGTCTTTTACATTCTGGCTTCCTCTTAAGATCTCGATGATCAGATCGATCACGTCACAGGCTTTGATCAGACCTTCCTGGATTTCTTTTTTATCCTGCTCTTTCTTAAGTAATGTCTTATATTTTCTCGTCGCCATATCGAACTGGAAGTCTACATGTGCCTCGATGATACGCTTCAGGCCCATGGTCTCCGGTCTTCCGTCCGCAACTGCCAGCATATTGACTCCAAAGGTATCTTCCAGTCTGGTCTTCTTATAGAGCATATTGGTCAGATTCTCTACGTCCGCACCTTTCTTCAGGTCAATGACGATACGGATTCCTTCTTTGGACGACTGGTTGGAAATATCCACGATGTCTGTGGTCTTCTTGGTCTCTACCAGATTGCAGACATCATTTAAGAATTTCCCGATTCCCGCACCGATCATGGTATAAGGAATCTCTGTGATGACCAGACGTTTCTTTCCGCCCTTCATATCTTCTACTTCAACTTTTCCACGGATCTTGATCTTTCCGGTTCCTGTCTCGTAGATCTCCGGCAGGTCGTCTTTGTTGACCACGATTCCACCAGTCGGAAAATCCGGCCCTTTGATATATTTCATCAGCTGTCTGGTCGTGATCTCGTCATTTTTCATATAGGCTTTGACACCGTCTACGACCTCTCCCAGATTGTGTGTCGGGATACTGGTTGCCATACCGACCGCGATACCTTCCGCACCGTTCACCAAAAGGTTCGGGATACGCACCGGAAGTACGACCGGTTCCTTCTCCGTCTCATCAAAGTTCGGCATGAAGTCTACAATATCCTTGTCCAGATCGGCCAGATACGCTTCCTGTGTAATCTTCGCTAGTCTCGCCTCGGTATAACGCATCGCAGCGGCACCGTCTCCTTCAATCGAGCCGAAGTTACCGTGTCCGTCTACAAGGATCATTCCTTTTTTAAATTCCTGTGCCATGACCACCAGTGCGTCATAGATGGAACTGTCTCCGTGCGGGTGATATTTACCCATGGTATCTCCGACAATACGCGCACATTTACGGTACGGTTTGTCATACCGGATCCCCAGTTCGTGCATATCATAAAGCGTACGTCTCTGTACTGGTTTCAGTCCGTCTCTTACATCCGGCAGGGCTCTGGCAATGATTACGCTCATCGCATAATCGATATATGATTTTTTCATCACATCCGAATACTCGGTTCTGATGATCTGTGAATCCTGCATTGTATTTCTCCTATTCTATATATCTCTATATATCAAGTTCCGCTTCTGTCGCATTTTCATAGATGAATGAACGTCTCGGCGGTACTTCTGATCCCATCAGCATCTCGGTTACGCTGGATGCCATTCTTGCGTCTTCAATCTCTACCAGCTTCAGAAGTCTGGTTTCCGGGTTGAGGGTTGTCTCCCATAACTGCTCTGCATCCATCTCTCCCAGACCTTTGTATCTCTGTAAGGTAAATGGACCGTCATGCGTCTTTCTGTATTTTTCCAGTGCCTTGTCATCATACAGATACTCTTCTTCACCCTTCTTCGGCATTGCCTTATAAAGAGGCGGCATCGCAATATAGACATGTCCTTCGAAGATCAGTTCCGGCATAAAGCGGTAGAACAACGTCAGAAGCAGTGTCGAGATATGGGCACCGTCCACGTCGGCATCGGCCATGATGATGATCTTGTCATACCGCAGCTTGCTGATATCGAAGTCATTTCCATATCCTTCGGAAAATCCACAGCCAAATGCATTGATCATCGTCTTGATTTCTGCATTTGCAAGCACCTTATCGATGCTTGCTTTTTCCACGTTCAGGATCTTACCACGGATTGGGAGGATTGCCTGGAACATACGGTCTCTGGCTGTCTTCGCAGAACCTCCGGCAGAATCTCCCTCTACGATGAAGATCTCACATTTTGATGCATCACGGCTTTCGCAGTTCGCAAGCTTTCCGTTACTGTCAAAGGAATATTTCTGCTTGGTCAGAAGATTCGTCTTCGCACGTTCTTCCGTCTTACGGATCTTCGCTGCCTTCTCCGCACAGCCGATGACTTTCTTAAGCGTCTCCAGATTACGGTCAAAGAAACGGATGATCTCATCGTTCGTGACCTTACTGCAGGCCTTTGCCGCGTCCGGATTGTCAAGCTTGGTCTTCGTCTGACCTTCGAATCTCGGATCCGGGTGCTTGATCGATACGATTGCCGTCATACCGTTACGGATATCGGCTCCGGTAAAGTTCGCATCCTTTTCTTTCAGAATACCAAGCTCTCTTGCATACTGGTTGATCGCCGTTGTAAATGTCGTCTTGAATCCGGTCAGATGCGTTCCGCCTTCTGCATTATAGATATTATTACAGAAGCCAAGCACATTTTCATGGAACTCGTTGACATACTGGAAGGCAACCTCTACTTCGATGCCTTCTGCTTCCCCTTTGAAATACACCGGATCATGTACGACTTCTTTTTTATGATTCAGTTCACGGATGAATCCAAGGATTCCGTCCGGTTCATGATAAATGATCTGCTCTGCTTCCGCTCCCCTCTTATCTTCAAATACGATCTTCAGATCCGGATTCAGATAAGCAGTCTCATGGAGACGACTCTTTACCTCTTCTGCTTTGAACTTTGTCTTTTCAAATATCGTATCATCAGGAAGGAAATTCACTTTCGTTCCGGTCTTTCTTGTCTTTCCGATCGTCGGCAGTAATCCATCTTCCAGTTCGATCACCGGTTTTCCCTGTTCATACCGGTCATGGTGGATATATCCGTCCCTGCTGATCTGCACATCCATATAGGTAGACAGCGCATTTACAACAGAAGAACCGACACCATGCAGACCTCCGCTGGTCTTGTATGCCGAATCGTCGAATTTTCCACCCGCATGAAGTGTCGTGTATACCACACGAGCTGCCGATACGCCTGTTGCATGAAGGTCTACCGGTACACCACGTCCGTTATCTGCGATTGTTGCCGAACCGTCTTTTTCCAGTGTCACATGAATCTCGCTGCAATATCCGGCAAGATGCTCATCTACCGCATTATCCACGATCTCATAGATCAGATGGTTCAGACCTTTGGTTGAAACACTTCCTATATACATTCCGGGTCTTTTTCTTACCGCTTCCAGCCCCTCCAGGATCGCGATACTCCCCGCATCATATGTATTCTTTTTCGCCATTCTTTCTATATCCTTTCTCCGTTTCCATCTGTATGACAGACATTGAAAAACATCACATCTGATACCTTCCGCAAGTATCATACAGATTTTTCCATACTTTGAATATCTTATCATAAAAATATTTCCGAATCAAGACAACACCTGATGCAGAAGCTCTGCAAGAAGTTCCATTGCATTGCGCATCTCTTCTACTGTATTCGTCTGCGCTCCTGCCTCGATCAGAAGTGTCTTCGGTTTGAAATGCATGTTATAGCGGTATGCCCGAAGGAAAATGTGTCTGGCAAATCCCGGATAATATTTGGCTGCTGCAATCTCCATCTGAAGGGAAAATGCAAGATTGTCTTCCAGATATGGATTCGGAAGATAACTGATATTTCCATTTGCCCGCGTTCTGCTGAGTCCGTTGAAGAACATGATCTGCGCCGTCTGTCTGCCATCCACCTCTGTCACAAGATGTGTTCCTTCCGCCACACCGTCCCGGTGGAGGTCGATCACCACTTCTATACTTGGATTATCTTTTAATATCTTCTGCACATCCGGTTCTGCAAGCTGATACGCTTTACTGCGGTCCAGTTTGCCATTTACCAGATCATAAACACCTGTGTGATGATACGTCTCGATTCCGTACTTTTGATTCAAAAGATCTGTCAGATACGTTCCCATACCTACAATCGATGTATTCGCATCCCCCGGAACAGAATCTTTAAACTGCTCCTGGGAATGTGTATGATAGATCAGCACCTTCGGTCCGGCTGCCTCTTCATTAGAATTGGAATTCAGCTTCATATTCTTTCCAAGCAGCCGGTCCGCATTGATCAGATTTGCATCCACCATCGTACTGCTGTCCACTGTGTAAAAATGGCTCATCAGATATTCGTAATCTCTTAATTTATCCATAGATATGTCTACTTTAGCCTCCGGTATCTTCACCGTCTCCTGCTGCGTAACGCTTTGCCCCTGCGTAATGAGCTTTCCATTTTCATCCACGGCATTTTCATCATTTGCCTGCTTTTCTAATATCATGGCATAGGTCTGGGAATCTTCGGCGATAGTATCCTCTTTTTCCGCTGACAGATAGGTTCCAATCGGGAACAATTTCATCACTGTCTGTGTCACGTCCTCTGCAGGACCTCCGACATGGTCTTTTTCCGATGTATAAGCCAGTGTCGTCATTATATTTCCGACAGCACAATCTGCAATGACCTCTTTTTCTTTTTCCAGGAATGATATTTTCAGTTCTCGTACTGTTCCATTTTCTTTTATTACATGACCTCTTATGAAACAGGTCAGAAGTATTCCAGCACTGCCCCAGGCTGCACACTTCATATATTTTTCCAACATTCTCTGCCTGTCTTTCTTTTTCACATTTTTAACACCTCTGCCGTTTACTGATTTTTACGATATCTTAGTTCTTACTATAATTATGGCAATATTGTAAATGTTATGACTGCATTATTTTTTCTTTCCCCGCAAAAAGCATATTCATTGCTTCTGAAATTGTATAACTGATTCGTCTTACTGTATCATCAATATCTTTTGGTGTCACAAACATACCATTCAGATGCGGAGCAATCAATTCCTTTACCAGTTCATATTTCTCTGCGGAATTATATCCCTGCAATACCACTCCCACCCCTTTTAATGTTTCTGATGTTTCCAGTGCCGTAATAAAGTTCTCCATTGTATCATTCACAATGGTTGCCGCATCCACAACTGTCGGCACTCCGATTGCAATGACCGGAATTCCCATCGTATCTTTTGTAATCTCACTCCGGTGATTTCCAACCCCTGCTCCCGGATGAATTCCCGCATCAGAAATCTGTATTGTCCGGTTCAGTCTTTTGGTACTTCTTGCTGCCAGTGCATCAATTACCATGATCAGATCAGGGGTTGTCTCATTTACTATTCCCCGTATAATTTCTGCAGACTCCATTCCGGTCTGTGCCATCACTCCCGGAACGACCGCACTTACAATCCTGCTTCTGCCTTTTTCCACCGCATACCTTCCATATTCCTGCACAATATGTCTGGTAACATTCAACTGGTCCACCACATACGGTCCCAGTGCATCCGGTGTCACTTCACGATTGCCAAGACCTACAACAAGTACCGAATATCCTTTTTCCTGATTTTCTTCCGTATCTTTCATATATTTTTCCAAAAAACCTGCCAATGTCTCCGATATTTCCCTGTGATACCCTTCATCTGCAGCTGCCATATTCGGCGCTTCCAGCGTCAGATATGTTCCCACAGGTTTTCCCATCGCCTTCGCCCCATTTTCCGTTTCAATCCTGACCGTTGTGATCTTAATCTCCTTTTCTTCATCATACTCCTCTTCCAGAACGACACCTGATATCTCCACATGATCCGATTCAAACCGTTCTTTCTGTTCCATCGCAAGATCCGTCCGTATCTTATACTTCTCCACCATCATTTTTCTCCATCCTTTCTCAAATTAATGCTAGTTTTTCCAATATTTTCAGAAATATGTATTGACAGATTCCAATTCATGCCCTAAAATAAATTCGTATGTTTCGTTAGATCGTCCGTGTCCGGCTCTAACGAACTGGAAATCGAATTAAAAAAATCGAAATACATTGATATCGGAGGTGGACAAATTGGCTAATATCAAATCTGCAAAGAAAAGAATTTTAGTAAACGAAACAAAAGCTGCTAGAAACAAAGCAATCAAGTCTAAAGTAAAAACTTGCGTAAAGAAAGTTGAAACAGCTGTAGCTAACAAAGATGCCGCTGCTGCTGCAGACGCATTAAAAGTTGCAATCGTTGAAATCAACAAAGCTGGAAGCAAGGGTGTTTACCACAAAAACACATGCTCTAGAAAGATTTCCCGTCTGACAAAAGCTGTTAACGGAATTGCTTAATAATAGAGATTAAACTCGAGTTGCAAATTTTTTAAAACCCGGATCATCCCGTCAATGATCTGGGTTTTTTTCTATTTAATTTACTATCGCGGCCTCTCAGTCCATGAGAAAGACTTGGTATTCTGTTTGTTGCTGGATGTCACGATGCAGAAGTTCTAAGGCAGTCCGCCGCCCCTAAGAGCGAAAGGTACTCCGCTCAAACTCGGCGTACGCCTCAAACAGTTCGCTCCGTACCTTTAACGGTGCGGCAAACTACCTAAGAACTTCTACACATCGCGCCAAAATACGCATCAAACAGAATACCAAGTCTTTCTCATGTCGTGATTGGCTGATGATAATGAATTCAATAGAAGGGCTGTAACTTTTGTGAGTAACCGAGAAGTTATCGTGAAGGCCCTTGATTTTCCGCTTTTTGTTGTTAAACATTTAATTTATAAGAAACCGCTAGCGACAAGATACACTTCCGGTCTCACAACGGTTACGGCTCCTCTATTCATTCACTATAGCGATAGATACGCACGGAATAAAAGTTAGGAATCCTTTCCTGTGAATGTGTAGGAGGTGCTGGTAATACTTAAGGGGCAAAATTCTGCGTTAGGTATTCAAAATTTGATTGTCTGAGCGTATGCGAGTTTCAAATTTTGAATGCCTGCTTTTAGCAGAATTTTGCCCCTTTAGTATTTCCCACCGACGGAACCTGAACAGGAAAGGATTCCTAACTTTTATTCCGGTCCGGGTAACCAGCTTAGTAAATTAAGTAGAAAAGGATACAGCAACCGCCGTATCCTTTTCATATGTATTCATATTTTTAACAAATCTGATTAGTTGTTGATCAGTTTGTCCTCTCCATTCCAGCTGTAGAGTTTTCTGATCTCTGCTCCGATCTTCTCTGATGGATGCTCTGAAGCAAGTTTTCTCATAGCTTTGAAGTGTACCTGACGTCCTGCTGGAGACATGTCTAATAAGAAGTCTTTTGCAAATGTTCCGTCCTGGATGTCTGTCAGGATCTGTTTCATAGCTTTCTTTGTATCTTCTGTGATGATCTTTGGTCCTGTGATGTAATCACCATATTCAGCTGTGTTAGAGATAGAGTATCTCATTCCAGCGAATCCTGACTGGTAGATCAGGTCTACGATCAGTTTCATCTCGTGGATACACTCGAAGTAAGCATTTCTTGGATCATATCCAGCTTCGCAAAGTGTTTCGAAACCAGCCTGCATAAGTGCACATACACCACCGCAAAGTACTGCCTGCTCACCGAAGAGGTCTGTCTCTGTCTCTGTTCTGAATGTTGTCTCAAGAAGTCCAGCTCTTGCTCCACCGATTCCAAGACCATAAGCAAGTGCTCGATCCCAAGCTTTTCCTGTAGCATCCTGCTCTACAGCGATAAGACAAGGTGTTCCTTTTCCAGCCTGGTACTCACTTCTTACTGTGTGTCCTGGTGCTTTAGGAGCGATCATTGTTACGTCTACGTTCTTTGGTGGTTTGATACATCCGAAGTGAATGTTGAAACCATGAGCGAACATTAACATATTACCTTCTTCAAGGTTTGGTTCGATGTCTTTCTTGTACATATCTGCCTGTAACTCATCGTTGATCAGGATCATGATGATGTCTGCCTGTTTTGCTGCTTCTGCTGCTGTGTATACTTTGAAGCCCTGAGCTTCTGCTTTTGCCCATGATTTACTTCCTTCGTACAGACCGATGATAACGTCGCATCCAGACTCTTTTAAGTTAAGAGCATGTGCATGTCCCTGGCTACCATAACCGATGATAGCGATCTTCTGTCCTTCTAATACTGATAAATTACAATCTTCCTGATAAAAAATTCTTGCTGCCATTTTAGCATTCCTCCTAAAAAATTATTTCATTTTTTATTCTTAAACATGGGGCTTCCCGTCTGCCTGGGCTTGTCTCTGTTTAATGTCTGTTTAATGTCTTTTTTTGTTTTTGATGTGATAACTTTATTATCGTTTGTTAATATTAAAGTTTATTAATGTTACCATCCTGATCGATGACTGTTACATGTTTGATTCCTCTCTGTAGTCCGGTAATACCCGTCCTTGCAAGTTCCAGGATCTCGTAACCTTCCAAAAGTTCCAGAAACGCATCTACTTTTGAACCAGTTCCCGTAAGTTCTACCATCAGGGAATCTTTTTCCACATCAACGATCTTTGCACGGAATATATCCGCTACTGATATGATCTCCGTTCTCTCCGTCTTATTCGCACGTACCTTTACCATGATCAGTTCACGGTACACCGAATCTTCCGGATCAAGTACTTTGATCTCAATGACATCTTCCAGCTTTCTGACCTGCTTTTCAATCTGTGATAAGATCAGCTCGTCTCCGCTGGCTACAATGGTAATTCTTGTAAATCTCGGGTCCGCTGTAACTCCTGCGGTAATGCTGTCGATACTGTATCCACGTCTGCTGAACAATCCGGATACTCGGCTTAAAACACCGGGATTATTGTCTACCAATAATGAAAAAACTCTTTGCATATTGCACCTCTTTTCTATCGTTTATAAAAAACAGAGTGCGTTCTGTTTTTTTATAATACCAACAACTTCTTCTTTTGTCAAGTATTGCCACCTATATTTTTACAATTTTCTTTTTATTTTCTTCCAGATTATTTTTTCCGGAAATATTCTTTTGAACGTATGACGATTTAAAGATTACTTCAGTATAATTTTCGTAATCTCTTCCGGTGTCTCTGCGATACACACCGCACCTGCATTTTCCAGTTCCCCCCGACTGCCGAAGCCATATAACACGCCCATGCAGTCAAGTCCTTCTTTTTTTGCTCCGAGAACATCATGCTCGCGGTCACCGATCATCAGGATTCTGTGCTTGTCTGTCACATGACAGGTATCGATCAGATACTCGATCACTTCTGCTTTAGTGCCTCTTCCACCATCCAGTTCCATACCGGCCACATATTCAAAATATTTTTCCAGACCGAAATGCTCTATGATCCTTCTTGCATAAACTTCCGGTTTGGACGTCGCAACAAAAAGTCGCTTTCCTGCTGCCTTTAACGCCTTTAATGATTCTTCGAATCCCTCATACACCGAACACTCGAAAATTCCTGTATCCTGATAATATTCTCTGTAATACTCTACGCCAAGCCAGCTTTTCTTTTCATCAAATCCATAAAATCTCGCAAACGAATCCGTAAGCGGCGGTCCGATAAACTGATATAGCTTTTCACGGTCTGTCTCTTCTATCCCGAATTTCTTCAATGCATACATCACCGAGTTCGTAATTCCCGGCGAAGAATCAATGATTGTTCCATCCAGGTCAAAGAAACAGATATCATATGTTTTACTTAACTGTTCTTTTTCCATAACATTCTTGTATGATGTTATTAGAAGCAAAAACAACATACTTCCTTTCTTTTTTTGTTTCG
>CAVBHX010000017.1:0-53153 GCA_963595255.1 bacterium
TTTCTGTTTTTCTGTTGGATAAATCCGAAAGCGATATGCTATATTCAATACTTTTTCTCCCCTTGCATCTCGATATATTGACGGATTACTTCTACCGGTGCGCCGCCTGCTGTCAGTAGACAAAAGCTCTGACTCCAGAATGCACCTTTCCAAAGTTTCTCCCGAATCTCTGGATATTCTTTTTTCAGAAGCCTGCTGCTTGCGCTTTTATAAGCGTTGATAAATTTACTTAGTTCGGATTTTGGCTGTGCCCGGAACATTACATGATCAATATCATGATTCCATTCTTCCAATGTAATTCCATACGATGGAGCAATATGTTCCCAGATTTCCTTTGCTCTTTCCGAGATAGAATCATTGATTACGTTTCTTCGATATTTCACTACCATGATCAAATGGTAATACATCAAATATACTGAATGTGCATTATAATCCATATTTTCCATATAATCAATCCCTTCTGTGTTTTCGACTGATTATATTATATCATATTTTCACATATCGAACAAGCGTTCTTCACGCTTTTCTGCAATTCATCTCCCACCTGTAGAGGAAGGAGAATTCTTGCTATATTTTGTTAAATTAAGCCACTGGGATGGAGAAAAAAGAGTGGTATCTATCCCGGTGGCTTGTTTTATGTCATTGTGAGTTGGGAAGAAGTTTTTTAGAAGTAACATATTTATTCTTTACAGAATAACGAAAAAGGACTAAGATACTTTTGTAAAATAATTTATAAAAGAGGTCTGATATGGCAGGACGAAATGAAAAAAAGAATATTACAAGATCTAAAATTGTAAACTATATCATAAATAATAAGATTACATCAAAGGCAGAGCTGGCGCAGAATCTGAGCTTAAGTATGCCGACGGTGCTTTCCAATGTAAATGAACTGATCGAACGGAGTATGGTCATCGAGATAGGAGAATATGAATCTACCGGTGGGCGGAAAGCGAAGCGGATAGGAATTAATCCGGCATATAAGTATGCAGTCGGTGTAGTTATCACGGCAAATCATCTGGGAATTGTATTGCTGAACATGCAGTATGAAATAGAGAAAACAGTCCGGATGCGTTTAAAGTTTTCGACAGAAACATCTTATTGTTTAAAAGTTGCTGAAATGGTGGAGGACTTCCTGAAAGATGTAGAAGACAGAGAAAAGATATTAGGAATCGGAATTTCGATTCCCGGTATTATTGATCAGGAGAACAGATTAGTTGTGAAATCTCATGCATTGCAATTGGAGAATTTCAGTCTGAGCTTTCTGGAACAGGTATTTTCTTATCCGGTGTATTTTGCAAATGATGCAAATGCTGCGATGATGGCAGAAGATATGCATGAATATCAGGATGCAGTGTATCTTTCACTCAACAATACATTAGGCGGCGCTTTCTGCATTAATGGAAAACTGGTGACTGGTCAGAATCAGAAAGCGGGAGAATTCGGACACATGATTCTGGTGCCGGGAGGAAAGAAATGTTATTGCGGAAAAGCAGGGTGTGCAGATGCCTATTGTGCAGCCAGTGCATTGACTGATGAAGAGCAGGAAATGACATTGGAACAATTTATGGAAAAAGTGGAGCAGAAAAATACAAAGACTGTGGAAAAATGGAATCAGTATCTGGATAATCTGGCTATTTTGATTTCCAATCTGCGAATGGCGTATGACACAGATATCATACTTGGAGGAGAAGTCGGGGGGTATTTATCAGAGTATATGATACCACTGGGGGAAAAAGTGATGGCATATAATGGCTTTGAACATGATGTACGTTACTTGAAAAATTGCTCCTATAAAAGAGAGGCATCAGCTGTCGGAGCGGCAAAACATTTCCTCTCTGAATATATACAGCATTTATAAATTTGATATGTTGTAGGAAAAAGAATAAGAATGAAAAACTGAGGTGAAATTCAAGGCTCGTAATGATTACGGACTTTGGATATTTACCTCTTTTTTTATTGTCAGATGTTCGGAAGAAGCTGCAATTGGCAGGTTTTATAGATATCTAAGTATGCAAGAGAAGTTGCCAGTGGCAAGTTCTATGCATATCCAGTTGGTAAATATGCATAAAAAAGTTGATCAAACTTGTGCAACAAGCAGAAATATAGATTCATATATTGACAAAATAGAGCCACTGTACAATAATATAATTACTTTAATAAAACATTTAATAAAAGACGAAATAAAAGAATGGAGGAAAACATTATGTTACAGCAGGTAATGACAAAACCAGGAGAGATTATTTTCAGAGAGGTACCAGTTCCAGAGGTAAAAGATGATCAGGTATTGGTAAAGATTATGAATATTGGCATTTGTGGTTCTGATATTCATGTATATCACGGTAAGCATCCATTTACATCATATCCGGTAACACAGGGACATGAAGTATCCGGTGAAGTTGTAAAACTTGGAAAAGATGTGACAGCATTTCACGAAGGGCAGAAAGTAACAATTGAGCCACAGGTTTATTGCGGAAAATGTTATCCATGCAGACACGGAAAATATAATTTGTGTGAGGAATTAAAAGTTATGGGATTCCAGACAACCGGAACAGCATCGGAATATTTTGCAGTAGACGCATCGAAAGTAACACCGATTCCGGAAGAAATGTCATATGAAGAAGGTGCAATGATCGAGCCGCTGGCTGTTGCAGTTCACGGCGTAAAACAGGTTGGTGATGTGAAAGGAATGAATATTGCTGTACTTGGTGCAGGACCGATCGGTAATCTTGTGGCACAGGCAGCGAAGGGAATGGGAGCAGCAAAAGTTATGATCACAGATGTCAGTGATCTTCGTCTGAATAAGGCAAAAGAATGTGGAATTGATGTCTGTGTGAATACAAAAGAAAAAGACTTTGGTGAAGCAATGGTAGAAGCATTCGGACCAGACAAAGCTGATGTGATTTATGATTGTGCAGGAAATAACATCACAATGGGACAGGCGATCAAGTATGCAAGAAAAGGAAGTATTATCGTATTAGTTGCAGTGTTTGCAGGAATGGCAGAGATTGATCTTGCGGTAGCAAATGATCATGAACTGGATATCAAGAGCACAATGATGTACCGACATGATGACTATGTTGACGGAATCAGACTCGTAAATGAAGAAAAAGTTCATTTAAGACCACTGATTTCAAAAACATTCGCATTCCAGGATTATCTGAAAGCTTATCAGTATATCGATGATAACCGGGAAACAACGATGAAAGTAATCATTAATGTACAGGAATAAAGATTAGATCAGGAGAGAACAGAAGTTTTGTCAGAAACTCTGATAAGGAGGAGCCATGGGAAACGAGGCTAAGAATGGAAAAGTGCCATTGATCAGTAAAATTGCATATGGATTTGGTGATGTCGGATGCAATTTCAGCTGGATGTTTGTAAGTAATTTTTTAATGATATTTTATACGGATGTGTTTGGAATCAGTATGGCGGCTGTTTCAGCATTGATGTTATTTTCAAGATTCTGGGATGCGATCAACGATCCGATTGTCGGAGGGTTGACGGATAAGACAAAAACAAGATGGGGACGTTACCGTCCATGGCTGCTTGTTGCAGCACCTGTTACGGCAGTGCTTTTAATGCTGACATTCTGGGCACATCCGGACTGGCCAGATACTGCAAAGATTATCTATATGATTATTACATATTGTCTGCTTGTACTGGGATACACATGTGTAAATATTCCGTATGGAACACTTTGCGGTGCGATGACACAGGACATTGATGAACGGGCCAAAATTAATACTTCGCGTTCGGTTGCGGCTATGATTGCAATCGGGATTATCAACATTATTACAGTACCTTTGATTGGAAAGCTAGGAAGCCAGAGTGCGAAGAACGGATATTTATTTGTAGCAATTATCTATGGATGTATATTTGCGGCATGCCATTTCTTCTGCTTTGCGAAGACGAAGGAGCAGGTGACAATTCCGGAAAAGGAAAAAATATCAATGAAAGTACAGTTAAAAGCGGTGATGCAGAATAAGCCGTATATACTTGCTTTAATCGGACAGGTTTTATTTGGATTTACATTGTATGGAAGAAATGCTGACATTTTATATTATTTTACATATGTAGAAGGAAATGCATCTTATTATACAACTTATTCTATGTGCATTATTATTCCATCCATTATCGGCGCCGCATGTTTTCAACCGGTATTCCGAAAACTTAACAATAAAGGAAGGACAGCTTCTATATTTGCTTTTTTAACAGGTATCTCAATGCTGGCAATGTACTTCTTTAATGTAAAAGATTCAGCAGCCGTATTCTATATCCTGGCAGGTATTACACAGTTCTTTTTCTCGGGATTTAATACAGCAATCTATGCGATCATTCCGGACTGCGTGGAATATGGAGAGTGGAAAACAGGACTTCGAAATGATGGATTCCAGTATGCATTCGTTTCTCTTGGAAATAAGATTGGAATGGCGATTGGTACAGCGATGCTTGCGGTATTACTTGGAAAATATGGATATGTGGCAAATCAGGCACAAAATGATACGGTTATCGGTATTATGAAACATGCATTTACAACCATTCCGGGGATTCTGTGGATTGTAACAGCTGTTGTATTATTTTTCTATCGGTTAAATAAAAAACGGTATAATGAAATTGTGGAGGATCTGAAGAATGGAAAAAGAGGTTGATATTGTTGCGTTAGGCGAACTGCTGATTGATTTTACAGAAGCCGGAAAAAGCAAAGATAGCAAAAAATTATTCGAACAGAATCCGGGTGGAGCACCGGCAAATTTATTAACGGTAGCGAGCCATATGGGATATCGGACAGAATTTACAGGTAAAGTGGGAAGAGATATGCATGGAGCATTCCTGAAAAACACTTTGCGTCAGGAAGGAATTGGAACTGCGTATCTGTTGGAAGATGAAAAATATTTTACAACACTTGCTTTTGTAGAAATTGCAGAGAATGGAGAAAGAAAATTTTCATTTTCCAGGAAACCGGGAGCAGATACACAGCTCTTACCGGAAGAAATCGATCATTCGTTAATGGAAAATTGCAGGATTTTTCATTTTGGATCATTATCTCTTACAGATGAGCCGGCAAAAAGTGCGACAGAAGAAGCAGTAGCAGCTGCAAAAAAAGCAGGAGCATTGATTTCATATGATCCAAATTACCGGGAGTCTTTATGGGAGAGCAGGAAATTGGCAGTTGAAAGAATGTGTTCCGTCATAAAAAATGCAGATGTAATGAAAGTATCGGATGAAGAAAGTTTATTGCTGACCGGAATGGACACGTATGAACAGGCGGCAGACAAGTTGTTACAAATGGGTCCGTCTCTGGTTGCGGTAACATTGGGGGGTGATGGAGTTCTTATTGCCACCAAAGAGAAGAAAGAAAAAGTTCCTGGATATCGGGTTCAGGCAGTAGATACAACCGGAGCAGGTGATTCATTCTGGGGAGGATTCTTAAGTCATTTCCTTCAGATAAATAAGAATCTGGACGAAATGACATGGGACGAAATCCGGACATGTGCAGTGTATGGAAATATAACAGCGGCATTATGTGTACAAAAAAGAGGTGGAATTCCGGCAATTCCACGAAAGAAAGAGGTAGAGGAGTTTTATCTGACTCATTAAAATATAGTGAAAGAAAAATACGGCCATACAAAATTTGATTTCATGTATGGCCGTCAATTTTTGTCTTTTTATTGTGCTTCCCATCTCCCAGAAGCCCCACAAGGCAGCACCAGTCCGGAATGCGTAACAGGAAGTCCGATCTCCTGTGAATCCACATGTCCGTTCCATTTCTTGAGCTCCGTTCCAAGCATATAAGTCAGAACAGCCGGTGCAAGTCCTGTTGTATAAGAGTTGACCAGGAAGAATAACGGGTCATCCGACAGAATCTGTGTACATAACTTGATCAGCGGATGGATTGCATCTTCAATCTTCCAGATCTCACCTTTAGGTCCGCGTCCGTATGACGGAGGGTCCATGATGATGGCATCATAGTGATTGCCACGGCGGATCTCACGCTCTACGAATTTGACACAGTCATCGACCAGCCAGCGGATCGGTCTGTCAGATAATCCGGAAGAGGCTGCATTTTCCTTTGCCCATGCAACCATTCCTTTAGAAGCATCTACATGTGTAACACTTGCTCCGGCAGCAGCTGCTGCGAGAGTAGCACCACCTGTGTAAGCAAAGAGATTCAGTACTTTGATCGGTCTTCCTGCATTTCTGATCTTCTCAGAGAACCAGTCCCAGTTCGTTGCCTGCTCCGGGAAAAGTCCGGTGTGCTTGAAGCTGAAAGGCTTCAGATTAAATGTCAGTTCTTTATAATGAATCTGCCACTGTTCCGGGAGACTGAAGAATTCCCATTCCCCGCCGCCTTTCTTGCTGCGGTGATAGTGGCCGTTCATATGTTTCCATCCACGCTCGGTCTTCGGGGTATCCCAGATAACCTGCGGGTCCGGACGGACCAGAGTGTACTGTCCCCAGCGCTCTAATTTCTCACCTTTACTACAATCTATTACTTCATAATCTTTCCATTGATCTGCAATCCACATAGAATTATATCCTCTTTCTTCTTTAAATAATATAAGCTCTTTTTTGTGTCTCATTATATATGTAATGGGAACATATCCAGAAAAACATTTCCGAACAGTCCTGTAGAGGAATTATAGCATGAAAATCTCGGAAATTCAATTTGAAAGCATTTTTTACATTTCCATACAATTCCTGCATACACTTTACACACATTTAACAATTCGCAGATTTTGGATTTAACATACGTCTTATAAGATAGCTATTGTCGAAAGCGACAAAGACAAAAAATCAGAATAAAAAAAGATGAGAATCTAAGGAGAGTATGATTATGAAAATGAAAAAGTTTATCGCAGTTTTATCCGTAGCAACAATGGCAGCAGGACTTGCAGTTGGATGTGGAAGTTCAGATAGTGGTTCTTCTGATGATAAGAGCAGCAAAGGTGACTGGGATTCTTCCAATGATATAACAATCGTTTCCAGAGAAGATGGCTCAGGAACAAGAGGGGCATTCATCGAACTTTTCGGAATTGAAGAAAAGAAAGACGGCGAAAAAGTAGACATGACAACAGATGATGCACAGATCACAAACAGCACATCCGTAATGCTTACAACAGTAGCCGGAGATGATTACGCAATTGGTTATGTATCACTTGGATCTTTAAATGATACAGTAAAAGCTTTAAAGATCGACGGTGAAGAAGCAACAGAGCAGAACATCAAAGATGGAAAATACAAGATCTGCAGACCATTCAACATTGCAACAAAGAAAGGTGCAGACAATGAACTGGCAAAAGACTTCATCTCATATATCATGAGTAAAGAAGGACAGCAGGTAATTTCAGATAATGGATATATCGGAGATGATTCAGCAGAAGCTTATGCAGGAACAAAACCATCCGGAAAAGTTGTAGTCGGTGGATCTTCTTCTGTATCACCGGTTATGGAAAAACTGATCGAGGCTTATAAGAAAGTCAACACAGGAGCAGAGATCGAACTTCAGACAACAGACTCTACAACAGGTATGACATCAGCAATCGATGGAAGTTATGATATCGGAATGGCTTCTCGTGAATTACAGGATGATGAGAAAGACAAACTTGACAGCCAGGCAATCGCAACAGACGGTATTGCAGTTATTGTGAATAAAAACAACACAACAGATGAGCTGAGCAGCGACCAGGTAAAAGACATTTACACAGGCAATGCGCTTGCCTGGGATGAGGTAGTGAAATAATATGAAATCAAAAGCATGGACGGAAAAATTCATGCAGGTAATATTTGCAGTTGCCGCCTGCGCTTCGGTGCTGGCGGTTGCTCTCATTTGTATATTCTTATTTGCAAATGGTATTCCTGCAATGAGTAAGATTGGATTTGGAAAATTCTTAACCGGCGAGTTGTGGAGACCGAAAAATGATATTTACGGAATCTTTCCAATGATCGTCGGAAGTTTATATGTGACAGCAGGTGCGATCATCATTGGTGTACCGATCGGAATCCTGACAGCCGTATTTATGGCTTTCTATTGTCCGAAAGCAATCTACAGACCTTTGAAAATGGCTACGGAACTTCTGGCGGGAATTCCGTCCGTTGTATATGGATTCTTCGGACTGGTCGTTCTGGTACCGTGGGTAAGAGAAATCGGAAGAAGTCTTCACCGGGGCGGCAACGGAAGCAGTATGCTCACTGCATCCATTCTGCTTGGAATGATGATCCTGCCAACGATCATCGGTCTGACAGAATCAGCACTCAGAGCAGTTCCGACACAGTATTACGAAGGGGCTGTGGCACTTGGCGGAACACATGAAAGAGCCATCTTTACAGTTGTACTTCCGGCAGCAAAATCTGGTGTGGTCGCAGCGATCGTTCTTGGAATCGGACGTGCGATCGGAGAGACCATGGCCGTGATCATGGTAGCAGGTAATCAGCCGAGAATGCCGCGTGGAATCTTCCAGGGAGTCAGAACGCTGACAGCCAATATCGTAATCGAGATGGGATATGCATCGGGACTTCACAGAGAGGCACTGATCGCAACAGGTGTGGTACTTTTCGTATTCATCCTGCTTCTGAACTTCTGTGTGGCACTTTTGAACAGGGGGAAGAATCATGAGTAATAATGAAATGACTTTGAAAGACAAATTAAAAGCCTATACGAGAACACCGGGTTCTCTGATCGTGATGCTTCTGGTCATGCTTTCAGCGATCCTTACATTTGCAGTACTGATCTTCCTGATCGTGTACGTAGTAGTCCACGGAGTGCCGTACCTGAAGCCGTCGATCTTCTCACTCCATTATACATCGGAAAATGCATCCCTGATGCCGGCACTTATTAATACCGTGATCATGACATTTTTATCACTTTTGATCGCTGTTCCATTTGGTATCTTCTCAGCAATCTTCCTTGTGGAATATGCAAAGAGAGGAAATAAATTCGTAGAAGTCATCAGACTTACGACAGAGACATTGCAGGGAATTCCATCCATTGTATATGGACTTTTCGGAATGTTATTCTTCGTAACAACCTGCGGATGGGGATTTTCCATATTAGCAGGTGCATTTACCCTCGCAATCATGGTACTTCCGCTGATCATGCGAAGTACGGAAGAAGCACTGAAAGCTGTACCGGATTCATACAGAGAAGGAAGTTTCGGACTGGGGGCAGGAAAACTCCGTACCGTATTCCGTATCGTACTTCCGTCAGCGGTACCGGGAATCCTTGCAGGTGTGATCCTGGCGATCGGACGAATCGTCGGAGAGACAGCAGCGCTGATCTATACAGCGGGAACCGTTGCAAAGGTACCAAGTAATGTATTCGGCTCCGGACGTACCCTTGCGGTTCATATGTACAACTTATCCAGTGAAGGACTCTATATGAATCAGGCATATGCAACAGCGGTTGTGCTTCTGGTACTGGTTGTGCTGATCAATACTATATCAGGTATGATTGCAAAACGAATCACGAAATCGTAAAGAAAAGATGAAAAACAGGAAGGAATCTTAAATGAGTAAAATAAGTATTAAGAATATGGATCTGCACTATGGTGATTTCCATGCTCTGAAAAATGTGAATCTTGAGATAGAAGCCAATAAGATCACAGCATTTATCGGACCATCCGGATGTGGAAAATCTACATTGTTAAAATCCATCAACCGGATGAATGATCTGGTAGAAGGATGCAGGATCGACGGCCAGATTCTTCTGGACGGTCAGGACATTTTCCATGATATTGATGTGAATCTGCTTAGAAAAAGAGTCGGAATGGTATTCCAGAAACCGAATCCATTTCCAATGAGCATCTATGACAATGTTGCATACGGACCAAGAACCCACGGAATCCGTTCGAAAGCAAAGCTGGATGACCTGGTAGAAAAATCCTTAAGAGATGCAGCCATCTGGAATGAATGTAAAGACAGATTAAAGACAAGCGCACTTGGAATGTCAGGCGGACAGCAGCAGAGACTCTGTATCGCAAGAGCACTGGCTGTACAGCCGGAAGTTCTTCTGATGGATGAGCCGACAAGCGCACTTGATCCAATCTCTACATCGAAGATCGAAGACCTTGCGATGGAGCTGAAAAAAGATTATACTATCGTTATGGTAACACATAATATGCAACAGGCTGTACGTGTATCAGATAACACAGCATTCTTCCTGTTGGGAGAAGTGATCGAGTATAATGAGACAGAGAAATTATTCTCCATTCCGGCGGATAAAAGAACAGAAGATTATATCACAGGGAGGTTTGGTTAAGATATGCGTAATCGATTTGATCAACAGTTGGAGTTACTTAATAAACAGCTTATTCACATGGGTGAGTTATGTGAAGTTGCGATTGGAAAAGCAACGACTGCATTAAAAGAAGGAAGCATGGAACAGGCAGAGGAAGTAAGAATTGCAGATGAAGAGATCGACCAGGCGGAGACTGATATTGAAAGACTTTGTTTAAGACTTCTTCTCCAGCAGCAGCCGGTAGCAAGAGATTTAAGACAGATATCTGCAGCACTTAAGATGATCACAGATATGGAGCGTGTCGGAGATCAGGCATCGGACATTGCAGAAATCATCATTACCGAAAAGAAATCCGAGGCACAGGATATTCCGATGATCATTAGGATGTCTGAAGCAGCAGCAAAGATGGTCCGTGACAGTGTCAATGCTTATGTAGAAAAAGATCTGGATCTGGCAAGAAAAGTAATGGAAAATGATGATATTGTAGATGAGCTTTTTGAAGAAGTGAAGACGACACTGATTGATTTCATTGCTGAAAATAAAGGCCTGCATGGTGTGGAAGCGATCGATCTGATCATGGTTGCCAAATATCTGGAACGTATTGCAGATCATGCAACAAATATCGCAGAGTGGGTGGAATTCTCAATTACAGGAATCCACAAATCTTCTGTAATATAAAGAAGGAGAATGAGGAATGATTTTTTGTGTAGAAGATGACGGTAATATACGGGAACTGGTGGTGTATACCCTGGAAAGTACAGGGTTTCAGGCACGCGGATTCGAAGATGGAAGTTCATTCCTTGAAGCTCTGGCATTAGAGACGCCAGAGCTTGTTCTGCTTGATATCATGCTGCCGGGAGAAGACGGGATGGAGCTTTTGAGAAAGTTAAAAGCATCAAAGAAAACGAAAGACATTTCGGTTATCATGGTTACGGCAAAAGGTGCAGAATATGACAAAGTAAAAGGACTGGATGCCGGGGCCGATGATTATGTGACGAAACCGTTCGGAATGATGGAGCTGATCTCACGTATCAAGGCGGTATTAAGACGCAGCGCGAAGGGAAGCGTATCCAGTGAAGATACATTTGAGATCGGAGAGATCCGGTTAGATCCAAAGAAACATGAAGTGACCGTTCATGGAGAAGTAGTGAATCTGACCTTGAAAGAATATGAATTACTGAAGCGCCTGATGAAGAATTCGAACATTGTGCTTACCAGAGACCAGCTTCTGGAAGATATCTGGGGATATGATTTCGACGGAGAGACGAGAACCGTGGATGTGCATGTCAGAACCTTAAGACAGAAGCTCGGGGATGCAGGTGAGCAGATTGAGACGGTCCGCGGAGTCGGATACCGTATGAGCCGCTAGAACCAGAAAATGCGGCAGGCGAATAAGAGGAAACAGAGAAGAAAAATATGAAACAAAGTATGAGAAAAAAGATCCAGAGCAGTATGATCCTTGTCATAGCCCTGACACTGATCATAGCCTATGCGATCACCACGCTGGTCGTATACCGCCAGACGATCCATATCATGGAAGGCGAAGTCAGACAGGAAGCGGATTATATCAATGTAGCAATCGACACCTCAGGAGAATCTTATCTGAAGACAATGGATAAGGTGCATAAGGATACGAGAATTACACTGATCGATCCAGACGGAAACGTAAAATATGATTCCAAAGAAGATGAAGTAACCTTTCAGAATCATAAGAATCGTCCGGAAGTAAAAGAAGCATTAAAAACAGGAAGCGGACAGGACATTCGAGAGTCCAATACGCTGAATAAAGAGATGTTCTATTATGCGGTGAAATTGGAAAATGGAGATATCCTGCGTGTGTCAAAGACGGTAGATACCGCATTCCGGACAGCGATGAAGGTATTTCCGGTGATGGGACTGATCGCAGTGATCATGCTTGCATTTGCAGGTGCACTTGTAAAATGGCAGGTAACAAGGCTGATCCGTCCGATCAACAGACTGGATCTTGAGAATCCATTGGAGAATGACGTGTACGAAGAATTAACACCACTTTTACAGAGTATTGATAAGCAGAATAAAGAAAAAGATGCGGTTGCCAATATGAGAAAGGAATTCTCGGCAAATGTATCTCATGAGTTAAAGACACCGCTTACATCTATTTCAGGTTATGCGGAAATCATGAAAAATGGATTGGTAAAACCGGAAGATATGACGGGGTTTGCAGAACGTATTTATAATGAAGCAAGTCGTCTGATCACGCTGGTAGAAGATATTATTAAGTTATCCAAACTGGACGAGGGCAATGTAGAACTGGAAAAAGAAGAAGTAGATCTTTATGAGCTGACAAGAGAGATCCTGACCAGACTTTCGCCACAGGCAGCGAAGAGAAAAGTACATGTAGAGGTGACGGGAGAGCCGGTAGAATACGTGGGAATCCGCCAGATCCTGGATGAGATGATCTACAATATCTGTGAAAATGCGATCAAGTATAACAAAGAAGGCGGAAAGTTAACCGTCTGGGTAGGCAATACCCTGCAGGGCAAGAAGGTCTGTGTCACAGATACCGGAATCGGAATTCCGGAAAATGAGACGGACCGCATCTTCGAACGTTTCTATCGTGTAGATAAAAGCCATTCTAAAGAAACCGGCGGAACCGGTCTTGGACTGTCAATCGTAAAACACGGAGCCATGCTTCACGGAGCCAAAATCCATGTAGACAGTAAACTGGGCGAGGGAACGAAGATAGAGCTCATATTTTAATTGAGAAACTATAGACAGGTTATGAAGTAAGAAGTAAAAAGATAGAATATAGCAGAAAAAGCGGATTCCAGGCACAGCACATGGAGTCCGCTTTTTCAAAACTATATAGCATGATAAGAACAGGGACATAATATCTTTTCTGGTCCGTCCTTGTTTTACACAACATAGTTTTGGAAAAATATAGAAGTTTTTTAAGAAATCTTAAGAATTATTTGCGTATGTCTTTAAGAAATCAAGCCTACAATAACGTCAAGAAAAAGGTAAGGAGGCTTATAGTTATGGACAAGATCAGTATTATCATTCCGTGTTTCAATGAAGAAGAAGCATTGCCGATCTATTATACCGAAATGAAAAAAGTTATGGACACAATGAAGAAACAGACCGATTTCGAATTGATATTTGTAGATGACGGATCATCCGATAGAACATATGAGATTATGAAAGAATTACACAGAAAGGACGGAAGATGCCAGTATCTTTCATTTTCCAGAAATTTTGGAAAAGAAGCTGCCATCTATGCGGGACTTCAGAATGCGGGCGGCAATTATGCGGCGATCATGGATGTGGATCTGCAGGATCCACCGTCACTGCTGCCGGAGATGTACCGGATATTGAAGGAAGAACCGTATGATAGTGTAGCTACCAGACGTTCGACCAGAAAAGGTGAACCGAAGATCCGTTCATTTTTGTCAAAAGAGTTTTATAACGTGATCAATAAGATATCCAAAACAGAGATCGTAAGCGGTGCCAGAGATTACCGTCTGATGAACCGTAAGATGGTAGATGCGGTTCTGGAGATGAGTGAATATAACCGATTCTCAAAAGGAATCTTCGGCTGGGTTGGGTTCCGTACGAAATGGCTGGAATATGAGAATATCGAAAGATCTGCCGGAGAAACAAAATGGAATGTAAAGAAATTATTCATTTATTCTCTGGAGGGGATCACAGGATTTTCTGTAGTTCCATTGTCGATCGCATCGTATATGGGAGTTCTGTTCTGCGGATTATCATTCCTGATGATCGTTGCAATCGTAGTTCGTACACTGATCTGGGGAGATCCGGTGGCCGGATGGCCGTCGCTGGTCTGTATCCTGTTCGGTGTGGGCGGTGTACAGCTTCTGTGTACCGGAATTTTGGGACAGTATCTTGCCAAGACATACCTGGAAGTAAAGAACCGTCCGGTATACCTGTTAAAGGATTCCAGTAAAGAAGAACAGAGGATCATGATGATGCCATTATCACAGAACATGCGGAGGAAGAGTTATGGGAAAGGAAAAGAAGTGCACTCTGTATAAGAAATATACTTCATATAAGAAATGCATTCCATACCTGATACTTGCCGGATTTACATTTTTTTTCTGCTGGTGGTTCGTGGGAAGACATGGAATCTTTGGAGCAAAAGTAGACTGGCTCAGTCAGCATAGTGTGCTGCCGGATTATTTCCGGCAGCAGTTTTATGCAACGGGAAAGATATTTCCGGAATTTGCGCCGAATCTGGGCGGCGGTCAGAACATTTATCATTTTGCTTATTACGGACTATACAGTCCATTGATTCTGCCGTCATATCTGCTCCCATTTGTGAAAATGTCAGATTACATCATGGTGATCAGCATAACAGGTCTGACGGTTTCGGTACTGCTTTTTTATTACTGGCTGAAAAGCAGAAAGATGGATACAGGCGTTGCTTTTATCATATCGCTGATGTTCCTGCTGGCGGGCCCGATGATCGGACAGTACAGCGGTCAGATCATGTTCGTAGATTATATGCCGTTCTTATGCCTGGCACTTATAGGTGTGGACCGGTATTTTGAAAAAGAAAAAAGCGGTCTTTTTACCGTCAGTGTATTTCTGATGATCATGACCAGTTTCTATTTCAGTATTGGCGGAATGCTGGCACTGGTTCTTTATGGACTGCACCGGTATTTTGAACAAAGAGAAGGATGCAGAGTCACGGTCAGAGGTTTTTTAGTGAATGGATTGTGTTTTGTTCGTCCAATGATTCTGGCAGTACTTATGAGTAGTTTCTTCCTGGTACCAACGGTACTTGCGCTGACGGGTGGGAGAAGTAAAGGGCAGAATACATCGCTTACTACCCTTTTCGTTCCGCAGATCACGGTAGAACGATTCGCTTACAGCATCTATGGAATCGGACTTACAACACTTGTGATCACCGTTTTGATCACAGGACTTCTGTACCGGAAAGTATATGAGAGAGTGCTCACATATGGATGTGTGATCGTGCTTGTCATTCCGGTATTTGCTTACTTATTGAATGGCGGACTGTATATCAGAGATAAGGTATTCATTCCATTTCTGCCATTGTTGTGTTATCTGATTGCTATTTATCTGGAAAAGTGCAGGAAAGAGGAATTGTCTCTTATTGCAGGAATGGTTCCGTATATCATTACAACGGTATTTGTTTATATAGCAAGAAACCAGTTTACATCTAAAGGCATAGGGGAAAACATATGGAAGGCATTACTTGCAGAAAGTGTTCTGTTCCTGATATGTTATGTGCTTTATTGTGCAGTGAAGAGCCACTGCAAAGAGACAAAAGAGATTCTGATGCTGGCACTGCCGTCGGTGCTATGTCTGGCGGTCACGATGAATACCTTTTATCAGATGAAGCCGGGTCGGTATGTCAGCCACAAACTGTACCGGGATGTTGCAGGAGAACATAATGAACAGGCCGTAAAAGAAGCTTTGAAAAATGATGGTGGATATTACCGCACAGAACAGATGGGCAATGACGATGAAAATGCAGCGGATTTAAACCGGATCTGGGATGCGGAGCAGAATATTACTTCAATCTATTCATCGGCATATAATTCGGAATATCAGACATTTCGTCAGAAGACATTCGGACTGGAAGAACCGTTCCGGAATGTGATGATGCAGTCGGTATCGAAGAATCCGGTATTTTGCCGGATGATGGGAGTACGCTATATCATATCAGATTCTGATGTAACGGGATATGCTCTGGTTAAGAAATGTGAAAAAACCGGCATATATCAGAATAATGACGCGGCACCGGTCATGTATGCAACAGATCGTGTGATGACGGAAAAAGAATATAACAAACTTGCATTTCCATATAATCAGACGGCATTTCTGGAATATGCAGTTGTTGGAGAACATACGGAATCTTCAGATCAGAACATAATGACAGCCTATGCGCCTGTTAGTCTGAAAATGGCTGACGATCATAAAGCGCAAAATGGAGCCGGCAATAGAACCACAGATATAGGGAAGAAAAACGGAAATGAAAGAAAAGTCGGAACGTGGATCCATGAAAAAGAAGATGGCTGGAAGATCCATGCGAAGAAGATAAAAAAGACAACATTTACCATCCGACAGATGCAGCAGGAAACGACACAACAAGAGGGGCAGAGACAGATTCTTTTCCTGAGCTTCCGCGTGGACAATGCACGTCCGAATAAGGACGTGGCAGTCTGGATCAACGGAATCCGTAACAAACTAAGCGCAAAAGATCATGTATATTATAATGAAAATAAAACATTTATCTATGCAGTGCCGTTAAAGGATGGAGAAGATACTATTTCTGTAACATTTGACAAAGGAAAATATCAATTAAGCCATGTACAGGCATATCTCGGCAGTCTGCCGGAACGGTCAAAAACGTTATATCAGTCAGAAGTTCAGGTGGATAAAAAGCAGACGAAAGATAATGTGATACAGGGAACGATACAGGTAAAGAATGATGGCTGGTTCATTACATCCATCCCATATGACACACATTTTAAGATGTACATCGATGGAAAAGAGACGAAGATACAAAAGGTAAATACAGCATTTCTTGGATGTGAGATCGGAAGTGGGAAGCATGAAGTGAGGATCGTTTATCATGCACCGGGGGCAACAGCAGGAAAAGTATTTTCAATGATTGGAATAGCCGGATTCGTGTTATTACTTGTATTGTAATGATACGATGATATCTATATACAGCAGTAGATTTGCGGAAAATCACTGCTGTATATTTGCATTTTATAAAAAAGAAGAGTATGATGTTAAATGTTTTTTTATACTTAAATAAGGAAGAAAAATGGAAACAGACAACAGGGTAAGACGAGGATGAGAACATGAAGATCATAGAAACATATGGAAATTATATAGAAAAATGGAGTAATGAGAATCCGGGCAGAGCCAGATGGCTTTTAAAGACCGGATGGAAGGCACAGAATCTGAAGTTCCGGTTCGCACCGGACAAAAGACTGATGCCGGCAGAGCAGTATCTGGCCAGACTTATGATGGATACGATGATAAGACCGCTGGAACGTCCGGAAGAAAGTGCAATCGTCAGCATCTTTACTCCTTGTGAACTTTTACAGGAGGCCGGACTCCATCCATATAATGTGGAGGGATTTTCCTGTTATCTTTCTGCATCAAAGGCAGAAAGAGCATTTTTACAGCAGGCGGAGAATACGGGAATTTCGGAGACACTTTGCAGTTATCATAAGACATTTATCGGAGCAGCACAGAAGAAAGTGCTTCCAAAACCAAAGTGCATTGTATACACGAATCTGACCTGTGATGCAAACCTTCTGACATTTAAGAAGCTAGCAAAGATGTATGATGTACCGATCTTTGCTATCGATGTGCCGATGCAGCAGAACGAAGACAATGTACAGTATGTGGCAGACCAGCTTCGTAAACTGAAAGATTTTATAGAAGAATGCACAGGCAAAAAGATTACAGATGAGACATTAACAGAACGACTGAGAAGAAGCAAGCGGACGCTGGAAAAATTCGCACAGTATGAAAAGGAAAGTGCGGACAGATATATTCCTGCAGACCTTGTTACGCCACTCTATGCAGGTATGACAAATAATCTGCTGTTGGGAACAGAAGAAGAGGAAACATATGTGGACCGTCTCCTGAACGATGTGAAGAAGGCTCCGGCGAAAAAGGTGAAGAAGATTTACTGGATGCACACCATTCCATTCTGGTCAGATGCGGTGAAGAATGAACTTTGCCTTCAGGAAAAAGCGCAGATTGTCGGATGTGAACTGAGCCGTGTCTGTGAGCCGGATTTTGATCCGGAGAAGCCTTATGAAGCGATGGCGAGACGTATGGTGTATCATGCATTAAATGGAAGTGCGATCAGAAGAATCGAAGCAGGAATCCGTCATGCAAAGGAGACCGGAGCAGACGGTGTGGTATGGTTCGGTCACTGGGGATGCAAGCATACCTTAGGAGCAGCACAGCTTGCCAAGCGCAAATTCGAAGAACAGGGAATCCCGCTTCTGATCCTGGACGGTGACGGATGTGACAGAAGCCATGGTGGTGAAGGGCAGACATCTACCAGACTCGGGGCATTCTTAGAGATGTTGAATGCGGAAGGACAGGAGGAAAGTCATCATGAATAAAACATATTATGTCTGTAAATACACCCCGATCGAACTTTTAGAAGCATTCGGCGGGGAATGTCAGAACCTGAATGAGATGCCGCAGGGCTTTGACCATGCGGATCAAATCGCACATCCAAATATCTGTGGATTCGGCAAGGCCCTTCTGGAAGCCGTTATGAGCGGAAAAGTAAAGGAACTGGTGCTGGTCAACTGCTGCGATACGATACGGAGCGTCTATGATATTCTGGAAGATAGTGGAAAACTGGATTTCTTATATATGATCGATGTGCTTCATTGTGATGCAGAGTGCAGCAGAGAACGTACAGCAGTGCAGTTAAAAGGTCTTGCGAAAGCATATGGAGAATATAAAGGCACAACATTTGATGAAGAAAAGTTCCGTCAGGCATTCAAGAAGCCGGAACACATTGTAAAGCCGCATATCAGTGTGCTGGGTGCACGTATGGGAAATGAACTTTTCGATATGGTGCAGAAGAGTATGCCGTATCCGGTGGAAAATGATACCTGTGTCAACAACCGTTCGGTGGGCGAGACAGAGCCGCCAAAGGGATTGGAATTTGATGAACTGATGGTATGGTATGCGAAAGAACTTCTCGGACAGATTCCATGTATGCGTATGATGGATCACAGTGGAAGAAAGAGATTATATAATGACCCGGGATTAAAGGGGATTATTTATCATACCGTGAAATTCTGCGATTTTTACAGTTTTGAATACGCACAGATCAAACAGAATGTAACCGTACCACTTTTGAAGATCGAATCGGATTATACCGTACAGAGCAGCGGACAGCTTCTGACAAGATTAGAAGCATTTGCAGAGAGCATGAATATGGAAGAACTGGAAGGGAAGGAACTGAAGATGGGAAAAGGATATTTTGCCGGAATAGACAGCGGATCAACAAGTACAGACGTGGTAATTCTCGATAGAGACCAGAATATCGTGACAGGAATTATCCTGCCGACAGGTGCGGGTGCAGCGATCGGAGCAGAGCGTGCGCTGGAGGAAGCGCTGAAAGATGCGGGACTTCAGAGAGAAGACATTGATGCAATGGTTACAACCGGATACGGAAGAACGGCTATTTCGGATGGTGATAAGAGTATTACAGAGATTACCTGTCATGCAAGAGGGGCACATTTCCTGAACCCGGAAGTCCGTACCGTTATTGATATCGGCGGACAGGATAGCAAGGTTATCCGTCTGGATGAAAATGGAGCCGTTGCTAACTTTGTTATGAATGACAAATGTGCCGCAGGAACCGGAAGATTCCTGGAGATGATGGCAAGAACCATGGAAATGAGTCTGGACGATATGGGAAAGGCAGGTCTGTCATATAAGGAAGATATTACGATCTCCAGCATGTGTACTGTATTTGCAGAATCAGAAGTGGTATCACTGATCGCACAGAATAAGGCAACCGATGATATCGTACACGGACTGAATAAGGCCGTTGCGTCCAAGACAGCAGCACTGGCAAAAAGTGTCGGGGGCGAGGAACGCTATATGATGACCGGAGGAGTGTCAAAGAACCAGGGACTGGTAAAGACATTGGAAGAAAAGCTTGGAACGACACTGGTGATCAGTGATAAGGCACAGCTTTGCGGAGCGCTTGGAGCTGCATTATTTGCAAAGGATATGGTTACAGAGTAAGCGTTCTTAGCAAGATCTTAACGGTAGAAAAATAGATAGGATTGGAATTCTGTGATAATATAATGAATATATTGAATAGTCAGAAAATTGTAGAATAATTAACACAGAAAGGCATGAATATTTATTGAATTTATATCGGACAAAATTATTAGAAAAATTAAAAGAGT
The DNA here is from genome assembly GCA_963595255.1 of bacterium. GTDB lineage: Bacteria > Bacillota > Clostridia > Lachnospirales > Lachnospiraceae > Dorea_A. Next base: position 20,179 of record CAVBHX010000017.1, read on the forward strand.
CATTGGAAGCGGTGGTACCGATCATCGCGATCGTATTGATATTAAGCTTTACGATCGCACCGGTGCCGCCGGGCATTCTGATGGCTTTTATTATTGGAGCAATCCTTCTGGTGGTGGGAATGATGTTCTTCACACTGGGTGCGGAGATGTCGATGACGCCGATGGGAGAACGTATAGGAACCCGGATCGCACAGTCGAAGAGACTTCCGGTGATCATTGGATTGTGTTTCATACTTGGCTTCATCATTACGATATCGGAGCCGGATCTGCAGGTTCTGGCAGGGCAGGTGCCGTCAGTGTCAAATATGACACTGATTCTGGCTGTTGCCGTGGGAGTCGGAATCTTCCTGGTGGCAGCTGTACTGCGTATGTTATTTTCCAAACCGCTGTCATATATGCTGTTGATCTTTTATCCTATCGTGTTTATATTGACGTTTTTTGTATCAAAAGATTTTTTTGCGATTGCATTTGATTCAGGTGGTGTAACGACCGGCCCAATGACGGTTCCGTTCATTATGGCACTGGGAATCGGATTCTCAGCAGTGCGTAGTGATAAGTATGCGGAGACAGACAGTTTCGGTCTGGTATCGTTGTGCTCGATCGGCCCGGTGCTGGCGGTACTGCTTCTTGGCATCATCTATCATCCACAGGGTGGCAGTTATTCCGAGACTGTGATTCCGGATGCAGAGACATCGGTGGCATTGTGGAAATTATTTGAATCAGGGATTCCACATTATATGAAAGAAATCGGTGGATCATTGTTACCAATCGTTCTGTTTTTTGCATTCTTTCAGGTTGTATCTTTGAAATTGAAAAAGAAGACACTGATCAAGATTTTAGTCGGTATTCTATATACATACATTGGTCTGGTATTATTCCTGACGGGGGTAAATGTAGGATTTATGCCGGTAGGTAATTATCTGGGAGAGGTGATTGCAGGACTTCCCTACCGATGGGTGATCGTCCCGATCGGTATGCTGATCGGTTATTTTATCGTAAAGGCAGAGCCGGCAGTATATGTGCTGATGGAGCAGGTAGAAGAACTGACATCCGGAGCAATACCGGGAAAAGCAATGGGACTCAGCCTGTCGCTTGGCGTTGCATTTTCCCTTGGACTTGCGATGATACGTGTGCTGACAGGTATCTCGATTTTGTGGTTTCTGGTTCCGGGATATGCGTTGGCGCTGATCCTGACACTATTCGTACCGAAGATATTTACGGCGATTGCATTTGACTCGGGAGGTGTTGCTTCCGGACCGATGACGGCAACTTTTTTACTTCCATTTGCACAGGGAGCCTGTGAAGCGGTTGGCGGAAATGTGGTGACGGATGCATTCGGGGTCGTGGCGATGGTAGCGATGACGCCGCTTATTACAATACAGATTCTGGGTGTAGTGTATCAGTATCAGGAGCGTAAGAAGGATAAAGAAGAGATGCTCGCACAGCCTGTTAAGGTATTGCCGCTGGAGGCTTATAGTGATGCGGATATTATAGAGCTGTAAGGGAGAATTTATGAGTAAGGTATATATGATGGTGACCATCACGAACAGAAACAAACGAAAAGATTTCCGGACATTTTTTAAAGAGCACGGACTTCCCGTATTTCTGGAAACGACCGGGAGAGGGACGGCACAGAGTGAAGTACTGGATTATTTCGGCCTGGAAGAATCGGAAAAGTTCTTATTTCTTGCAATCGTTACAGGAGAGATGTGGAAAAAGCTGCGCAGGGGACTGATCACGAGGATGCTGATCGACGTACCGGGGACGGGGGTATCGTTCATCGTACCGCTTAGCAGTGTGGGTGGAAGGAAGACTCTGCAGTTTCTTGTAAATGAACAGGAATTTGAAAAAGAGGAGGAGACAGCGATGAAAGATACAGATTATGAACTTCTGGTAGCAATCGCGAATCAGGGATATATCGATACAGTCATGGATGCGGCAAGAGCAGCAAAAGCTGGCGGAGGGACTGTGATCCATGCAAAAGGAACTGGGATGGAGCTTGCAAAGAAGTATCTCGGAGTGTCACTGGTGGAAGAAAAAGAAGTCATCCTGATCGTAACGAAGAGCAGAGAGAAGAACCAGATCATGAAAGCAATCATGGAGCAGGCCGGTCTCGACAGCAAAGAACGTACGATAGTGTTCTCGCTGCCGGTGACCAGTGTTGCGGGGATACGAATGCTGGAGGAAGATATTCAGGATGATTTGTTATAGGTTGCCTGAAAATTTTATGGAATTCAGTATTTTATACAAATCTTTTTTTAATACATTATTTTCAATATCTTGCACTGCATTGAAACTTCGGACGCCTACTCCGATAATATAATCACCATTTTGAATATATGCCTGTTCAAAAGCAATCGTTTTTTGTTTCTTTTTGAATCCGAGAGCATGTAAAAGATATGATACAGGATTCTGGGATGGAGAGATGAATTCTTCACCCGGATCATATGGCCAGTACACTGTAACTTCATTGCAGGTATGCCCATCTACTGTAAATGTGTCGTTTAAGGTTATCTTTTTAATCACAGAATCCTTGGAAACATTTAACAGGTAGTCCATATCAATGTCGCAATCGTCAGTGATTGCTACACCTTGCTTTTTATAAGAGATAATCTCAAGAGTAAATACTTCTTCATCTAAGTCATCAGAGGATAAAATAATTGTGTATGAAGCTTCATTTTTATCTGTACAATTATCTGTATCGATATGGTATCCATCTGGAACGGTATAGGTCAGAAGCTGATTGATATTTTCACCGGTGTAATTTACCGGCGTTTCCTGTGAGGTTTTGTCAGTTTTGGAACTGCCACAAGAGGCTGAGACTATCGTGATAAGTGAAATTATAATGAAACTTGTAAAAAGATATTTGCCTTTCATAGTAACCACCGCTTTCTTTTGAAACATTCTTTTTGTGGAACGAGAGAAAATGATAAGTTATATAAGGGGTTGTTGATAATTCATTATATCATACAACCGTTAAACAAGCATCATATTTTGCGAAAGAAAAAAGAAACGACGAACGCCACAAACCTTTCGGCCTGTGGCGTTCGTTGTCGTTATAGTTATCTAAAGGAATGAGAGTAAAGTGTTGCACCGGATTCCCGGTGTGCTACTTTATGAGGGGGAGATAGTTGATTTTGTCTCTCTCAACTATCTGAGTTTATTATAAAAAACAAATATGTCTAAAGTATGTTAAATTCCTTAAAGAAATCGGAAAAATCTTAAGAAGAGCTTAAGAGGTTATAAATAATCTAAAAACGCTACAGTCCAAGTAAATAAAGGGCTGTAGCGTTTTTGTGTGGTGAGTGTTAAGGTGATTTGTCCAAAATCTGTCCAAAATGGGAAAACAAAAGGTAGAAAATACTTTATTCTTTTGGTGGAAATATTGGTGCCTGAGGTGCAGGGCAAGGAGGTTCTGGCAATTCTGATATGCAGGTTATTAAATGCTCGATAAAATCAATCTGGTATGGATAATCAGCGTAATAATAAGAAGAATCATAATACTCCTGTATAAGTGTGTAGTCTTCAGAGCATAATCGTATGTGGAAATCGTCTTTATAAGGACAGTCTTCATATTTTTGTAAGATTATATCCATAAGTTCTTTTTGTCGTTCTCTTTTTGTTAAAAAGTTATGTTTTTGAGGGCGGTGTTTTGCTTCATTTAGAGTGTCTTCTTTCCATAACTTGAATATTTTATTTTTTAATTCAGCATTATGTAATTCGTCAAACTGTAGACGTAGAGATATCCATTCATCTAAGACTTTATTTATCTGTTCATTTTTAAATAAAATGTATGGCCGGTAATCAGATGGGACTTTGCCATAACCTTTAAAAGTTCTGTTTCTAAATTCGATTTCAGTAAGTTTATCTAATTCAAATAATTTATCAAGAACATTATAAAGAGTTATCTCTTGGTCGGTGTCTTCTGAGTTTTCTGGTTGTATGTCAAAAAGAGAATCTATTGAGACGTGGAAAAAATTGGCAATGGTACCTATTTGTTGAACGGTAAAACAATCTGAACAGTCTTTGTTTAAGAGTTTAGAAATACGAGATTGATTCATTCCAAATTCTTCGGCATATTCTTCTTGGGTTAATCCCTTATTGTCCATTAGTTTTTTGATATTCTTTTTGAGTATAGAAGTATCATAAATTACATCATTATTATCCTTATTCATTATAACTTATCTCCTAAAATCATAAAAATATTATTTAAATATAATTATATAATATTTGATTATATAGCGCAAGACGTATTACCATGAACTTAGATGAACAAGAAAGGAGTGGTACATAATGTATGAAAGAACAAACGTAAGCGTGAAGCCGAGACTTTTAGGTATAGAGGAGTTTATGGCATACACAAGTTTAGGTCGTGGAAGTGCATTGAAATTAGGACGAGAAATTGGATGTACAGTGCGGATTGGCAAACGTGTATTGTATGATACGCGAAAGGTAGATCAGTATTTTGATTCGTTAACAGAAGTAAAGTAGGTAAGAAATGGGAAAGGGTGGCTATGGTTTGACCTATCAAGAAGTATATGAGATGGAAAATCTGACCATTGAGGCGAAAGCTATTTATGGAATGTTGTGCAGTTACGCTGGATCAAAAGCAACGGCGTATCCGAGTGTAGACTTTATTTGCAACAAATTAAAGATAAGCCGGACAAGGTTCTACAGGCACATGAATTTATTGGTTGGTGCGGGCGTTGTGAAGAAAGAACAACGAAAAAATGAGAATCAAAGTTTTTCTGGCAATGTATATGTATTAGTACCGAATCTTCAAAATATGCAAAAACCGTGTGCGAGAAATATACAAATGCCGTGTACGGAAAATGAGTATGCGGGAAATGCGTCTACGGGAAACGAGGAAACTAATATTAACACTCTCAATATTAATACTCTCAAAAGTAAGACTGAATACAGAGAGGTGATGGAAGCATTCAATACTATCTGTGTATCGTATCCAAAAGTAAAATCGTTGTCGGAGGCAAGGAAGAAAGCAATCCGGGCAAGGCTACGAACATATTCAATAGATGATCTGAAAAAGGCTTTTGAAGCAATGGAGCGGAGCGAATTTTTGAAAGGCAATAATAATTCTGATTGGTCAGCTAATTTTGATTGGGTTATGAAAGATAGGAACCTTGCAAAGGTTCTGGACGGTAATTATAAGAACAGGGAGGAAAAAGGTTATGCAACAACAGACACTGAAAATCGGAGACCAGCATCGGATTATTACAAGCAATTTCTCCGGGATGGCACAGGTAACTAACGTAAAGCCGGTGGAAACGAAGGAGCAAAAGGGGGTTCTGGTGGAATATTTGGTTGAGGATTATGGACAGAGTGCAGATTTTTTTGTTCCAGATGGTGTGATATTAGACGGCCAGATCGACAGCCGTAGAGTAAGAAGTGGAATGCCGGTAGAATACATGTCTAAAGATGGCAAAGACTTTGATTGGGGGCAGTATTCAGAGAACGTAGAGATTCAGAAAAGGATCGCCAATGCATTTGTGCATAGTTTTGCGACCTTTCGTAAGCAAGGACGTGGACTGTACATTTATTCAAATACGAAAGGCAGTGGGAAGACGCTTCTTGCATGCTGTCTGGTGAATGAGGTGTTAAAAAAACAAGATATTTCGGTGAAGTTCACGACGATTGCTGACTATGTAGAGCTTGCAAGAGGAAGCAAGAATGAAGCTTTCAAGGAGCAAATGAATGCAATTGCGAACACAGGGTTGTTGATTATTGATGATATCGGAGCAACGAAAGAGGACAATTGGATTTCTGATGTTGTTTATAGATTAGTGAATAGGCGGTATGTGAATATGTTACCGACCATTTATACATCAAATGTCATGATTGATAATCTGAAATGTGATGATCGCATAAGCAGTAGGATAATGGAAAACAGTACAGTTCTTGCGATGCCGGAGTTTAGTGTACGGAAGAAAAAGGCAGACGAACGAAATGAAGCTTTTTTGCGGGGAATATTAGAGGAATAGAAAAGCGTGCATCCTGCTGCCATTATTGGGCAAAGTTGGCAGCAGAACACCTTTCAATCATTTTAACATGGTGGGAGGTGCGTGACAATGGTGAAATTGAGGATTGAAAGGAAAAATAGGTTAGCAAGGTTGTATTTCATACAGGGAATTTGTATTGAAAAGAGGGGGAAGATCTGGATAGCAGATGTACTGCTGAAAGAAGTAGAGCTTAGAGAGAATACAAAGGCGGTAGGAATCAAGCTGTGTGCGAGGACAGTAGAATCATTGGAGAAGCTTATTCTTGATTTAGCATGGTTGTATGGCGTACAAGAAACGTTGTGCGTGAGGATCCCGGAAAGCGAGGAAGAGGGATTGTTATGGTCGTACCGGGTGGAATGGTGAGAAAATGCAAACATTTGCTAACATTTTGAGGAGATATAAGCAAAAGCATAGCAAAAAAGCTTCGGGATGTTAGGAAATGTTAAGGCAAACGACTATATATCGCTGAAACAGTAAAAACATGACATCCAGAATATATAGGGAAAAGACAACGGGGTGATGATTTGATTGCTGAGAAAGGCAAAGGTTAAAACCCATATTGCAGAAAAAGACAACGGGGGTGATGATTTGATTCGACAAATAAAATGGGATGGTGGGTAAATGAAAGAAAAGCTTACACCGAAGCAAAAGAAATTCGCATTGGAGTTTCTGGTATCTGGAAACATAACAGATGCGGCAAAGAAAGCCGGATACAGTGAGCGGTCAGCAAGACAAATAGGATCGCTGAATTTGACAAAACCGAATGTTGTTGAGTACATGAACGAGATATTGGATAAAACCAAAAGCGAAGAAGTGGCAACGACAGAGGAAGTCTTGGAATTCCTTACATCTGTGATGCGTGGGGATGTAGCGGAGCAGTTTGGATTGGATCCGGCTATAGTTGACAGAACCAAGGCGGCACAACTGCTTATGAAGCGGTTCAATGATGATCAGCGGATGAACATGGAACTGACAAAATTAGAAATTCGATTTAAAGAGAGTATGCCGGAAGAACAGGAACGGGATAACTTCCTTGATGCGCTGAATGCTGCAGCAAATGAAGTGTGGAAGAGGTGATAAGATGAAAGCACAAAGGAAGCAGACAGGAATTCGGGACCGATATATGTCGGATTATGGAATCAATCACATAGGAGTTGATAAGCTTGTGCAATTCTGCAAAGAAGCAAGGGGTGAAGATTTAGTATTGCTTTTACAGGCAGCAGTCTTGACCAATGAGGATATAGCAGCAGAGCTGTTTACGTGTTTGAAACTGGGTATTGGATATGATGTGATGTATAAAAAGCACTGGATCCCGATGCAGAGAAAGGATTTTCAAGGATACAGGAGAAAAACACTGGAAACAGTGGAACGGTTATTGCTGATGCGAGACATAGAGACGGAAGAATAGAATTATACTGATGGGATTAATATAGTTGCCTGTTTGGTAATGCTGTGATATGATACGAACAGGGAAACCAAAAGCAGGCGGCTACCCTCCAACTTCGGAGGGATAAAAACACCCTCCAGACGAAAGAAAGGAGGGCGATGCGATGGTTACATATTCTGATCTGATTCAGTTTTGTATATTCATTGTTGCCCTTGTAGGTCTTTGTTATGAGATTTTCAAGGGAAAACGAAGATAGCCGCCAACTACTGCGAATAGTTGACGACTATATAGTTTAGTTAGTTCAATAATTCAAGGGTAGCCGCTTGCGGTTTCCCTCTTGTGTCTTAAATATAGCATATCTGATAAATAGATTCAAGCAGATCAGAAAATTACTATCTTTTTTATTATCCCAGAATATTTGACTATTCAGTATCTCGTTCCATCGTTTCATTGATTGCACGTATAACAAATTGATTCATGCTTTCACCTTGCTGTTCGGCATGAGCTTTTACAATTGCCTTTTTTCCCTTAGGAACACGAATACGGATATCTTCAACGGATTCCTTTAAATATTTTTCGGCGGCTTTTTTTTGGGCAGCAGTATAACGACTTTTCTTTTCTTCTGGCAATAGGATCACACCTTTCTAAAATATATTTCTATAAAGTATAACAAATGATAAATATATGTGTCCATAGAATAAATGCACAAATATTATTATCTATGTACACATATATTTTGGGGAGAATGTCAATAGAAATCTATGTGCCCATAGAATATAATGTAATCACAAGTTAAGAGAAAGCAAACGAACATCCAGAAAAGATGTGAAATCAAAGTCCATATACCTGTGAGCGGTCCGGGTGCTTAGCAATAGTCAGGAAGATGACTTGATCGGAAGCTTTCTAAGACTTATTAAGAAAGGAGTTGCTGGAAAGATGAAATACAATCTTAGCAAGATTATGTTGAAAGCATGGGAGATTTACCGAAAATACAATATCAAATTTAGTGAAGCACTTCACAGAGCATGGCTGTCAGCAAAAGCGGAAGAAGTCAACGCTAAACGCATTGAGGTGAGCAAAAAGGCATTAGGAATTACCGAGGATACAAATACATGGTCTGGATGGAAAAAGCTCGGATATGAAGTAATACACGGTTCAAGAGCATTGTTTGGATGTTCGCTGATCTGGGGTTCTAAAGGTGATGGAGCAGTATATAACGCCCGGTTCTTTGGCAGATCACAGGTACAGGCAATTCTATGAGAGAAGGTGGTAAGAAGATGGAAGAGAATAAAAAACTGGAATGGTACAAGGATGCCATCGTTAAAAGAGTGCAAGAAAGCAATAATCTGCAGTGGTTGAAGCTGATACATATATACGTGACACATTTAAAAGAAAAGGAGAGTTAGAGCATGAAGAATGAAGAAATAACATGGTATAAGAACAGAATAATCAAACTGGTAAAGGAAAGTGAAGATTTAGGTCTGTTAAAAGCGATACATCGAATAGTCGAGAACTTATTAGGGACAGTCAAAGAACGGTAAAGGCGGTGAGAGCATGAAGCAGAATAAAGAAGTGACGGAGTATAAAGAAGAATTGCGACAACTGATTGAAAACGTAAAAGATACAGATAAGATCAAGTATCTGTGCACATTCGTAAAAACTTTTTTGGAAGAATGGCAGTAATAAACTGAGCGGGAAAAGATTAATGGCTAAATTAATTACAGGAAGATAAGGAGAATACAGATATGAGTAAAAAAGAAAACACAACAGGAACAACAATGGCAACCGAAATCATCAGAGACATGAAGCGAAGAGAGACAGAAGCAATCGGAGAGCTTTCTGGAATCTTAATGGATCTTGATAAGGTGCTCTATACGTTGGAGGTAGTACAGGAGAATTCCGATATTGTAGGAAAATCAGTAAATGACGGGGCGTTGTTTATGATGAACCGTAATCGGATTTATCAGAACTCTTCAATTGCTCATGATTACGTGAGAGGATTCGAACAGAAGCTGACCAAGACTATAGACACATTGGATACTGATGATATTACGGAAGAGGAGCCGGTCGGAGATAGTAATATAGATTCAGACGGAGAAGCTCATACACAGGAGATGGAGAGCAAGAAGAAATTCATTGTTAAGACGGTAGAGGATATCAAGGGAGAGAAATCTATTAATATGATCTATGCCTTTGTAAGAAAAATGGCAGCAGAAGAATAGAGAGGTTCATAGATTCGGTTTTAAGCTTTATATAGTATGCTATGTATAAAAAACTATGTAGAGATAATAAAAAGGGCTGTGATAGGCGGTTAAAGGCTCATAGCCCTATTCTATAACGGTAAATGTCGGATGTTTTGGAAAGGAGAAGTACATGGCAGTTGATAAGAGAGGAAGAAAACTTCCGAAAGGAATCAGACAGCGGAGTGATGGCTTTGAGGGACGTTTCATGTATAAAGGTGAAAACTATATTGTACATGGGAAGAATATAACTGAGACGCAGAAGAAAATGACAGAGACAAGGTACCAGGTAGAACACGGCCAGTACATCGCCCGGAAGAATATGACTTTCGATGAATGGATGCAGGAGTGGCTTGAAGATAATGTAAAGGCCTATCGAAAGAGAGGTACATGGCAGACTTACACAGATATGTACGATTCAGCTATTAAAGATGAAATCGGAAGAATACAGTTGCAAGATTTAACGTTGGACATCATCGAGAAGATGTATAAGCGTGTCCAGAAGAAGCGAAACTACAGTAAATCAACGATGGTGGTTATCTCCTGTATTGTGCATGGAAGTCTGGCAGCAGCGAAGAAAAGAAAATTAATCAGTGAAAATGTGGCTGATGGTGCGGAAATACCGAAGAAGACCAAGGCAAAGAAAGAGAGAATAGCACTGACAAGAGAACAGCAAGCGTTGTTTATGGAGTATGCTAAGGACAGCTATTTATACAATTTATTTGCAATCCTGTTACGTACTGGATTGAGAAATGGAGAAATAAGAGCATTAAAGTATTCGGATATTGACCGTAAAAATAATGTGATGCATATCCGGCATACAATGAAAACTATTACAGGCGTTGGAATGGTAGAAGATACACCGAAGACGAAAACATCTATCAGAGACATTCCATTAACGCCGGATATTATCAAATACATAGAAGCGCAAAGACACTTCTGGGGATTTAAAGTGACCAATATTAATGGATATCTGTTTTGCGATGAAAAAGGCAATCCGCTAAAAGAGGATACTATTAAATATGAGATCAGACAGGTTGTAAAGAAAATCAGACAGGATGGCAAAGAGTTCCCGGATATTACGCCACATGTGTTCCGGCATACATTTGCAACACGTGCGATAGAAGAGGGGATGCCGCCCCAGGTACTAAAAACGATTATGGGGCATAGTTCGTTAGCAATCACGATGGATCTGTATAGTCATGTTATGGAAGATACAAAGCAAAAAGAAATGTTGTCGATTGCAAATGCATTTTGATTTTGTCCAAAATTTGTCCAAAATTGCATGACATTCAGTGAACGATGATAAACAGATAAAGTGGAAAAAGCCTTTATTTTCGGGCATTATCGGCACTCAGTGAACAATGATAAACAGATAATATGTTAAGAAGAGCTTAAGAGGTTATAAAGAGAATGAAAACCAGAAAAAACAGTTGACTTTTTCCTTGAAATCGAATATTATATATAAAATCTCTTTGCACTGAATATATCCAATAAGGATAAGGGATAGCAGTACAAACTGATCAGGCTACATTCATTTTCAGAAGAATGATATTAAGAAAATGATGTGCATGCCGGGCCGGTCGATTACCGGCAGCAGATGAGACGATATATCATACATCTGTGGGACAGTAAGTAGAAAGTTCCACAGGTGTATTTTTTTGCATAAAAGGAACAGCGTTCTCACCTCAGGTGCCATAGGAGACATGACATTATTCAAAATGGAGGTTATCTTATGACAAATCAAAAACAAAAATTAAACGAACAAAAACTGATCAATCATTTATCAACGGTAGGGATTCTGGGAAATGTACTTCTGACAGCATTTAAATTGCTGGCCGGAATCATCGGACATTCCGGTGCCATGATATCCGATGCGGTGCACTCATTATCCGATGTATTTGCGACATTCATTGCATTTCTTGGTGTGAAATTATCTAAGAAATCAGAAGACAGTGAACACCCATACGGCCATGACAGACTGGAATGTGTTGCGTCGATGGCACTGGCAGTGATTCTTCTTGCAACCGGTATCGGAATCGGTATGAACGGTGTGAAGACGATCATCGCCGGAGATTACAGTCACTTAAAGGCACCGGGAATGATCGCACTTGTGGCGGCCATTGTATCAATTCTGACGAAAGAAGGAATGTTCTGGTATACCAGACATTACGCAAAGATTCTTGATTCCGCAGCATTTATGGCAGATGCATGGCATCACAGATCAGATGCGTTTTCTTCAATCGGTTCACTGATTGGTATCGGCGGTGCGATGCTTGGATTTCCGGTGTTAGATCCGCTGGCAAGTGTAGTTATCTGTATTTTTATCCTGAAAGTAGCATTTGATATTTTTAAGGATGCGATGGATAAGATGTTGGATACTTCATGCAGTGAAGAATATGAAGAGAAACTGGCGGACTATATCAGAAAGAGCCGGGGAGTCGAAAGACTGGATCTGTTAAGAACGAGGATGTTCGGCAACAAAGTGTATATCGATGCAGAGATTGCAGTAGATGGAACTCTTTCATTGAAAGATGCACATGCGATCGCAGAAGAGGTACATGATAATGTAGAGGGAACATTTGCAAATATAAAGCATATTATGATTCATGTGAATCCGGCATAATGAGAGAAAGAATCGAAGGCATTATGTGTCCGAGGTTCAAATAAAATGAAAAAAATACCGCAGCTTTCGAATTTGGAAAAAGCTGTGGTATTTTTTTCGCCATGTGTTCGGAAGAAGCTGCCAGTGGCAGGTTCTGTAGATACCAAAGTATGCAAGAGAAGTTGCCGGTGGCAAGTTCTCTGTATATCTATTACTTACCGAAGATCCTCAGTCACAGATTTCAGATTCAGGAAGTTGGTCAGATAATCTCTGGTTCCCGTCTTGGCATCTGTTCCGGACATATTGAATCCGCCAAATGGATGCTGCAGAACAACGGCAGCAGTTGATTTACGGTTGAAATAAAGGTTTCCTACCTGGAACTGTACTTTAGCTTTCTGGATATTTTCTCTTGTTTCACTGTATACAGATCCTGTCAGACCATATTCTGTCTGGTTGGCAATGTCCAGTGCTTCATCGAAAGAATTTACTTTGATGACTGCAAGAACAGGTCCGAAGATTTCTTCGTTAGCAATTCTTGCATCGCGGGTAACATTGGTTACGATTGTAGGATCAATGTAGTAACCAACGGCATCACTGTAAGTTCCGCCGTATACGATGTCACCTTCTTCTTTGGCAACGTCGATATATCCGGTGATCCGTTTGTATGCAGCAGCGTTGATCACAGGTCCCAGTGCCATGTTGTCACGGCCGCTTCCCTGTTTTTCCTTCAGTGCTTTTGCACATTTGATCACTTCTTCTACGAGTTCATCGTATTTGTCTGCCATGACGATCGCGCGGGAGCATGCAGAGCATTTCTGTCCCTGGAAGGTAAATGCAGAGCTTGCGATTCCTTCTGCTGCTTTCTTGATATCTGCGGAAGAATCTACGATGATCGCATTCTTTCCACCCATTTCAGCTACAACACGTTTGATCCATTTCTGACCTTCTGAGATCTTGGCAGCATGTTCGTTGATGCGGCAGCCGACTGCTTTTGATCCGGTAAAGTTCACGAATCTGGTCAGTGGATGTTCTACGATGTAATCTCCGATATCGGAACCAGATCCCGGAATGTAGTTGACAACTCCGGCAGGGAATCCTGCTTTTTCACAGAGTTCTACGAACTTGTAAGCGACGATCGGTGTATCAGATGATGGTTTGCATACGATGGTGTTACCTGTAACAACAGCAGCTGCAACCATACCGCCGAGTAAGGATAATGGGAAGTTCCATGGCGGAACAGCGACACCGACACCGATTGGGATATAGATACATTTTGTATATTCATCGGTAGGTACAAGCTCCAGTCCTTTATCAAGGTCAGCCATATGCATTGCGTAAGAATTAAAGAAATCAAGTGCTTCACAGAGTTCTCCGTCTGCTTCGCCCCAGTTCTTTCCGCTTTCTTCTACGTTCCATGCGTCGATGATATAACGATTCTCATCTAACAGAGCAGCAAGTCTGCGCAGGCAGCGGATACGCTCTTCGGCAGGGGTAACACTCCATGTCTTAAATGCTTCATTGGCAGTTTCAATTGCTTTTTTTGCCAGGTCCTGACTGCAGGAGCAGGCATATCCTAATACTTCTTTTGTGGCCGGAGAGAGGGACGTGATCTTTTTCTCTGTCTGAATACGCTCACCGCCGATGATCAGTGGGTAGGTGCTTCCTTTCTCTTTATCGACCTGCTGGAATGCTTCCAATATTTTCTCTTTGTTGGTGTTGTCCGAAAAATCCAATTCTGCGGCATTTTTGAATCCTTTTAACATTTTGTGATACCTCCTGCTTATACTTTAGTTTGAACTATGGTCTATATTGTAGCAGTTAAAATTCGGCACGTCAATACAATAAAGCATTAAAAATGCAAGATTCATAAGAAAATCTTGCATTTTTTATCTATGAGTCATATCCTTTTACATATACAAAGCTGTCCGCATCATTGTCACGCTGCATAGTATAGTGGTGATTGAGCATGGCTTCGATCAGATCCTGTCCCTGATTCTCCACAGCGGTAAGCTTCATGTCTAATGAATTTTCCAGTTCCTGTACCGTCATATCATCCAGAAATACCTGTTCCCCGCTTCTTAACATATTACATGTAATAAGAAGCGTATCACCCAGGTCAATACCGGAAGCTTTCTTTTCCAGAAGCTGATCCCGGAGATCCTGGCCGGTGATTAGTCCGGATACGGTGACGGTCTCGCCGAAGAAATCATTACGGATCGCAAATACATTGATCTTAATATGTGGGAATGCTTTCATGATCTCCGTTGCGAATCCGGCAAGTGTACTGTAAGCCAGCTTTCCGGTTGCAATCGTAAGTGTACGGTGAGTCTCTGCTTTCCATGTCTCATATTCGTCATTTTCCTTCAGTGCTTCCAGAGCATCCTGAAATTCTGTCTTTAACAGACGCATCATGCCGACACCATTTTCCAGCTGGATATAGCCATCGTAGCGTTCCTCTTCCGGAAAATCACGTTCGGCAAGAATGTACCATTCATCACTTGCCTGTATGAAATGCAGACCGTATTCTTCGTAGAATTTCGGCTGATAGCTTTCAATCATGTCGATGACTTCACCGGCTTCTTCTTTCGTAAAGAGTTCCAGCGGATAGAGTCCTTCACGGTATTTGGTCAGTCCGGCAGGTACGACGGATACACTTCTCATAAAAGGAAGATAATGGGAAAGATCTTCAATGGAACGCTTTAATTCATCCTTGTCATTTACACCTTTACATAATACGATCTGTCCATTCATCTCGATATGTGCTTCGTACAGATCCTGCAGGAATTTAAGCTTTTCTCCCGCAAAACGGTTGTGCAGCATCTTACAGCGGAGCTCCGGATTGGTGGTCTGTACGGAAATGTTGATCGGTGCGAGCTGCATGTGGATGATACGGTCAATATCAGCCTGTTTCATATTCGTCATGGTGATATAATTCCCCTGAAGGAACGAAAGACGGGAGTCATCATCTTTAAAATAGAGCGTTTCACGCATGCCCGGAGGCATCTGATCGATGAAACAAAACATACATTTATTACTACAGGAACGGTATTCGCTCATTAGTCCGTTCTCAAATTCTACCCCAAGTTCATCATCGTAGTCTTTATCGATCTCAAGAAGCCATTCTTCCCCGGAAGGCTTACGGATAAGTACTTCGACATATTCATCCTTCATTAGATAACGGTAGTCGAAGACATCTTCAATTTTCTGCCCATTTATTCTTAACAGTACGTCGCCAGGTTCGATCTCCAGTTCTTCTGCGATCGAATCCGGATAGACGGTCTGTATCAGGTGTTCCTGTTCTTTTCTGCTCACAAAAATAATCCTCCGTTTAAACATTTACCCATATAGATATGATGATAGCTTATTCTAATGGTAAGTGCAAGGAAAGAATTGCAAAATACAGGTGCAAATTTTGGATAAATTGATGAAAAAAGAGGAATTGACGGGATTCTTTTTTCTACGTGATGTGAAAAAATACAATTTCCCATAAATATAAGATTGTAATCACACGTTTAACGTGACATAATAAGAAAGGAAAAGTTAAGAATATTTTAAAAGAATGTTAAGTGAGTGTAAAATAAGCTGACAACAAAGGAGAAAATTATGGAAATATTTTCTATGGTATTGTCATTGTTAAGTGGAGTTGCTTTATTCCTGTTCGGTATGTCCCTTATGGGAGACGGACTGAAACAGGTCGCCGGTAACAAACTGGAAGCATTTCTTTATAAAATGACAAACACACCGCTCAAAGGAGTTGCACTTGGTACAGGAGTAACCAGTGTCATTCAGTCATCTTCCGCAACAACAGTTATGGTCATTGGTTTTGTTAACTCAGGTATGATGAAGCTGAAACAGGCAATCGGTATCATCATGGGAGCTAATATTGGTACCAGTATCACCGGATGGATCTTATGTCTTTCTTATATTGACGGATCTAATGGAATTGCGAAGATTTTATCTTCTGCAACGATAGCGGCAGTTGTAGCGGTGATCGGTACGATCATGAGGATGGTCTGTAAGAGAACGACACATAAGAACATCGGTAACATTATGCTTGGTTTTGCAATCCTGATGACAGGTATGCAGACAATGAGTGGTGCAGTTACACCGTTAAGAGAGAGCAAAGTGTTCATCAATATGCTGACGATGTTCTCAAATCCACTCGCAGGTATCCTGGTAGGTATTGCGTTTACGGCAGTACTTCAGAGCGCATCTGCTACAGTCGGTGTATTACAGGCATTATCTGTAACAGGAATCCTTACATTTTCAAGTGCATTTCCGATTATTCTCGGTATTGGTGTAGGTGCATCCTGTCCGGTACTGATCTCAGCAATCGGAGCAAATAAAAATGGTAAGAGAACCGCACTTGTGTACTTATTGAATGATACCTTTGGAATGCTGATCTGGTCGATTGCATTCTATACGGCCAACGCATTTGTACATTTTGATTTTATGGAGAATATCATGTCTCCGGTATCGATCGCTTTGTTGAATACGGTGTTCCGTCTGGTAACAGTATGTATTCTGTTCCCGTTTATCAATAAGATCGAGAAGCTGGTATGCTGGCTGGTAAAAGACAGTGCAGAAGAACTGGAAGACGAAGCGGACTTCGATCTTCTGGAAGAACGTCTTCTGGACTACCCGGCACTGGCAATCGGACAGTGCCACAGAGCAATGAGCGGTATGGCGAAGAAGCTCCGTAAGAATGTTAATCGTGCAATGAATCTTTTGAATGAGTATCAGCAGAACAAGTTCGATAAGGTTCAGAGAAAAGAGGACCTGATCGACAAATATGAAAGCCGTCTGGGTGATTATCTGATCAAGCTGACAAAGCATGAGATGAATACGGCACAGACAAGACAGGTTTCACTTTATCTGCATACGATCAATGACTTTGAACGTATCGGAGATCATGCTTCTTATATTGCATATATGTCCAGTGATATGCATGAGAATAAGACACAGTTCTCAGAAGATGCATGGGACGAACTGAATGTTGTTATGGAAGCAGTACGTGAAGAAATCAATCTTACATGCAAGGCATTCCTTGAGAATGATAAAGAGATGGCGCAGAGAGTAGCACCGCTTGGTATGGTTATTACAACACTTTGTGATGAACTGAAGATGCGTCATGTGGAACGTATGAGCAGTGGAGGATGTGGTCTGGAAGAAGGGACTGTATTTACAGATATCCTGAACAGTTTCAACCGTATTGCAGCTCACTGTGCAAGTGCGATGGTTGCACTTATGAACAGTGACAAAGAGAATATGGATACACATATCCATGATTCGAAGGTATATCCTTCCGACAGCGATGAATATAAAACTTATCTGAATGAATATAATCAGAAATATGAGATCAAAAAAGACGGGGAACATATGAGAAGTATGGAACCGGAAGAGGTTGAGTAGGATTTCATAAAAGGGCCGCTTATATGCGGCCCTTTTGCTTGCCGCTGGTTATTTAGCGGTTCCTGTATGCTCTTGGTGACATCTGATATTCTTTTTTGAACAGCCGGTTAAAATAAGACAGGTTATTGAATCCTGTGCGTTCCGAGATGGACAGGATGCTGTCATCTTCCGTGAGCAGAAGCCTGGCGGCAATGGTAAGCCGGTAGCCATTCAGATAGCTGGTGAATGTTGTGTGCAGATGCTGCTTGAAGAATTTCATAAAATGAGATTCGGAAAAGCCCATATAATCGGCGGCACTTTGAACGGTAATCGGTTCTGTATAATGGGATTCAATGTAGGATACGATCTGTTTTACCTTATCCAGAGATTTATCCCGGTTGAAAGTGACTGGAGTTCCCTGAGAAGAGAATAACAGGTAAAAGAAGTGAAACAGGTGCCCTTTTACCGATAATTCGTAATAATCCGGTCTTTTGCTGCAGAGATCATCGATCGCATCAATACAGGAAGAAAGTGCTTCATGGAAGAAACAGGTATCGTCAAAGAGCCATGGAAGTTCATATTCCAGTGAAAAATATGGCTGGAAATATCCAACTGTCCGTGGATCGGAATCTGCAGAATATAAAAGACTGGTCTGGAACAGGATATTTTCATATTCCATGCAGTCTTTCTCATGTTGGGAGATGGAGTGAAGCTGGCCCGGACGGACAAGGACGATGTCGCCGGCTTTTACAACCCTGGGCTCGGTATCAACGGAAATGATGCCGCAGCCTTTTTTTATTACAATAATCTCCACGTCGTTATGCCAGTGAAGCGGAACCTGTGTGAAGTCCAGCGGGATGGAGCACAGATAGGTATTGTATGGAAACTGGATACTGACGTGTTTTTTAGTTTCATGGAGGTTTTCATAGGTAAGTGTGTTCATGGATGTGTATAAGTCCTTTCTGAAGTGATAGGGATTATCAAAAAGTTGTATATTTGATAGTATTGTATTACTTTTTACTACTATGATGCAAGAGATAAAATGTATAATCCTATTATAATATCAGTGTAAAACAAAAGAAAACTGATGAAACAAAGATTCAGATCAATATTAAAAACAATCATGCGACAGCACACATTCAGGAGGTTAATTATGAATTTCTCAGAAAAGTTACAGCAGACACTTGGTAAAGCAATCAAAGATGCATCGAATGAAGAGATTTACGCAGCACTTCTTAACACAGTAAAAGAAGCTGCAGCAGATAAAGGAAGAAATATTTCCGAAAAAGGCAGAAAAGTATATTATATATCAGCAGAATTCCTGATCGGAAAACTGTTATCCAACAACCTGATCAACCTTGGCGTATACGATGAAGTAAGAGAGCTTCTTGCAGCAAATGGAAAAGACATCTGCGAGATCGAAGAAGTAGAACCGGAACCGTCACTTGGTAACGGCGGACTTGGAAGACTGGCTGCATGCTTCTTAGATTCCATTGCAACACTCGGTCTGGAAGGAGACGGAATCGGACTGAACTATCACCTTGGACTGTTCAAACAGGTATTTGAAAATCACAAACAGAAAGAGACTCCAAACCCATGGATCCAGAATACAAGCTGGCTTACCGATACAGGAATCGGATTTGACGTACCATTCAAAGATTTCAGCCTGCATTCGAAATTATACGATATCGATGTAACCGGATATGAAAATGGAACCAATAAACTTCACTTATTCGACATCGAATCTGTAAATGAAAATATCGTAGGAGACGGAATCTCATTTGACAAGAATGATATCCGTGAGAACCTGACACTGTTCCTCTATCCGGATGACAGTGACAAACAGGGCGAACTGCTTCGTATCTACCAGCAGTACTTCATGGTAAGTAACGGTGCACAGTTCATTTTAAAAGAGTGTGAAGAAAAAGGATATGCATTAGAAGAACTTGATAAACACGTAGTAATCCAGATCAACGATACACATCCGTCTATGGTAATTCCGGAGCTGATCCGTCTTCTGACAGCAAGAGGAATCTCTATGGATAAAGCAATCGAGATCGTGACAAATACGTGTGCATACACGAACCATACGATCCTTGCAGAAGCACTGGAGAAATGGCCGATCGATTATCTGGAAGCAGTTGTTCCGCACTTAATGCCGATCATCCGTGAACTGGCAGCAAGAGTAGCAGCAAAATATGATAACAAAGATGTACAGATCATCGACGAGTGGAACCGTGTACACATGGCAAGAATGGATATGCATTACGGATTCAGTGTCAACGGTGTTGCAGCACTTCACACGGAGATCCTGAAAGACGTAGAATTAAAGCCGTTCTATGACATTTACCCGGAGAAATTCAACAATAAGACCAATGGTATCACATTCAGAAGATGGCTGATGCACTGTGACAAGAAGCTGGTAGAATGGATGGATAAATACGGAGTCGGTGAGTTCCGTAAAGATGCTTCCAAACTGGAAGGACTTCTTGCACAGATCGATAACGAAGAAGCACTGAACGAGCTTTTGGATGTTAAGCAGCAGAATAAGACAGCATTAAAAGAATATCTGGAAAAAGAATCCGGAGTTGTACTGAATGATAATGCAATCTTCGATATTCAGATCAAACGTCTCCATGAGTATAAGAGACAGCAGATGAACGTCCTGTATATCATTTACAAATATCTGGACATCAAAGCAGGAAATAAACCAAAGAGACCGATCACAATGATCTTCGGAGCAAAAGCTGCACCGGCATACATCATTGCAAAAGACATCATTCATGTGATCCTGTGTCTGCAGGAACTGATCAAGAATGATCCGGAAGTGGCACCATACCTGCAGGTTGTAATGGTAGAAAACTACAATGTAACAATGGCAGAGAAACTGATCCCGGCATGTGAAGTATCCGAGCAGATCTCTCTGGCATCGAAAGAAGCAAGTGGAACCGGTAACATGAAGTTCATGCTGAACGGTGCTGTAACACTTGGAACAGAGGACGGAGCAAACGTAGAGATCCATCAGCTTGTCGGAGATGAGAATATCTACATCTTCGGTGAGAGCAGTGATCAGGTAATCGAGCACTATGCAAAAGCAGACTATGTGGCAGCAGATTACTATATCAATGACGAAGACATCCGTAAATGGGTAGATTTCATCATCAGCCCTGAGATGCTTAAGATCGGTGATGTACGTACACTTCTTGAGATTCATGCAGAACTGATCCAGAAAGACTGGTTCATGACACTTCTGGATGTGAAGGACTACATTCAGACAAAAGAAAGAGTCTTTGCAGATTACGAAGACCGTATGGCGTGGGCTAAGAAGATGATCGTGAACATTGCAAAAGCAGGATTCTTCTCATCAGACCGTACAATTGCTGAGTATAACAGAGATATCTGGCATGTATAAAATCCTTCGTCCCAAACTGGTTTTACTGTACAATTTCCCACAGTGTGTTATAATACAGACAATGTGTGCATGGGAATAAGCCGCACAAAAACAATCGGAAAATGAATGAAAGTACAAAACGAGGAATGGGGAAGTAAGAATGGAACGTAAAAAAGGCTTGATTGCCGCTTTTGCTGCCGGGTTAGCATGGGGATGTACAAGTCCCATAGCCCAGTTTTTATTTGATGAAAAAGGAATTATATCCCAGTGGCTGGTGCCGTACCGGATGATGACTGCAGGGATATTGCTTTTGTTATATGCAGTGCTGATCAAGAAGCAGAATCCACTGGTGGTATGGAAAGAAAGAGAAGACGGGATCAGAGAGGTCGCATTCGCAATTCTGGGAATGATGGGAATGCAGTATTCATTCTTCTGTGCGATACAGGAGACAAATGCGGGCGTTGCAACGATCTTCCAGTATCTGAATCCGGCGATTCTGTTACTGTTCTATGCAGTAGTATACAGAGTGGCACCGAAAGCGAAAGAGATCATTGCGGTAAGCTGTTCGATCGCAGGTATCTTCCTGGTGGCAACGCAGGGAAATATTCATGCATTATCGATATCACCGAAAGGACTGCTCATGGGAATGCTGCTGGCGATTACGACCTGTTTCTACGGGGTCCTGCCGGGACCGCTTCTTAAGAAATATCCGGCCGAGTCGGTATGTGCATGGGCAATGCTGATCGGCGGATGTGTACTGGCGGTATTCTTAAGACCGTGGAGAATTGAGGCGCATCTGGATATGATTGTGATTGTAGGTTTCCTGACAATCGTAATCGTGGGAACAATCTTACCGTTCTGTCTGTATCTGGCAGCGGTAAAATATGCCGGAAGTGTATATGCCAGATTATTATCAAGCGTGGAGCCGGTAGCGGCAACGATCGTAGCAGCGATCTTTTTAGGAACTGCATTTCCGGCAATAGATATTCTGGGATTTGCGCTGGTATTATCTACACTTTTCATTTTGAATATCAATTCGAAATAAATACAGGAAATAAATACAGATAGTAAAAAAGGATGCATTAATTTGCATCCTTTTTTGAGAGAATAATGAATGAGGCTTTTCTTTTCGATATGCCACTTCGTTAACTATAATAACACATTTAAAGTGAATGTATAGACCCGACAGGGTTCCTTAACACGTTCTTAGCAATCGTATATATAAAAAGGTACCTGGCAGATACAGCAGTAAATTACACTTCATTCTCATCTTCGCACATACGATAACCGACACCGACTTCGGTAAATAAAAACTGTGGCTGTGATGGATTCCGTTCTATTTTGCGGCGTATATTGGCCATATTTACACGCAGAATACGATTATTGCTGTCGGTAAAAGGCCCCCATACATTTGCCATTACAGAAGCATAGGTCATAACTTTTCCGGAATTGCGTGCAAGGTAGGCAACAATTTTGTATTCTACAGGTGTCAGATGTATCTCCTCGCCGTCCAGAGTCAGCATTCGTTTTTCGAAATCAAGTATAAGTCCCTGACATTTGTAAGGACGGATATAAAGAGGCGAGTTTGATGCCATACGGTTGCTGTGACGTAAAGAAGTACGGATTCTGGCAAGCAGTTCCGAAGTGCCGAATGGCTTGGTGATATAGTCATCGGCACCAAGATCCAGAGCGGCCACCTTATCATGTTCTCCGGTTCTTGCTGAAATGACGATGATCGGGCAGCTGGTCCATTCGCGGACAGAAGCTATGATATCATTTCCATCCATGTCCGGAAGTCCAAGGTCCAAAAGGATCAGATCCGGACATTGCGAATTGATAATGGATAATCCGGCCTTCCCGGAAGTGACGGTAGTTGTTTTATATCCATTGGCCTTTAATGTTCTGGACATGAAGTCCAGAATATTTTTTTCATCCTCTATGATCAAAATAGAATAGCTGTCATTCATGATTAAGTATCCTCCTTTGGTAATGTAAATAGAAATTCAGCGCCATCTGCATGATTATGTGCGGCAATTTTTCCGCCATGTGCCTGGACAATGGTGTTGCAGATAGAAAGACCGATTCCCATGCCACGGTGGGTATCCGATGTACGTGGGGCTGTATATTCGCCTTTTAAAATCAGTGGGATGGTCTGTTCGTCAATACCCTTTCCATAATCTATGATATGAAAGGTAACGGTATCCGGGTTTTCTGTAATACGAAGGTCGATAGGCCTGTCGCTTTCGGAATGAACAAAAGCATTTTCCATCAGATTCATTAGAACCTGTTCGATAAGAAGCGGATCCATCGGAATGATCAGGACATCTTCGGGAGCGCTTACGTGAATTTCAATATCCGGAAGCCGCCGTTTTAATCGGATGATTGCTTCGGAAACGACTTCTTCTACGACTTCGTCCTCTTTTTTAACAGTTCCGGTATCATCCTGAATTCTGGTGACAGACAGAAGATTTTCGACCATATTCAAAAGCCAGTGTGAATCTTCGTTAATAGACGATACAAGACTTTGCTTTTCCGGATCAGTCAGATTCTGATAATTTTCTATAAAAGAATCCGAAGAGCCTATAATAGAAGTAAGCGGTGTACGAAGATCATGAGAGATTGCCCGCAGAAGATTGGCACGTATCCGTTCTTTGTCTGCCTCGTTGATCGCACGCTCTCTTTCCAGAATCATTTTGTCCTGTTTCTTTAACTGTGTTGTCAATGTGGATACGATCAGTGAAATAGAAAGCAGAAATACAAATGTGACAGGGTATCCGCTGATCTGAAAATTAACTTTAAAATAAGGATATGTAAAGCACCAGTTGATGAATATAACACAAAACAAAGCAGAAATAATACCAAAAACATATCCACTGGTAATTCTGGCAATGATAATAAGAGCAAGAATATAAATAAGTGCAATATTGGCAGGATCGCTTCTGGTAATATGAAAAAATGAGAAAGCCAGAACCGTTGCCAGTGTCAGGATACAGATAGTAGAAAGAATATTATGGCATAAAGTCTTAGGGTCAGATGAATTGTCGGTTTTTGCTGTTTTTTTCAATGTTGCTCCTTTCTCCGAAAGCCGGTCAGATATTCTTTTCGTATTGTTAGATTATAACACAAAAAAAGAAAATCGGAATACTGGAAAAATTGTATTAAAAATAATGCGTAAATTCTAAAAGTTTGTGCGTTAATGTGGTGAAAAATGTGATATTATGTGACGAGGAGGAATGAACTATGCAATGTACAAGAAATGTAACAGATCACGTGATCTGGGTGGGCGCAAATGACAGAAAATTAAACTTATTCGAGAATTTATTCCCGATTCCAAGAGGGGTATCCTATAATGCATATCTGATCAAAGATGAGAAGAATGCCCTGATGGATACAGTAGATGCATCCGCATCCGAACAATTTATTGAAAATGTAGCTTATGCATTAAACGGCGGGAAATTAGATTACCTTGTCGTACAGCATATGGAACCGGATCATTGTGCCAATATCCAGAGAATTCTGGAGTTATATCCAGAGACAAAAGTAGTTGGAAATGTAAAAACCATGCAGATGATCAGCCAGTTCTTTGATGCAGATCTGGAAGGCAGACAGGTTGTGGTAAAAGAAGGCGACACACTGGAACTTGGAAATCATACCCTTCATTTTGTGATGGCACCGATGGTACACTGGCCGGAGGTTATGGTATCTTATGAAGATTCGGAGAAGATCCTGTTCTCGGCAGACGCATTCGGAACATTTGGCGCATTGAACGGCAATCTGTTCAACGACGAGGTTGATTTCGAAAAGGACTGGATCGATGATGCAAGAAGATACTTCACGAATATCGTAGGAAAATATGGCATGCAGGTACAGGCACTTCTGAAAAAAGCAGCAGGGCTGGATATTCAGATGATCTGCCCGCTTCACGGACCGGTATGGAGAAATAATCTGAATTACTTTATTGAGAAACACGATAAGTGGAGCAAATACGAGCCGGAAGACCAGGCTGTTGCCATTATCTATGGTTCTATTTACGGAAATACAGAGCAGGCAGCAGATGCACTGGCAGCAAAGCTTGGTGCAAAAGGTGTAAAAAATATTGCAGTCTATGATGCATCCAAGACAGATGTATCAGAACTGATCGCTGAGATCTTCCGTGTCAGCCATGTGGTGATCGCATGCCCGACATACAACGGAGGCATCTATCCACCAATCGAAAATCTGCTGGCACACATGAAGGCACTGGCTGTACAGAACAGAACGGTTGCTGTTATGGATAACGGAACCTGGGCTGCAACAGCGGGAAAGCAGATCGTAAAACAGTTAGAAGAGATGAAAAATATGACGGTGCTCGATCAGAAACTGTCGATCAAATCTACATTAAAAGCGGATCAGGAAGATAACTTAGATGCATTTGCACAGCAGATCATAGATGCTATGTAAATGCAGATAAGAAGCAGTGAAGAACAAAAGAATGCAGATGTCATGATATGAAAGACGTGTATTGAGTGGAGGTCGATAGAATGAACAATTACACAAGAGAAGATATATTGAGAATGGTAGAAGAAGAGGATGTAGGATTTATCCGGCTGCAGTTTACGGATATTTTTGGAACCATGAAAAATATCGCGATAACCACAAGCCAGCTGGAAAAAGCGCTGGATAATGAAATCATGTTTGACGGATCATCTATAGAAGGTTTTGCAAGGGTAGAAGAGTCGGATATGTATCTGTATCCGGATCTGAATACATTTGAGATATTTCCATGGAGACCGCAGCAGGGAAAAGTTGCCAGACTGATCTGTGATGTGTATAAGCCAGACGGAACGCCTTATGAAAGTGATCCGAGATATATCCTGAAAAAAGTAATGGAAGATGCGAAAGAGATGGGATACGAATTTAATGTCGGACCTGAGCTGGAATTCTTCCTGTTCCATACAGATGATGACGGATTGCCGACCACACTGTCACATGAAAGCGCCGGATACTTTGACCTCGGGCCGCTGGACCTTGGCGAGAATGCAAGACGTGATATGGTGTTGACGCTGGAAGATATGGGATTTGAGATTGAATCTTCCCATCATGAGGCGGCTCCGGCGCAGCATGAGATAGATTTCCGTTATGATGAGGCGCTGACGACCGCAGATAATATTATGACATTTAAACTTGTAGTTAAGACGATCGCAAAACGCCATGGGTTACATGCAACATTTATGCCAAAACCGAAATTCGGGATCAATGGTTCCGGTATGCACCTGAACATGTCTATCAGCAGAGATGGAATCAATGTATTCCAGGATGCCAGTGACGAATACGGACTTAGCAAAGAAGCGTATTGCTTTATCGGCGGAATTATGAAACACATGAAGGCACTGACTTTTATCACGAATCCAAGTGTTAACTCTTACAAGCGCCTGATCCCTGGATTTGAAGCTCCGGTATATATTGCGTGGTCTGCAAAGAACCGTACACCTCTGATCCGTATTCCGGGAACACGCGGGGAGTATACAAGAGTCGAACTTCGTAACCCGGATCCGTCGGCTAACCCATACCTTGCACTGGCGGTATGCCTGGCAGCAGGACTGGACGGAATCAAGGAAGGAACGATGCCGCCGAAGGCAGTAAACCGTAATGTATATGAGATGACAGATGAAGAGCGCAAGATTTTCGGAATTGAGAAACTGCCGGGAAGTTTAAGAGAGGCAGCAAAAGAATTCCAGAAGGATACATTTATCCAGGAGATATTAGGAGAAGATCTGTCAAGAAAATATATAGAAGCCAAGACATCTGAGTATCAGGATTACAGAATCCAGATCACAGACTGGGAACTTGAAAAATACCTGCACTTACTGTAATACAGATTTTGCACAAAACGGAACGGGCAAAAGAGTATCTGACAGGAGGTGGCGTAAGTGACAGGGATTATTGTTGTATTCCCGAATAAAGATAATGCGACAAATATCAGAAACCTGCTGGCCAGAGGAGGCATGGATGTAATTGGTGTGTGTACCACCGGTGCGCAGGCCATGCATTATGCAGATACTGTAGACGATGGGATCGTGGTCTGCGGTTATCGTATGAAAGATATGATGTATACACAGCTTCGTGAATATTTGCCAGAATCATTTGAAATGCTTCTGGTAGCATCACAGGACAAATGGAGCAGTGGTGATGTGGAAGGAATCGTTGGTCTTTCTACGCCGATCAAAGTATATGACCTTCTGAATACTGTGAATATGATGCTGCAGTCCATGGACCGGAGACGTAAGAAACGAAGGAAAGAACTGAAAAACAGAGATCCGAAGCAGCAGGAGACGATCAGAAAGGCAAAAGAACTTCTGATGACACGTAATAATATGTCGGAGGAAGAAGCACACCGGTATCTTCAGAAAAGCAGTATGGACAGCGGGACGAATATGGTTGAAACAGCAGAGATGGTACTGAGCATTATGGCAGAGTAATAGGTGAGACAATAAAAGGAGAGAAATGCATGAAGTTTACAAAGATGCAGGGACTGGGCAATGATTATGTCTATGTGAACTGTTTTGAAGAAAAGATAGAAAACCCGCCGGCGGTGGCGAGATATGTAAGTGACAGACATTTCGGAATTGGCTCGGATGGACTGATCATGATCAATCCGTCCGAAGTGGCTGATTTTGAGATGGAGATGTATAACGCAGACGGTTCCCGCGGTGAGATGTGTGGAAATGGGATCCGGTGTGTGGCAAAATATGTCTATGATTACGGACTTACGGATAAGACACAGATTTCTGTAGAGACACTTGGAGGAATCAAATATCTGGATCTTACCGTAGAAGAAGGAAAAGTGGTACTTGTCAAAGTAGACATGGGAAAACCGGAACTGAAATCCGATTTGATCCCGATCATATCAGAAAATGAAAAAGTAATTGATGAGCCAATCGAAGTAGATGGAAAGGTATACCATATGACAGGTGTATCTATGGGAAATCCACATACAGTCATCTATGTAGATGATGTAAAGAATCTGGATCTGGAAAAGATCGGACCGAAATTCGAGAATCATGAGAGATTCCCAAAACGTATCAATACAGAATTTGTACATTGCATTGACCGGAATACAGTAGAGATGCGTGTATGGGAACGCGGTTCGGGGGAGACACTTGCATGTGGCACAGGAGCATGTGCCGTAGCCGTAGCCAGTATATTAAATAACTTGACAGATACGCGTGTTACGGTAAAATTATTAGGTGGAGACTTGCAGATCGAATGGGACCGGGAGAAGGATCATGTATTTATGACAGGCCCTGCAAAAGTTGTATTCGACGGCGTGATAGACATTACAGATATAAAGGAGTAAGAAGATGTTTAAAGTAAACCAGGATTATTTGAAGTTACCAGGAAGCTATCTGTTCTCAACAGTAGCAAGAAAACAGCGTGAATATCAGGCAGCACATCCGGAAGCCGAGATTATTAAGTTAAGTATCGGTGATGTAACACAGCCTCTGGCACCGGCAATCGTAGAAGCTCTTCATGGAGCAGTTGACGAGATGGCTCATGCAGAGACATTCCACGGATATGCACCGGATCTGGGATATGAGTTCTTAAGAAGTGCAATGGCTAAGAACGATTATCAGGCAAAAGGATGCGACATCAATGCAGATGAGATCTTCATTTCCGACGGAGCAAAAGAAGATTGCGGTAATATCCAGGAGATCTTCTCAAAGGACAGCAAGATTGCTGTATGTGATCCGGTATATCCGGTTTATGTAGATACAAATGTTATGGCAGGACGTACAGGTACATACGATGCTGCAACAGGAACATGGAGCAATGTCATCTATATGCCTTGTACAAAAGAGACGAACTTCGCACCTGAAATTCCAAAAGAGACACCGGATATTATCTATCTGTGTTTCCCGAATAACCCGACAGGATCTACAGTAACAAAAGAACAGCTTCAGACATGGGTAGATTATGCCAATAAAGTAGGCGCAGTGATTATCTATGATGCAGCTTATGAAGCATATATTTCAGAAAAAGAAGTACCACATTCTATCTATGAGTGTGAAGGAGCAAGAACATGTGCGATCGAGATCAGAAGTTTCTCTAAGAATGCAGGATTTACAGGAGTACGTCTGAGTGCGACAGTCATTCCAAAAGACATCAAATCCGGAGATGTGATGTTACATTCTCTGTGGGCAAGACGTCACGGAACAAAGTTCAACGGAACATCTTACATCATCCAGAAAGCAGGAGAAGCTGTATATTCTGATGCAGGAAAAGAGCAGTTAAGCGCGCAGGTTGCTTATTATATGAACAACGCAAAAGTAATCAAAGAAGGATTAAAAGATGCCGGATACAACGTATCAGGCGGTGTCAACGCACCATACATCTGGCTTGAGACACCAAAGGGAATGACATCATGGGATTTCTTCGATTACCTGCTTGATAAGGCAAATGTTGTAGGTACTCCGGGATCCGGATTCGGACCAAGCGGAGAAGGATACTTCCGTCTGACTGCATTTGGAACATATGAGAATACAGTTGCAGCGATTGAAAGAATCAAGAAGATGTAATTGCGGCGGATGCGGATGAAGCATGTGCTGTATATAAAATAAGATGATATAAAAAGCCGGTATCGGAACAGCTGAGTGAGGAAATGTTCTGATACCGGCTTTTTTATCGTCATGCGTCCGGAAGAAGCTGTCAAGTATATCACTTGACATGGGTACGGGGAGGTAAGGTAGAATAGAGGTAGGAAAATCAAATCGAAAAAGAAATGAGGTTTTATGATGAGACTTGAGGGAAAGTCTTTAAAAAGTGATTTTTTACGTTTTATCATCCCATCGATCATCGCACAGTGGGTATTTTCACTCTATACCATGGTAGACGGTATCTTTGTGGCAAGAGGTGTATCGGAGGTGGCACTGACAGCAGTGAATATCTCCATGCCGTTTACGACAGGATTGTTTTCCATCTCGATCCTGTTTGCGGTGGGAAATTCAACGATCGTGGCAATACTTTTAGGACAGGGAGATAAAAAAAGGGCGAATGAAGTGTTTACTCAGAATGTAGTATTACTGTGTATTTTATCGGTTCTGATTACAATTCTGGTTACGATATTTCTGGAGCCGTTTGCAAGATTTCTTGGAGCAACCGATAATATCCTTCCGTATGCGAAGACATATATCGGAACGATCGCACCATTTTCGCTGGCATATATCCTGTCGTATTCGTTCGAGACGCTGATCAAGACGGACGGCTATCCAAAGCTTGCGACAATCTACGTAACATCCGGGGCCGTACTGAACTGTGTCCTGGATTACATTCTGGTCATGGTGTTGCATAAAGGTGTCTGGGGGGCAGCGTTTGCTACGGGAATCTCGCAGGCAGCAGTGATCGTTTTGTATCTGTGGCATTTCCTCGGACCGAAAGGAACGATAAGATTCTCGAAGTTCCATCTGATGCCGTCAGAAATCTGGCGTCAGATCCGCAATGGTATGTCGTCCGGCGTGACGGAATTTTCAAGTGGGATTATTATCTTCTTCTTTAATCAGGCGATCCTGAAATATATCGGAGAATATGCACTGGTAAGTTATACGATCATCTCGTATGTGAATACGATCGTTGTCATGTCCATGGCAGGCATTGCGCAGGGATCGCAGCCATTGATCAGTTACTATTACGGGAAAAATGAACCGGGCAAATATAAGAAGCTTTTGAAATATGGAATCACGGCGGCACTTGTGGGTTCTGTAGGAGCGGTTATCGTATGTTACGCAGGAGCAGGCGGCATTGTAAGACTGTTTTTGAAAGAGAGTGAAGCATCTCTGATTACGTATTCTGTAAGGGTGTTCCGCATCTTTATCCTGTCATTCCTGCTGGCAGGACTCAATGTGGTCTTAGGCGGTTATTTTACGTCAGTGGAAAGGGCAGGATTTGCAACAATGATCTCGCTTACAAGAAGTCTTGTCGCACTGGTGATCAGTCTGGTGTTCCTGACGGCGGTATTTGGCGGAGAAGCAATCTGGTGGGCGCCGGTGATTGCTGAAAGCTGCTGTCTGGTGCTGGCACTGGGGCTTTATCAGCGGTACAGGAAAAGAGAAAAATGATAAAATAATTCAACTCAAAATATTTACATACCTGATCAGGAGGAATATAATAAAACACAGCAGATGATGTTACTGCAATCACAATTAGATAAAGAATCAAAAAGTCTTTGTGGCAGGGTGCAAGTCCCTACCGATGGTATAGTCCATGACCCGCGAAAGCGGCTGATCTGGTGACCTTAAGTGGAATTCCAGAACCGACGGTTACAGTCCGGATGAGAAAAGACATTTTCTGCGAAAATAAAGCCCGGAGCATTCAGATATGTTTCGGGCTATTTTTATATTTCGAGGAGGATTCACAATGAGCAAAACAGAACAAGAAGTGAAAGTAATGGGGAAGAGAAAAGAACTGGAACACTCGCGTATGAAGGTAAAGAAGATTGCTTTTATCGGTCTTATGGGAGCGGTAAGTGCGGTATTGATGCTGCTTCGGTTTCCGATTCCTTTTATGCCGTCGTTTTTGTCCTTTGACCTGTCCGGAGTGATGGAGATGATGGGAGGTCTGATGTTTGGCCCGCTGGAGGCACTGTGTATCATTGTTGTAAAAATTTTATTACAACTTGTTATGCAGGGAAGTATGTCTCTTGGAACCGGTGA
Source organism: bacterium (assembly GCA_963595255.1). Taxonomy (GTDB): domain Bacteria; phylum Bacillota; class Clostridia; order Lachnospirales; family Lachnospiraceae; genus Dorea_A. The sequence continues at coordinate 51,895 of CAVBHX010000017.1, forward strand.
ATTACAGAATTTCATACTCAGCAGTGCTTATGTATTACCGGCAGTACTGATCTATCACAGAAAGAAGACAAAGAAAAGTGCAATTGTGGGAATGGCAGTGAGCAGTATTATCGTAGCGGTGGTTGCGGTTATTACGAATCTGTACCTGATCATTCCGTTCTATGTAAGATTATTCGGAATGTCAATGGATGATATCATCAGTATGTGCAGTGCGGTCAATCCGGCGATGAAAGACACGATGTCATTAGTAATCTTCGGTCTGGTACCGTTTAACCTGATCAAATACGGAGCGACGTCCGTTGTGACATTTATTATTTATAAGAGACTCAGCGGCGTGATCCGTGGGATTATTGCAAGATAAAATTAGGAGGATACAAAGATGAAATTTACTCTGGAAAAAGACATTACTTATGAGCAGGCTGTAGCGCGTATGTTCGAGATGCTGGGAGAATGGAAGATCATGGCTCTGGCATCCAGTGTCAATGATTATGTAATGGTACGGAATGTGAGCTGCTTGTTCTATGATGAGAAGATCTGGTTCAAGACAGATAAGAATTTTCGCAAGACAAAGCAGCTTCTGGAAAATCCGCATGTAGCATTATGCTGGAGCGGTGTTCAGGTAGAGGGAATTGCAGTGAATAAAGGACTGGTTGTCGAAGAACCGGGAAGACGCTTTGAAAAGGGATACAAAGAACATCTCTGGGAAAGCTATAACAAATACAGCCATGAAGATACAGAGATTCTGATTGAAGTACAGCCAAAGTATGTGGAAGTCTGGGATACCAGTGACGAAGGATATGCGTTCCAGTTATTTATAGACTTTGAAAACAAGACAGTAGAACCAAAGATTTACGACAAAAAGTAGCGTTTCAAAATTTTTTTGAAGAAATTAAAACTTTTTGAAAAAATACTATTGACTTTTCTCTGAATCCGAGTATAATTAATATTCGCTGGACAACTTAAGAACAGCAGAGAAAAGTCATATTGATGCGGATTGGTGTAATGGCAGCACAGCAGACTCTGACTCTGTTAGTAGAGGTTCGAGTCCTCTATCCGTAGTTACGATGCCGGATACTTCATTAAGAAGTATCCGGTTTTTTCTATATTGTCAGAAATGTATGAAAAAATTCAAAAATACCTATTGACTTTTTCTTGAAAATCAGTATAATAATATTTGTTCGCTGAACAATGCAGAACATAACACTGATGCGGATTGGTGTAATGGCAGCACAGCAGACTCTGACTCTGTTAGTAGAGGT
>CAVBHX010000018.1:0-50437 GCA_963595255.1 bacterium
AGAACATAAGCATTTGTTCTCTTTTTTTATCTGCATTTTTAGTCATCATAAAAAAACACCGCCTTCTGATATTTATTATATCAGAAAGACGATTCTAAAAGTAGAAAAGCCCAGCAATTGCTGGACTTTGTCTACAGTCTGAAGAGGATTCCTTGTATGGAATCCTCTCCTCTATATAATCTCATTGTTATCATTTATAAGCTTTTGTATGACCATTACATCCTCATCCAGATCATCTGCTATCTCTTCCGGTGTCATTCCTTTACTCAACCGCTTTTTAATCAGTCTTTTCAAAATGTTCTTTTCGCCAGCTTTGATTCCGGCCTGACGTCCAATCTCAATTCCATCTTTCCGTCCGATCTCGATTCCATCCTGGCGCCCGGCCTCATATTCCGCCTTCCGCAGCTTCTTCTCTTCAAATTCTTTATCATACTCATAGATGCTCATCTTGATCACCTCTGCCTTATTTCTCGTCAAAAATTCTTCCAGAATTCCTTCTTTTATACACTCTTCAACCGCCCGCTCTACCGCTTCTTCCAGTACCATATCCGGTTCTGCTGCATACTTTCTCACTCTGGCCACATACTGTGCATATTCCTTTAACGTCCGGCAATGTTTCATTAATTCACTATTATGTCCGTCATTCACATTTAACATCGTAACCCGTAATTCTAAGTCCGGATCTTCTGTCGGTTTCTCGTAAGCTGATGATAATCGGAATTCGCTGCGGTCTTCTACCTTTTTCGTTCCATTGTAGAATACGATAAATCTTGGTGTCGGTATCTTCTGTATTGTACTCGAATATAATGACTTTTGAACAACAAGCCGCTGATATTCATCTGCAATATAGAATAAATTTCTAAGTGGAATATTGGGATTATACGTTGACTGATGCTCATACAGATATAAATTCATATCCATGATAAATGCCAGATCATTTTTCATCCCCAGATATATTGCATTCTCTAAAGTTACGATCTGCAGTTCTTCCGGATTCGTATAACTTCGTTCATTTACCGCATTATATAATGACAACAGATTTTCCTTATCTCGGTACAACATCCGGAAGACTGTATCTTTATACTGATGATTTGCTCTTAATCTCCGATTATTCACCCGATACTTTTTGTTACTTCTCTTCTGGTTCTTTCTCTTCGCCATATTCAATTCTCCTTTACCGCAGGAGTTCGCATGTTCTTTTCAGTCCTCTCCTGCTTTTCTATCATTGATTGGTATAAAAGCATAGATTTCTGAAATGTAATTAGAATATAGACGGTGATGATCACCTTAGATTTCGTTTGAAATATGCTTTGTTACAGTTTAACACATTGGTAAATACAATTGCAACATTTTATAGCAAAAACTGCGCACCGCCAACTCCCCGTCAGCCATGCGCAGCCCATCTTAATTCGTATTACTAGCCGCAATCTTCACCTTACTCCAAAGATTACTGATCTCTTTCTTCGTCTCCTCATTATATTCAAAGACTTCATCATTCTTATTATCTGTTCTCGGCATGTAAGCATCGATTCCTTCAAACTCTCCGCCCTTACCATACAGGTCTTTCATAACCTTCTTATTCGCCGATGTATAACCTACATAGCTTGAATTGTCATACGCTCCATCGTAATCACTTGCATAATTGATGAACGCATAAGCAAGCTCCGGATTCTTCGCATTCTTCGGAATGACCATTGCATCGGACCACAGGTTGGTTCCTCCTTCCGGCAGGTAGTATCCCATGTTCTCATTCTCATTGATTACATATGTCGCATCGCCGGAATAGATCAGACCGAGTGCCTTTCTTCCCTGTGCCATGTTATCAATGATCTCGTCGGTAACAATCTCCGGCTTCATGGTCTGTACGCACTGTACCAGCCAGTTATAAGCTTCCTGGATCTGGCTTTCATCGGATGTATTCATCGAATATCCAAGTGCCTTCAATGCCATCATGAAGGAATCTCTCTCTGAATCATACAGGTAGATATCACCTTTATATTTCTGATCCAGGAAAATGTTGTATCCTTCTTTTTCCAGATCTTTGATATCGACTTTTGTCTTATCGTACACGATTCCGACTGTTCCCCAGAAATACGGGACAGAATATTCATTCTTCGGATCATACGGAAGTCCTTTGACCGCATCATCTAATTTGTCCATGCAGTCCAGTTTAGACTTATCCAGTTTCTGTAAATAATCTTCGGAAATGAGTCTCTGGATCATGTAATCACTTGGTACGAGAATATCGTAAGCTTCTCCATTTGCGACCTTAATATACATCTGCTCGTTCGAGTCAAAACTCTCGAGAAGTACCGTTGCGCCCGTCTCTTTCTGGAAATCCTGGATGATGTGTTCACCCACATATTCACCCCAGTTGTAGATACGAAGCGTCTGTCCCTCGAATGGAAGCGGTTCTTTCTTGTTATTATATGTTACAACTCCGGCAACCACTGCGAGCGCACATACAACCGCGATTGCAGGTACCAGTACGTTCCGTCTGCCGATGCTGTTTCTCTTCGCACGTTTTGCAAAAAGTGTTGGTGCAACATTGATGATCACCAGTACAATCGTGATGATCACAACCACCAGTGTCGAGATCGCATTGATACTTGGGTTGACACGTTTACTCATTGTATACACCATGATACTTAAGTTCTTTACACCACGTCCGGTTACGAAGTACGAGATGATGAAATCATCCACCGACATGGTAAATGCGATCAGCGCCCCGGCTACGATTCCCGGCGTGATCTGCGGCACGACAACTTTTGTCAGTGCCTGCCACGGTGTTGCACCTAAGTCCATCGCCGCATCTGCGAGGTTCGGATCAAGTGACTTGATCTTCGGCATTACCGATAACATAACATACGGTATACAGAATGCAATATGTGCCAGAAGCATGGTAACGTATCCTTTTTCCACATGGAATGTGATGAATAATAACATGAATCCAATCGCAGTTACGATCTCCGGGTTCATGATCGGCAGGTTATTCGCCTGCTCCATCAGGTCACGTACCAGTTTCTTCGACTTGCTGACTCCGATCGCCGCAATTGTTCCCGCTACTGTTGAGATAAATGTCGCAAGCAGTGCGATACTGAATGTCGTCGACAGTGCATCCATCATATCTGCCGATTCCAGCATATGCTTATACCAGCGCAGCGAAAATCCGGTAAAGCTTGTAAGTGATTTTCCATCGTTAAATGAGAATATAATCATGTACAGGATCGGAAGGTAGAAGAATACAACCGACAGTATCATAAGGATCTTCCCAATTGGACGTTTTCCCTTATTCATAATGATTATACCCCCTTTCCGCCCTGGTTACGAATCTCGATCTTACGGACAACCATCATAAGTACCATCATAATGACCGCCATGATCATGGAAATGGCACTTCCGAAGTTCCACTCGCCGACCGTAATGAACTGGTTCTCGATCATATTTCCGATGAGGAAATACTGACCGCCGCCGAGCAGCTTCGGTATGAAAAAGGAACTGACTGCCGGAAGGAATACCAACGTAATTCCGTTGATGATTCCCGGAACCGAAAGCGGCAGTGTCACGCGCCGGAATGTCTGTGCCGGACTTGCTCCCAGATCCGCACTCGCCTCCAGAAGTGAATTGTCCATCTTACTGAGTGCTGTCTGGATCTGCAGGATCATGAATGGCAGGAAGTTATATACCATACCGAGAAGCACTGCCCCTTCTGTATAAAGAAGTGATCCCTTTCCAAGTCCCACCATATGCAGGATTCTCTGGATCAGACCGCCGTCGCTTAAGAGTCCGATCCATGCATACGTTCTTACCAGCATGTTGATCCACATCGGGATCGTGATCACAAGGATCAGCGCATTCTGCTTCTTCTGCTCACTGCGCGCAATATAATATGCGATCGGATATCCCAGTAACAGGCAGATCACCGTTGTCTTCACCGCAATTACAATGGAACGCCAGAGGATCAATAAGAAATCCGGGTCGGTAAAAAATTTGGCGTAATGTTCCAGTGTAAATGTGAACGATAAGATGCTGTTTCCCTGATCTGTCACGGAATAAAGTGCGATCAGGACCATCGGGAATACTAACATCAATATTGCCCACACGATATACGGAAATGCTAACTGTGAAAATTTCTTCATCTTAGAATACCACCTTCGGCATAACGTGGATATCTTCCGGGAAGAATGTCAGGCCGACCTCCTGTCCTTCCTCCGAATAATCCGTTGTATGGATCTTGAACTCACGTCCCGTAGTGGAAAATGTAATCTCATACACGCCTTCTGTTACTTCTTCCGGATCAAAATCATAGTCTACACTGATGTCCACACTCTGGTCTTCATCCGTCAACTTCCATCCCTGTGCATTTGCCCAGGTCTTAAGATCTGTATCCAGTGCCTGAGATTCTGTGATCTCGTCTACCGTCTTGAAGAAGTTGAACGCCATAACACCTTCATTTGCCTTCTCATTCTTAACGAACGGCTGGTTGACTACGAAAATGGTTCTCTCGATGCTGGTTCCGTTTGAAGTGCTGAATGTAACCGGATACTGTCCTTCTTTTGCTTCCAGTTCATATTCAATATTTGCAATGGAAATGTACTCATCCGTCTCTGTCTCCCATGCCTGTGCATTCGACAGTGCGACGATTTCCTTATCATCCAGATTCTCTACATCTTCTACGTCTACATAGAAGTTGTTGGCACTGATCTTCTCACTTCCGTCTTCACTTGTTACGTCGTGATTGCGGATGACACGCATGTTGACCGTAACACTTGTTCCCGGAACGGTCTCCACCATGATCTCATAGTGCACACCCTTGAACAGGACACTTAAGACTTCTCCTGTCATCTTGCCGTCTTTTACATCCACGATATCAATATCCTCCGGACGGATCACGACATCCACCGGCTCATTCTCCTTGAATCCATGATCCACGCAGTCAAATGTAATATCATCAAAACGAACCTTATAATCCTCAATCATCCTTCCGGAAATGATGTTGCTCTCTCCGATAAAGTTTGCAACAAAACGGTTCGTCGGCTCGTTGTAAATTTCCTGCGGTGTTCCGATCTGAAGGATCTCACCTTTCTGCATAACGACGATCTTATCCGACATCGTAAGTGCTTCTTCCTGATCATGCGTTACGAAGATAAATGTAATACCGACCTCCTGCTGGATACGCTTCAACTCATACTGCATTTCCTTACGAAGCTTTAAGTCCAGGGCTGCCAGCGGCTCATCCAGAAGCAGTACCTTCGGCTCATTGACCAGCGCTCTCGCGATCGCGACACGCTGCTGCTGGCCACCGGAAAGCAGTGTCGTATTCTTATCCTCATAGCCTTCCAGACCGATCAGTTTCAGCATCTTCATTACTTTCTGGTCGATGATATCTTTACTCATTTTCTTAAGCTTTAAGCCAAATGCGATATTCTCATATACGCTCAGATGCGGGAACAGTGCGTATTTCTGGAATACGGTATTCAATTCTCTTTCATACGGCGGCTTGTCGGTGATGTCTTCATTATCAAAGATCACCTTTCCTTCATCCGCATCCAGGAACCCTCCAAGGATTCGGAGCAGTGTAGTCTTACCACATCCACTTGGTCCTAACAGGGTTACGAATTCATTTTCATATATGTCCAGGTTGATTCCTTTTAACACAACCTGGCTGTCAAAACTTTTCACAATGTTGCGAAATTCAATTAGTTTTTTCTCTTCCATTTTTCCTCTCCCTTCTCAGATTTTAAAACCGCAAGGTATCCTTTCATAACTTCTCATTATTCCTTACATTGCAGCTGCACTTCTCTTTTCTTTAAAAGATCGGCGGTGTCGTGATCCACAATATCTTTGCCGGGCTGTTCCCGTGGTTGTAAAGATAATGGCTCTTCGCACCATCCATGTAAAACGTCTCATGCGCTTTCACTTTATACTTTTTGCCACCACGCACGATCGTAATATTTCCCTTCAGTACATAGCCAAATTCCTCGCCCGTATATGACGTCTGGACATGGCTCTTTTTATGCGGATAGAGTGTCATAAGGATCGGCTCCATCTGATTCTTCTGGGCATTCGGAATGATCCATTCCACCTGATAATCTTCTTTCTCGTCTACGAAGAAATCATCCGCCCCGAATACGATCTGCTTTTCTTCCTCTTCATGAAAGAATTCCGACAGGTTACTTCCAAGTGCTTCCAGAATGTCCTCCAGTGTCGCAATACTCGGTGCCGTTAAGTTACGCTCCACCTGCGACAAAAATCCCTTCGTAAGCTCACTGCGCGAAGCCAGATCTTCCAGCGTCAGATCATTCTGTTTTCTAAGCTCCCTCAGCTTCTTTCCGATATCCACGCTTTCACCTCCACATTTTCAAAAGTTTTCTATTACTATACTTTTTTTTCAAAAATACCGAACAAGATTCATTATACACGTGTATGCGGATAATGCAAGTGAAATGCATGTAAAACCTTGACATAAATTAAAAATATACTATAATAATATTGCTCGCTCGGAGGGCTGAGCATTCGTAGAAATGCTAAGCCGGATAAGGCGCAGGTTGAGATACCTGTACTTTATCCGGCTTTTTTGTTGCTCTGCATCCGGCAGTTATTTTTTTCACAAAGATGCACATGTAATCTGTTAGCAACAAATTTACAGGAGGTTATCATAATGAATTTTCTAACAGACAAAATCAAACCCATGTACTTTAAATACTTAAAAGCCGCTTTCGGAAGCGCCCTTATCACATCCATCTACGGAATCGTAGATATGTCCATGGTCGGACAATATCAGGGACCTGACGGAACTGCTGCCCTGGCAGTTGTTGCTCCGATCTGGAACATTATCTACAGCCTGGGACTTCTGATGGGAATCGGTGGAGCGATATTGTTAAGTACTGTACGCGGAAAAGATTCTAATTCCAAGTCCTCACCGCTAACCCGCTCCAACGAATACTTCACCACCTCACTGATCGGCGTCTCTATATTCGCCGTTCTTGCCTGGCTTATGATCATCTTCTTCGACAAGCCGCTGCTCCTGTTCTTTGGCGCAGACGCTTCTCTTTTGTCATTAGCAAGAAGATATCTGATTCCGGTAAAATTCGTGATCCCGGCGTTTTTATTCAACCAGTTCCTTGCCGCATTTTTGAGAAATGATAAGAATCCGGGACTTGCGACACGTGCCGTACTCATCGGCGGCATTTTCAATATCTTCGGCGATTACTTCTTCGTCTTCCCGCTGGATATGGGGATCTTCGGTGCCGGTCTTGCGACTGCACTTGGCTCCGTTATTTCTCTTTTGGTAATGCTGACACATTTCTTCCGCAAGGAAAATACACTGCGGATTGTACGCCCGGCGCATTTACTCCGTCAGACAAAGCAGGTGCTGACATCCGGATTCTCCGCATTCTTCATCGATGTGGCTATGGGAATCCTGACGATCTTCTTCAACAAACAGATCATGCATTACCTTGGCGCAAATGCACTTGCTGTCTACGGTGTCATTATCAATATCAGCACCTTCGTACAGTGCTGTGCTTACAGTGTCGGCCAGGCTGCCCAACCGATCATCTCTACCAACTATGGTGCCGGAAAAGGCGGACGTATCCGCGAGACTTTAAAATACGCGCTTGGAACTACCGCATTTTTTGCCATCTTCTGGACGGCTGTAAGCCTTGCCGTTCCAAACGGATATATTAAAGTCTTCATGTCTCCGACTGCTGAGATTCTGAAGATTGCACCGGGAATCATCCGCAGCTACAGTATTTCGTTCCTGTTGCTGCCGTTAAATATTTTCTCGACGTATTATTTTCAGGCACTGTTGAAACCGACTGCCGCCTTCGTTGTATCGATCGCGCGTGGAATGATCTTAAGTGGATTATTTATCTTCATCCTTCCGATGTGTTTCGGAGCCGGAAGTCTGTGGTTCGCAATGCCGCTTACAGAACTTGTGATCGCGGTATATGTGGTATATCATATGCGGAAATATACGCGTGCGTTGCCACGATAAAAACAGGATAAAAATATAGTGCAGTAGTAATCATTCTTCAAATGTTGCTGCTGCACTTTTTTGCTATTTCTTCTTTCGTATTTTATATTATCGTTAAATTTATGCTATCATTAGAACCAGAAAACTTTTCAGAGGTAAACACATGAATACATCAACTACAGCAACTATTCAAAATAATAATCCTACTGCCTATTACCACCTCCCAGGTCTCTTCGAATTTTACGAATTGTACCGCATCTTCCTTCCATTATTCCGGAAACACAGGGAATATTTTTACGACTGGTGTGAAATCGACTCGATCTATGGCGCCCCTTCGGACTGTATCTGGGGCGGCGGGCGTACTTCATTTGGATATTCTGATCCGGAAAACGTACTTGATCTGATGCGGGAATATAACATCTCAGCACGATTGACGTTCAGTAATTCATTGTTACGGGAAGAGCATCTTGCAGATAAGAAATGTAATGATCTTTGTAAAATGTTTGATTACTCCCAGATTGCAAAATCTGTCACCGGCAAGCCGCCATATATGCAGACTGTTCCAAACGGCGTAATCGTCCACTCAGATCTTTTATCAGACTATCTGCAGAAAAATTATCCTGATCTCTATCTTGTCTCTTCTACCACAAAAGTTCTGACAGACTTTCAGGATTTTCTAAGTGAAATAAACCGCGAAGAATTCCGCTATGTTGTACCGGATTTTCGTTTAAATAAACAGTTCGAGAAATTAAATCTGATGTCGCAGCACCAGAAAGATAAAGTAGAATTCCTGTGTAATGAATGTTGCTGGTTCGGCTGTAAGGACAGAAAAGCTTGTTATGAATCCGTCAGCCGAAAGAATCTCGGAGAACCAGCTCCTGAATTTCACTGTGCCTCACCTAACGGAAACGATGGCTACCGTTTTTCAAAAGCAATGGAGAATCCCGGATTCATCAGCGTTGATGATATACAGAATATTTACATGCCTATGGGATTTTCTAATTTCAAGATTGAAGGACGTGGACTTGGAAGTGCGCTGATTCTTGAATTTCTGCTTTATTATATGACCAGGCCCGAATATCAGTTATGTGTCAGGGAAGAGATATATCTGGACAATATGCTGGATCTTTTTTAATTCATAAGTAACACTAATTGAGTCATTGAGCATATCAGAATTTGTTTTGATCCGTGGGGACGTAGTTTTCTGGCTTTTTTGTTGTCCCTTCCGGCTTAAAAGTAAACACAAAAAAACCTGCCAACAGCAAACGGCAGGTTTTCTTATGTCCTAATTACGCTCTAATCAATATTCATTCTTTCCGCTTCTTCTTTCGTCGGAATCGACGGAGCAGCTCCCGGTCTGGTAACTGCAATCGTTAACGCTTTGACCACAGCACGCATTTTCTATATCTCAAATGTCTCCAGATCATCCGGCACATACAGATTGCCGTGATAATACTGCTGTCCTTCCTCCGTATACAACTTCTTTCTCTCAGCCAGATGCGTCTCTTCTGTATGATACAACAACAGATTTGGCACACCCAGTTCTTCCGCAAGCTGACATGCTTCTTTTACGGTACTGTGATGCTTCTCATACGGCTTGAACTTATCCGCCTCACCGAACAGACAGAATGCCTCATGAAGCAGCCAGTCACTGCCTTTCACATATTTATAATCCACCTCATTGTATGGTTCATCACCTACACAGGTAAATTTCTTTCCACTCTTAAGCAGCATGGTGAATCCGAACTGTTTCGCCTTTGTCGAAGCGATGTCGAAGAATGTCACAGGACATCCGAGAATCGTTCTGCTGTCTCCGTCTTTTACAACATCAAACTGGATCCTCTCTCCCATATGCTTACAGACTTTCTGCTGGATTGTCATATTTGCGATTGCCTGGATCTTCTCTGCCAGTTCCTCATGACAGTAAATGCGAAGGTCGCCTTCATATTTTCCCTGGTTCATTCTCTGTCCGATCATACGCACCAGCCAGATGATTCCAAGTACATGGTCTACATGCTCATGTGTAACGAAGATATCGTGAATATCATTCATGTCGATTCCTGTATCTTTTAACACCTTCAAAATACGGTTCCCACCGCCTGCGTCTACGAGAAAATGTTTTCCTTCATCGCTGATTGCATAGCAGGTATTGTAACATTCGCTTACTGTTGCATTTCCGGTTCCTAATATTGTTAATTTCATAATCCGTCTCCATTTCATCTCTGGTTTTTGTACTGCTTTTGTAGTACATCTACCAGAAGTATAACATACTTTTTTCAACTGGTTATGTACTGGATTTTGAAATAATATTCATTTTTTCTTTTTATAATATAAATGTGCTAAATATTTCATCTACAGGACCTGACACCAGCAACCTCTCTTCGTAACACTTATAATGTCTGCATCCACCTGCATGCCAGATTTATCCATGACTGGCATTCGGTCTGCACACCGCTTCCATCTTTATGGCTTGTCTCTTCATTCGCCAATGCCAGACCATGCTCTCCTTCAGGATATATATGCATTTCCACAGGAACGCCATATTTGTGTAAGTATTGATAAAATAAAATCGAATTTTCTACTGGCACAAGTTCATCTTTATCTGTATGCCACAAGAATGTTTTCGGTGTATTCTCTGATACCTGCTTTTCCAGGGATTGTTCTTCTCGCTTCATAGCATCCAAAAATTCCTCTCCCAAAAGACATTTGAAAGAATCCTGATGTGCATATTCTCCTGATGTGATTACCGGATAACTTAGAATCAATCCATTGGGTTTTACCATATCAGGTGTAACTTTCAATGTATCCGAGATAAATGCTTTATTCCAGAAAACGCCCAGGCTTGCCGCCAGATGCCCACCTGCCGAGAATCCCTGTACCACTATTTTGTCACTGTTGATATGATATTCTTCAGCATGTGACCTTAGATATGCTACTGCATTCGCCAGCTGTAAAAGTGCCGTCGGATATCTTGCTGGAGCAACACTATAACGCAGAACTGCCGCCTGGTATCCTTTTGCCAGATACTGCATTGCAATCGGCTCTGCTTCTCTGTCTGAAGTCATAGAATAACCGCCACCTGGACAGATCAGAACTAATGGACGTATTCTATCCGGATGCATTTCAGATGAATTTTTCATAAAATATGTATACAGATACGCCGGTTCAGCATAACCGGGCACTTTAATTTCTACTTTTTTATAAATCATATGTAATTTCCCACCTTTCACTTCAAAGTATATCTAAAAATGATTTCTGCGATCTGTATACCGCAAAGCTGAAGTATACAGATCTCGGAAATAATTTTTCAAACACACTATAAAATATGTCTAGATATGTTCTTTAAGAAAATCAGCCACAATATTCAGTACTGTATCATTATCAAAGCCAAGACAGCCATGATTTGCATTATTAATTTTATAAAATGTTACATCTTTTCCAAGCTGCTTCATATGATTATACAACTGACAGCTCTGGTTAAACGGCACAAGCATATCACGGCTTCCATGTATAATCAAAGTCGGAGGTGTCGGTTTGTCTTCTGAAAGATAATTCATCGGTATTGTATCCGCTGCCAGTTCTACATTCTCCAATACATTTTTCTGCCCAATCAGATATCCTTCCGGACTGTCCGGATCGTAATGATTCTGTGAACTGTCATAATAATTCATCAACGAAATAACCGTCGGTCCATATACATCTACAATACAGTTCACTTTTGCTGAATATTCATGATACAGATCTGTATCCGGTTCTTCATCTCCTGTAAAACCTGTCATCAAAGCTGTATGTCCGCCTGATGAATCTCCGGCAACCGCCATATGTTCTACATCAATATGGAACTTTTCTGCATTCTTTTTCAGAAAACGGATTGCTGTTTTTGCATCCTGTACCTGTGCAGGGAATGGAGCTACTTCAGATGGACGGTACTGGATAATCGCAACTACATACCCTTTCTCTGCCAGACGTACATGTCTTGAAATTGTATTCCACATCCATTGTTCATGCCATGCTGATCCCTGAATATACGCCACACAAGGCCATTTTCTTTCTTTTTGCATTTCTTCATCTGTTGCTCCTGCATGTGTCTTTGGCTCCAGAATAGTCATATTGACTTTATAGTTTTCACGCTCTGCATAACATACATCTGTGTGAAAATCCACCTGATATCCCCATTCATCAGAGAGATTTTCCAATACTTTACACCCTTCCGGAACTTCTTCTGAGTGCGGAAACTTTGCCGGATCCGGTGTTGGAATTATTGATACAAGATTTCTTTCATTCATAACTTTTTTATAATCAAACATTGCTGCTTCTCCTTTTCTATACCATTTTCTTCTGTTTTTTCTGTGCTGTAAACACTAAAAGAATTACTAATGCTGCCGTAATAAAGATTGCGCCATATATAAATGCCTGATGTGAACTGATGCCACCAACTAAAGCACTGACTCCAGCCAGAACATATCCAAATACAAACGCTCCCAGTGAATTACCAACAAAACCAAGCGACGCTGCCATGGCCGAATTACTTTCGTCTGTATTTTCTGTAACAAAGAAATTAATATACGGCATCCACCAGCAAAATCCAACTCTTAAAATTGTAATGCCTACATACCACATGGTTGCTGTACTTGTCATACCGATAATAACAAATCCAATAATATTCAATACCAATGATAAAGGACCAATTTTCATACCTATCTTATTCTTCATCATTCCGAAGAACAAGCCGCCAATCATAGACGCAATTCCACCCCAGCTTGCAATTGCTGTTGCGGATACAGTTGAGATTGTTCCTGTCTCTGTAGATGCCAGAGACAGACAACTGTCAATAGCGGCAAACCCAAGACAATATACAAACTGAAGAATGAATCCAACATAGGCTTCTTTTGGCAACTTACGTTTTTCCTTTGAAATATTAACATTATCTGTCTTTACTTCCTCTTTTCCAATCTCATTGACATAAGCAGGAATTCCGACTAATACCAGTATGAAAATTGCAACTGCATATAAATACGCACAATAAGCAAAATGCCAGTCATATACCATAATTGCAGCCATAGTATATGAAAAAAGACTTCCTCCAAGCCCTACAAAAGAAGACTGCAATCCCATCATCGTATTCGCTGTCTTCTGATCAAAACAATCAATGATAATCGACGCTGTCAGTGGCTGAATCAAACCAACTCCCAGGCTGGCTATCACACGGATTGCGATTTTCAATGCCAATGTTGGAACAAACATAGGGAAGAATCCCCCGATAAAGCACATTGCAATTCCTGTCAGACACAGAGTTTTCTTTCCTACTTTTGATGCCAGAACTCCTCCGATTACATTTGCAATAATTCCCCCAATTACTGGAAATGTTACAAACATCTGCAGATACCATACCGGAGCATCTGGAAATTCTTTTGCCAGATCTCCCAGGAGACATCCTCCCGCTGATACACTCGCCACCAGTAATGAAATTCCAAGTACTGCGGCCTTAAACAGCAACATTTTGTCACCGCTTTTTTTCTTTGCTTCTTCCATTTCTTTTACCTACCTTTCCGTTGAATATAGGCATATTATATATTTTTGCACTCTTTTTCATTAGTTTTATTGTGCGTTATTTCTACCAAAATGTGATATTTTCATACCTTTTCGTGTATATTAACACAAAAAACAGAACAGGTCTTACATCATCACATAAGACCTGTTCTATTTTTATTTACCCTGCCTGTATTTTGCAGGTGTATTTCCATATTTTTTCTTAAATGAAAAATAAAAACTCTTCTCATCCGGGAACCCATTATCAAAAGCTATTTCTATCATTTTCTTTTCTGTATTATGAAGATCCTGTTCCGCCTGGCTTAACCTATACTCATTCAGATACTGTTTAAAGCTCTGTCCCGCATACTTTTTGAACAGCCTGCTAAAATGTTCTCTGCTATAACCAAATTCCTGCGCAACCTTCTCTGTTGTCAGGGCTTCTTGAAAGTGGTCTGTCGCATAAGTCAGAATATCTCTCATCTTTTTATGAATTTTCCTTTGATCTGTACCATTGATATCCTCTTCTTTTACAAACTCTTTATAAATCAGTCCCAGCATTGCAAACAGAATTTCATTCAACTTAAAATAATCTTTTTTCTCCATTTCCACCAGATCATGAACTTTTTCACACAAAGCATTCAGTTCTTCCCTGCTTTTATCTGTTCCGGCCAGATAACTTATCTTCTTTGTCTGCAACTCAGGAAACATTCTTTCAAGATATATCCCATCAAATGAGATCGACAGAACATCCTGCCCTCTTTTGTTAAGCTTAGGATCTACCGAATGCAGTGCGCCCCCACTGATCAAAGCACATTCTTCCTCTGCAACATCAACATTTTCTCCGTTAATAATAACTTTCAACTGTTGATTTCTACTATATATAATTTCCGGTCCCGGGTGCCAGTGAAGCGGAGCCGGTTGAATTGGATACTCTTTATGAACCAGGATAAATGCAGGATATTCTTTCTGGTATTCTATATTTTGATAAAAATCACTGCAGATAAACTGACAGCTCTCTTTGTCTTCATAACTTACTTCTTTTCTTTGATAAATGTCCTTGTCTTTATACCTCATACATTCCTACACCACGCTTTCCATATTCAAACGTCTTCAAAGCATCCCACACATATAAATTATCATGGAAAATGATTGCGATAACAACATCGTTTGTTTTTAGTATAGCATACGCCTTACAATCATGCTTTTTCAAACTTTTGCTATATCCACCTTCTAACATATTCCAACACATCTTTATTCGGAATACTTACCTTCCCATTCTCATAATTCAAAAATCCATACACCACCATCGCTGAAAATATCTCATCTCTTGTGGTAAGATTCATAGACGTTGCCGCATATTCTTGTATCTTCGCCGGTACAGCTTCCCCTGACACCATAAGAGCCAGATCATTTCTCACATCCGCAATATTGCGCTCTATATAGTAATAGATCTCATCATACGGTCCGGAACTCGTCCAATAAGATGCCAGATTATTATTCGTCAGTGCAAACACAACCGAACGCGGATTATATACGCTCTCTCCCGAAAATGTATGATATCCGTTATACCATACCCGTAAGCCTTCACGACTCACCTTGGCAATCTCAGTATTGTTCCGATACCTTTCATATAACTGATCCACTTCTGAATCAGTAAATCCAAAAGAATCACTGAATTTTTCTTCTGAAATCATAGTATATTCCATGAACATATTTAACTCTGATCCGCTGGAATATTTGGCAATCGGAAGGATTCCTGTTATATATGCAAGCAGCACATACGGACGGTCTTTTAACAGATTCCGCAGGAAAAGCAGATATTCCCTTTTATCCTGTTCTGTAACAAACTCCTGATGAAAAATAAAATCCCACTCATCAAATATAAATATAAATCTCGCATTCATATCCTGCGCATATACTTCATTTAAGATATCCCACACAGCATCTTCTTCCGAAATCTCCACATCAGGATATTCCCTCCTGATATCTTTCACCAGTCTTCTTTCAATTCTTTCAATATATTCTTCATAAGAATTACACCGTTTCGGAAGATCATTAAACGATATGTGAATGACTGAATATTGATTTTTATATTGGTCATACTCTGTATTTTCCGCAATTTTACATCCGGCAAATATATCATCTGCAGCCTTTGATTTAGAGAAAAATGCGGCAATCATATTGGCCATAACTGTTTTTCCGAATCTTCTTGGTCTTGTAATACAGATATAACTATTTCCTGCATTCACCAGAGGAAATAATTGTGATAATAACAACGTTTCATCTACAAAGTATGGTTTCACTGTTTCGCTTTTGTATAAAGTGTATGCGGTTGTACTGTTTAAATAGATTCCCATAGCTTATTCTCCTCTGCATTTATGTTTGTTCTCAGTATAACATAGACATTCCGAACCTGCCACCGTCAGCTAAACTACAAACGCTAAAAATAATCCCATTCTCTATATATCTTCCATCCCATTGATAATCTCACCAAAATCTATCTTACACTCTCCATCATAGATTCCAACCGGCACTTCCCCATCCATTCCATAAATTGCCAGATCCATATTCTCACCAAAATCCTCTCCCAGATCATATACAATCACCTTCTGATTTTTCACATCCACAATCCAGTATTCCCGCACTCCCGCATCTACATATTTCTCCAGTTTCTTACCAAAATCCTTTTTTCTGGTGGACGGAGATGTAATCTCTATAACCATATCCGGCGCTCCGTAGATACATCTGCCCACATTCTTACTCTGGTCACATAAGATAAACACATCCGGCTGTACCATTGTCCTGTCATCCTTATCCAGCTGCACATCAACCGGAGCCATGAATACTTTACACGTTCCGCCTTCCTCTTTGATATATTTCCGCAAAGCCACCGCAATCTCGAAAGCGATTTCCTGATGCGCAACGGTTGGTGCTGCCATATCATACAAGACTCCATCGATCAATTCATATCTTTTATCATCCGGCAGGGCATAGTAATCCTCCACTGTATATTCTCCCTGTTTTTTTACCTGATATGCTCCCAGCGCCTCTGCAACCTGATTCTCATCTGCTTCTGTAAACACTTTTTCCAACTCACGTATTTCTCTATAAGTCAGCAGATTACAGCATTCTTTTTGCCCGATCTGTTCTTTTTTATAAAATACTTTTGCTATAAGTACTATATCAATGCCCGATCTGTCTGCGATTTCTTCCAGTGTATAGCCTTTTTGTTCTCTTAATTCTCTCATTTCGGCAATTGTCATAATCATTACACCTTCCGTCTCTAAATAATTTTGTATGTTTGAAATATTCCAGCGAGTTACCAGTTTAAGATGAAAAATATCTGCTGTCAGCCGTTTTTTCTGTTTGTTTTCATAATAAAATTTATGATAAAAAGCGAATGCTTTTTTGAAGTAATTGCATTGTAGCACATCCGTCTTATATATTCAAGAATTAATATAATTAATTTTATTATTTATATCAATCTACAGAATCTGCCACCGGAAGCTTCTTCCGAATGCATGGCGATACAGAAAACTTGACATACAGAGAACTTGCCACTGGCAACTTCTCTTGCATACTTTGGTATCAAAAAAGAAGCCTGAACAGAACAATATTTTTCTGCTCAGGCTTCTGCCTTATTTCCATATTCTTTTATTTACAGCTCCTGATATCTCATTCCATTCAGGCTCTATCTCGGCATTCCTTTCTCTTCATCCGCAACATACTCAAAGAAATCAAAATCCGCATAATGCTTATGCAGCACTCTGTCCGCACAGGTAAGTCCCACGAATGTTCCTGTGAACTCCCCATACTTGCAATATTCATCTGAGAATTTTGTCGTGTCGAATGGTCCGCCGATCTTCACATACTGCTCACCGTCATAGCTCCACTCGAACCATGATTTTCTTCCTTCGATGTTTAAGCGTAAATAGATCGGCACATCCTCTACCGGGATTCTGGTGTTCAGAAGCTCTGTCTTCGTTCCATTTTCCAGATGGATGATGGAAAGTGCGCTCTGTCCCAGTGTCTGGCTGTAATATTTCCGAAGGTTGATGTAGTTCATGTTGTCGTAGTACATGATAAGTCCTGCGCTGTGCTGGTGTACTTCCGGCTTGAATTCCATCTTGGTCGTCACTCTTGCGTAGACACTTGTAAGCTTTCTTGCAAGGATGCTGACTTTATTAAGCGACGTTCTGGACTCCTGTCCGCGGATTCTGACATAACCCGGACGTGCCTTCACATCGGCAAATCTCTGCGGCATGATTCTTGGTGCATAATACCAGTTGCCAAGTTCTTCACCGTCAAAATCATCAAAGTCAGGAATCTGTGGAACCGGATATTCCGGAAGCTTACTTTCTTCCACATATTCTTTTGCCATGTTGTCATCGTCATACATACGGAGCCATCCGTCGTCTGTCCATTTCATCTTCTGGATCGCAGTCTCACGTCCTAACGTGCAGCGCAGTTCCGGCGTAAATGGTCTGGCACACAGGTGTACAAGATATACCTCTCCAAGCGGAGTCTCTACATAACTTCCATGTCCGGATTTCTGAAGTACGCTGTCCGGATTGTAATATTTCGGTTTCAGATGGTCCGGATCCTGACGCTCATACGATACACCCGGTACACTTGTCACGATCGGGTTGGTCGGGTCGCCTTCATACGGTCCCCATACATTTTTCGAACGTCCCATTGTAACACAGTGATTGTAACCGGTTCCGCCCTCTGCACACATGATGTAATAATAGCCGTTACGCTTGGTCAGGTGCGGTGCCTCGATACATCCACGGTCTGTGCCACCGTTCCAGATACGTTTTGGATAACCGATGACTTCTTTTTTCTCAGGCGAATACTCTACCATGCAGATCGCACCCGGTTTTTCATAGCCTTCACGTGTCTCCCACTCAAGTGAAACCACCCATTTTCTTCCGTCATCATCATGAAGGATTGATGCATCGAATCCTGCCGAATGCAGATACACCGGCTCACTCCATGGTCCGCGGATGTCTTTTGCCGTGATCACATAGTTGTCCACGTCAAAATATCTTGCATTCATGGAATGCATCACTCCATACACCACATAGAACAAATCTTCCTGCTCACAGTACGTCAGGCATGGAGCCCAGATTCCTTTTGCTGACGGAAGCTTTTTAAGATCCACTTGCTCATCGTCTGTCAGCACGTGTGTATACAGTTCCCAGTTCTTCATATCTTTCGAATGATACACCGGAATTCCCGGCATCCATTCGAATGTTGATACTGCTATATAATAATCGTCCCCTTTTCTGCAAATGCTCGGGTCCGGGTTAAATCCTTTAAAAATCGGGTTATGAATCATGACCATTCCTCCTCTATGACAAGCCGGCACACTAACGGGCAGGCATTCCATTTATCTTTTTCCATCTTCAATCTATTATTCCAATCCTTCAATTACACTCTCGGAAACCATCCGAAGTCCACACATCTTCCAAGATCCCAGCTGTCCCATCCGGTCCAGCCCTTCGTATTAATCGTATCTGTCAGAAGCTTATAACTCCAGTAGAAATATCCGCTTCCTGCATTCCATGCCTCAAGCTGTGCCTCAGCCACTGCCTGATAGATCTTCTTCTTTTCTTCAGCTGTTACCGCACTTTCTACTTCTCCGTCTAGTCCGTTCAGTACTGACTGTCCGCCCTTGGTATCCCATCCGCATGCAAGCGAATTGAACAGGCACCATTCACCGCAGATGACAGGGAAATATGCTTCCATCTCTTCGATGTCTTTCTGCAGATGTTCTTTGACATAGGTCACATATCCTTCTATCGTCTGATCACAGCCATTTGCCTCTGCGACCATCAGATACTGGTGTGTATCAAGCACTACATTCTTATACTTGTCCTCCTGCATGTAACCTTTCCATGCTTTTAACTCGAATCCGTCATGGATGACTACGTATTTTTCCTCCGGCATATGTGCGCGGATTCTATCGTATGCTTCTTTGTAAAAATCTTTTAAGAAGTCAAGTGTCACAGGACCGGAGCCTTCTGCCAGTTCCGGATCGACCGCCGGATATCTTTCCTGCACATTCATGGTCTTCCACATATTTTCTGTGACCGGCTCATTGATGACTTCGATTCCCCATAATCCTTTTCTTGTTCCGTAGCGTTTCGCAAGACGTTCCAGAACGGTTAATACGAATTCCACTTCTTCCGGATTTTGTGCCCATTTGCACACACCGCTGATGCCTCCGTTGTCGAATCCATTCTGACTGAGAGGAGCCGTATGAAGATCGATCAGCACCTGCAGTCCATAAGCTTCCGCCCAGTTAAATGCTTTATCCAGTTCTTCGATACATCCGATAAATGGCTCTCTGTCTCCGAAGATAAAATACGGAACCGGGATTCTGACAGCCTCCATTCCCATGGATTTGATCGTTACAAAATCACGCTCTGTAATGTATTCGGAACGATGGATTTTGATTCTTGCTTCATATGCTTCTCTGGAAAGCTGTCTTGGCAGGTAGTATTCATCTTCCGCTGTTGTGCCGTCAAATAATGCCGGGCTCATCCATTTTTCCAGTACCAGCCAGTTTCCAAGATTGACTCCTTTTACTTTCATGATTCATTTCCTCCTATTTTGCCTGACGTGCTTTCAGATCTGCAATGATCTGTGGGAACTCTTTATCCAGTTTCCAGAATTTCATAATGATCAGACCGCATGCATACACTGCGATTGGAATCCACACGAAGCAGATCTCGATTGAACGAAGTGCTGATGCTGACTGCACTGCTGCATCTCCGACATATCCGCCGACTTCCAGGATCATACCAAGAAGTGCAGATCCGATACCATTTCCAATCTTATATCCAAAGCTGCATGCACTGTTTACCAAACCTTCCGTACGGTATCCTGTCTTCCACTCACCATAGTCGATCGTGTCAGATACCATTGCCCACATGGTTGCGCCGCCGCATGCATTACCGATACCACGGATCACGCTGGATACTACGATTCCGGCCATTGAGCCGCCGGCAAAGTTCAGAAGTAACATTCCCACGATATCCAGTACCAGACCGATTGCAAATACATTTCTCTTACCGAGACGTTTTACCAGCATCGCAATGAAGAACATTCCAAGGATCTGTACCACATTGAAGATTCCGTTGATCGTTGACACCAGGTTTCTGTCACCTAAGATATCTTTTGCATAGTAAACGGTTGCTCCACCATTTACTGAATACATTAAGAAGAATAATGCAAGCATTCCTGTCATCATGATCCAGTATTTGTTCTTGAATAATGCTTTGATACCTTCTTTGAATGGTACATCCTGCGCTTTTCCATCTTCTCCTGCTGTTGCAGGTTTTACTCTTTCTTTTGTTCCAAAGAAGTTAAGAAGGAATGCCACAACTGCTACCAGACCGAACACACAGAATGTCTTGGTCCATGCAGATGCATTGTTACCGAATTTTTCTACCAGTGGTAATGTAAATGTATTGATCGTCAATGTTCCTGCTGTTGCTAACAGGTTTCTGAAAATACTTAACACTGATCTTTCATACGGATCCTGTGTCATCAGAGCATTCAGTGCAGAATATGGCACGTTGATTGCTGTGTAGATGACTGTGGATACCAGGTTATATGTAATGAATACATACACAAGTTTCGGAGTTGCTGCCCAGCTTGTTGGTACTGAGAAGAGCAGGATTCCCGAAATTGCAAATGGGATACACATACGCAAGATCCAAGGTCTTGCTTTACCGAATTTTGACTTTGTACGGTCAACGATCACGCCCATGATAATATCGCTGACTCCGTCAAAAATTCGTGATACCATCATAATAGTTCCGACTGCCAGTGCGCTTACTTTTGCATAGTCCGTATAGTAGAACAGTAAGAATGCTGACATTGCAGTATAAATAATGTTACATCCGAAATCCCCACATCCATAGGAGAATCTTTCAAATACTTTTGAAAAGGTCAATTTGTTCTTTGATTCCATCGTATCTTTCCTCTTTCATAATAGACTTACTATATACGTTTTGTTCTTTGCGCACTGAACAACCTTTTGTTTACGCTATTATAGTACCATATGCGATATGTGCCGGATAGGTCATATCCTATGCAAAACATAGGTCGATATTCTCTTTTTATTTTATTTGTGTTATACTACACTCATATCTGCAGATCCCGTCACTTGCTTATATTTTTTATAACATTACCTGAAAGGAGTCCTTAATCCTATGCCGCAACTTAGTTCCACACACCTCCGGTTTACACCCAAGCAGAAAACTTCCACTTCTGACGCTGCCGATAATACCAGCTTTTCCTACGAAGTCATCTCCACCCTGGAATCCACCGGTGTCCACTTCCGTACCTCGATTGATCCGGGAAGTTATATCCCAGCCCACCTCCACCACGCCGTGGAAATCATCTATTTATTAGAAGGTAGCCTTACCGTCACCATGGAATCATCCGTCCGTGAATATCACGCCGGAGAATGTATCCTGATCAATGCGGACATCATCCATTCCACCAAATGTACCGCACCAAACAAAGCGATTCTCTTCCAGATACCGCTTTCATTCCTGTCTCTGTATCTGCCGGATGCCGAGCAGTTGGTCTTCAATCTGGATAACCCAGAAGACAGCGACATTCGGCGCACTAAATTAGACATTTTCAAAGACACCCTGACACAGATGCAGATTGTCAACGACATCCGCCCGGAAGGATTCATCCTGCGCTTTAACAGCTTATTATTTGAAATCCTGTTCCAGCTTTTTCATAACTTCAGTGTCCGTGTTGTACACACCAACCAGTCCCAGCGCGACAAGGACCGCGCAAGGCTCGACACCATTCTGGATTATATTAATAAAAATTACCGCCGGCATATCAGTATCGAAGAGATTGCCGGAGTCGCTTATCTGCAGACCGGATACTTCTGCCGTTTTTTCAAAAAATGTATGGGAATTACGTTTTTAGAATATCAGAATGAATTACGACTTTCTTATATTTATCAGGATATTATTGCGACCGATGATTCGATCAAAGATATATTAGAGAGACATGGTTTTACGAATTATAAGTTATTCCGCCGGATGTTTTCTGAACATTTTGGGGCTACGCCTACGGAAGTGCGGAAGATGCGGGAATAAGCCACAGGGGCACGAATTCATTGCGACTACGAAAATGATACAATCAAACGATGCATCCCCTTGTGAACCCCCTGTTCACCTTTCATTGGATAGTTAAAATGGGCTACTCTTCTTTTTTGCGTATTTCTGAGTAGTCAGTTTCTTCTATTAAAAAAGAGACATTGATATATTATGATCAATATCTCCTTCAATAGCTAAATATTCTATGTTTTTTGTATGCCATTCTTTCACTAAACTGGAAATTGTCACTTTGAAGCCTGTTCCAGACACCTTGCTACCGCATCTTTTATTCCAGTCGATGTTATAGTTGCACCTGATATAGCATCTACTTCATAAGTTTGTCCTTTTATCATTTCTGCTGGAAGCTCAGCAATCGCCTTGGCTCCAATATCTGGAGTTTCTTTATTATCGCCTATCTGAATATCCGAAATTTTTCCATCAGAAATAATTACAGTGACATCAAGGTCTCCTTTTTTCCCTTTTGCAGTCTCAGTGTAGATTCCATCTTTCCATGAACCGGAATCACTAATATTATAATTGGTTTCTGTTTTCCCACAAGCTGACAGAACAATAGCAAATGCACATACAAAAACAACTGTTAACTTCTTCGTTTTATCCATTGATTTTTCCTGCAAACTTTCTTGATATACTTCTTGGTGCAATCCTTGCACCAAGATTCATCAGTTTTGTTGACGCACCATAATATAAAAGAACTTTCTTTTTCATCATAGCTTTATACCCGGCTTCTGCAACTTCCCCAGCATTTGCCGGTCTAAAAAAAGTAAACATCTTTGAGTTTTTCATTTCGGCTGCTTTTTCAAAGCCAGTCGCTGTTGGTCCCGGACATAATGCCGTAACAGATACTCCTGTGCCTTTCGCTTCTTCTGCAATTGCTTCTGAAAAGCTGCGTACAAATCTTTGGACGCATAGTAAAGTGACATTTTCGGTCCGGCACAAAAAGACGCAACTGAAGATAGATTTAAAATTTTTCCATAATGCCGATCAATCATTCCGGGCATAAAATATCTTGTCAACTGCACAAGCGTCACAATATTTACCTGCAAAAGACTCGTCTGTTTCTGCTCATCCACAGTCCAAAAGTTTCCAAAATCTCCAAAACCTGCATTATTAACAAGTACATCTATCTGAATATCCTTTTCCAGCGTGTAATTAAATACTTCGTATGCCGCATCTGTCTTTGAAAGATCACAGGCAAACACTTCTACATGGTTGTGATACTGTGATTCCAGTTCGGATTTTAATTTATACAAAATGCCTTCCCGTCTGGCTATAATCAGCAAATCATATCCTTCTCTTGAAAATATTTTTGCAAATTCCAGTCCCAGTCCTCCGGAAGCTCCTGTAATTAATGCTGTCTGACTCATGTATGATCCTCCTATAAACAGATTATATGCGGTGTGATATCTGAATCATGATTTGCTAGTGATTCTATACAGTCAATATTCAGACTTTGTTCTCTGATCCATGCCAATGACTTTTTCTGCTGTTCTTTGTTATCCGCAATCCCTGATGTAATTTGTTCTTCCCAGGACTTTTTTGCATACTATGCTTTGCAATTTCAAGAATTCCACCAATCAATTCATCCTCTATCTCATTTTTCAGTTCAGCAAGATTATTGTAATAGCTGTAAAAAGTTGTCCTTGCAACCGGAGTTTGTATACATAACTCCTTTACTGAAATTTGATTAAAAGAATGTTTTCGGTAAAGTGAAATAAATGCTGTATGAATTGCTTGTTTTGTATCATTCATAGTACTTGTTTTCTCCCTACAGATTTCGATTTGAACAAATATCCAAAAAGTTTACTACTTATGTGCCTTTAGCTTATCCTATTTATAAACTCATGTCAATTTGCTAAATACACATAAATCGGCAACATCCGTCATTCTTCTTTTTCCATCTGCTGCTTTCATTTTCAAACCGTGACAATTTGTCACAGTTTCATTCCCCTCTTCTTTTAAGCGTTGTTTTAGTTTTCTCCAGTATGCTTTAGCATCTTTACTTTCTGTCAAAACAGCTACCACATCAATAATTGCAAAATACCATTCTTCCTTTTCTTCATCCCAAGCCGTACGAATCGGCTGATTTTCGTATAATTGAATTTTATCATTTTATTCCATTTCTTACCCTGATCATATTATAATCTCCATCCAATCGGACAATCGCATCTGACCATCGATCCAACTTTTCTGTTCTGCTATATGAATCTGATCTTCTTTCTGTCATACATCCAGTGCAGTCTGCTCCGTATGCTGCCAGCTCATCCCCCTCACCACATGGACACACTGTCATCCCGTGATTTTTTGCAATCCGGATCATATTTTTCCCAAGATACAGCCGGTTTTGTCTGTCTACTTCTTTCACTTCCGGGAAATTTCTCCGTACCTTCTGATAAAGATCAATAAAACTGATTACACAATTTTCCGTATATGGAGAAGTTGACAGAGAGGCCCAGATTAGATCGCTTGGAGGTTTTCCTCTTTACAAAACAAATCAGGGATTGCTTCCAAAGGGAGAAGCTATTGATGAACAACTTTCTAATTTGGGAATAAGACCGGAAGATCTGGATCTTGTTCTGCTTTCACATCTGGATTGTGACCATGCAAATGGATTGAAACTGGTGTCGGAGGCAAAAAGAATACTTGTGTCAAATGATGAAATCCGATTTGCGGAAAATGGCAGCCTGATGAATAAAATACGATACAATAAAGACTGGTGGAATGGAACAAAACTGGAAGGTTTTGAATGGAATGGAATAGATGGTCCTGTGCAAAAATCATTTGATGTATTTGGTGATGGAAGTCTGGTAATGGTAAATATTCCGGGACATTGTGAAGGGTTATGCGCTCTGAAAATTACGAATGATAGTGGAAAGTATGTATTGCTGTTCTCCGATGGTGGTTATCCCTCTAACGCAGATGCCATCTTCTCAAATTGCTGCAGATGATATTCTGGCGTGTACCGGCTACTGAGAAAAATTGGATCATATCGCCATCCCATAGAATCTTTTCCTACAATTTCCGAAAGTTTCTGAAATGATTCTATTACTTTTGCCTTCTTAGGTACCCGTGGCTCAATTTCTTTTCCATACGGAGTAATGGTAACATACCAGTACATTCCATACGGTTTTAGAAGGTCCATATATTTTAACATTGGTGCCGGATTTTTGGTACAAAATCCAATCAGATCTACTACTTCCGGACTCAGGCTATATTGGGTTACCTGTAATGGCTGATAGGGATTCCGCACCATTACATACCCTTCTTTTATCCGGTTTGCAAACCATTCAGAATAGAAAGCCGGGATATCTGTCCGCATTCCTGTTTGTATAATCATATTTTTTTACCGTCCTTATTACTTTATCAGGTACTCCGGCAGCTTCTCCACTTTTTATAACAGCCTTAATCTGTCTTTCCGGCCTGCTCATATTTCACCGCCACATGCTTTCCACAAAAAGCAATTCCAAATAAACCGATTTTCTTCGTTCCATGATAGCGCAGCTCTTCCATATATTTTTTATCACGAATCTGCTCCAGTGCCTCTGTTGCAAGTTCATCTAACTGTTCATCTGTACACTCTTTTCCCGCTTTAAACTCTATAATATACCCCATCTGATTCTTGTCCACCGGTTCAATCTGGATATCAAATCTGCCATCTCCGGACTCTTTATTCGAAGAAATATAATATTTATCAGACATAATTGCAAGCATTCCAAGCACCATACTATGATAAAAATTCTCCTGTGCCGTATCAAAACAGCTTGCTGACTGCATAAGATACTTTTCCAGTGTCTCAGTAAATAATTCAGCATTTCCCGTCCGCAAAGACTGTTCAAAATTTTTCAGAATTGTTCCTGTAAAGAATCTATAATTCTGATCCATAATTTCTTTCTGGAAAACGCTCTTTATCTCTCTGTTCGGAATCATGAGTGAACAGATTGACAGATCATTGATTTCTCCAATTACTTTTGTGACACGCAGATATCCGGAAACAAGCAGGAAGCTATAAATTGCGTCTGGATTTTCATCGATCTCCGGATAGATAGTATCTGTATCTATCATTGCCTCTACTTCTTTTCCCTGTAATAATTTTGTCAGATTATCATAGATCTGTTCATTCGAATTACTGATTACCTGACCAATGATTTCATTGCCGCTTGTTCTTGACCAGAATGCTTTCGGCTTGCATTCATTGCTGAAATAATTAATTACCGACCACGGATTATAGATTTCCTTATCTCCGAACAGATATCCATCATACCACTCCCTTATCTCCCGGACATTTTCCCCTTTTCCATAATACCGACACATTTCTTCAACTTCCTTAGCAGTGAATCCAAAGTATTCCGCATATTTTTCATCCATAATCGTATTGACCACCAGATTATTTAAACCACTGAAAAGACTTTCTTTCGCAATTCTCAATATTCCCGTCAGAATTCCAAATTCCAGATTCGCATTATCTTTTAACGCTGCCGAAAAGAGATTTCTCATAAAACCTACAACGTTATCATAGTAGCCGTTCAAAAATCCCTGCTGCACAGGTGTATCATATTCATCTATGATAATGATCACTTTCTTCTTATGATGTAACGCCAGCATAGACGATAATTTTCCAAGCGCAAACTGATACTCTGTACTCTCCGCACGCCCGCTTATAATGTTTTCAAAATAGTCTCTATCATATTCCGTTAATGCCTCACTCGTCATTAATTCTATATGTCTTGAAAATTCCTCTCTTATCGTAAAACAAAGGCTCTTATACATCTCTTCCCAGCTTGTCTGATGTGCATCTTTAAAAGAAAGATAGATCACCGGATATTTGCCCTGATAATCCTGATATTTCTTACCTGCCTGCCAGATATGTTTATCTTCAAAATACTGTACTGTATCTTCATCTGTTTTTTCAAAAAAAGTTCTGACCATATCCATCATAAGAGTCTTTCCAAAGCGTCTCGGCCTTGCAAAAAGGAAGACTTTACTGTGGTCATCAATGATGTTCTTAATTAGCAGTGTCTTATCTACATAATAGCATTCTCCGGCGACTTCTTTATATGAAGTAATGCCCACCGGGCACGGTCTTTTTTCCGACATCTCCTCTTCTGTTTTCAATTGTGGCTTCTTCTTTCTGACAACATCCGGCTTTTCTACATCGGACGGAATCATCCAGAATTTTCCTGATTTGATCGCTCCGGACAACAGATTTTCCTTACAGAGCTGATTCACTCTTCTGGAAGAAATTCCCCATAACTTTGCCAGTTCCTTGGCTCTGATCCATTTTTGTTCCATTACCGGTTCACCCCGCTTATATTTCTCGAATTTTCATCTTTATAAATTTATATTACATATATTTCCGAAATATAACAAGTTTTTCCGAAATTCAGCCTTTTTATTTCTCAAAAAAAGGTGCTGTCAATCTGACAACACCTTTAAAACTATTGAATTATAAAAATATAAGGACTACCGTCTTCTGTTATTCGCCGGATAGTAACCGCTTCCACCGATCATTAAGATTCCCGGCACAATATATTCTTCATTTTTAATCAGATAATCCCAGATTCTGTCTTTTAAGCTTTTCTTTGTTGTATTCATATTATCACCTGTCAGTGGCATACTGACGTCCTTTCATAATCACATCTACTTTTCCAGTCACATATTACCACTGTTCGGCGATTCTTACAATATTCACATTGCCTTTTTGTGCATCTTTTACAATACATTTCTCAGCATCTTTCACAAATTCCAAAAAGCCAGCAGGGACAGGAAAAAAGCCACTTTTCCCCGTCCCCACTGACTCACAAACTCTCTTTCAACAATATCCGTATCTCCGAATACAAATGCTTCCTCTCCGGCTTCTTCCCATACACCAGATAATCCATCAGCACCTCTACCGCCTGTTTTCCCTGCTCCTCGATTTCACTGTCCAAGGTTGCAGTGATCACATCTTCCTTCATCAATTCCATGATTTCCGGATAGCTCTCAAAACAAATAACTTTTACGCCCTGTTTCTCATACTCCTGAAGTACATCCCCGATGGCTTTCACGCCGCCGCAGGTAATAAAGATTCCATCCGGCATCTTCTCTCCTTCACACAGTTTGCGCATTTCTCTTCGGATGATCTGTGTCCGCTCTTTTGTCTGTATGGAATTCAAAATCTCCATATCCGGATAATTCTGTTCCATGATTTCCCGGAAGCCGCCTTCCCTTGTTCCAAACGGGAACGACTGGTGCTCATCCCCGTCACTGGTAAATACGGCAACTTCTCCCTGGCCTCTTAAGAATTCTCCCATCAGCCGGCCCGCAATTCTTCCGGCTTTGAATCCATTCTGTCCAATAAAGCATAACCTCTCGCTTCCCTTTATATCCGTATTGATCGTAATGACAGGAATACCGGCATGTTTACATCCGTCAATTGCTTCCACGATTTCAGGTGCATTGATCGGACTTAATATAATTCCATCCAGTTTTTCATCTCTGCATTTTTGAAGTTCTGCTGCCTGCTCCGCAATCTCTGAATATGGTGTCACAACATACTCCAATGCAATATGAAAAGATGCATATTCTTTCATCGCATCCGCAATTCCCTTTTTCAAATATTCCAGGGCATCTACCTCCAGCAGGATAACTTTGATCTTTAATTCCTTATCCTGCATCTGAAGTGCTTTTCCGATCGGATTTGCTTCATATCCACATTCATCTATAATCTTCTGTACACGGGCTCTTACAGAATCGCTGACTCCCGGTCTTTTATGTAAGACTTTGTCAACGGTTGATCTGTGAACTCCCGCCATCTCTGCAATCTGTTTGATCGTAACTCCCATGCTGCTCCCTCCTCGTATTTCTTTTTTGGTGCGCGAGCACGAACTCTTTGATAAAATTATAATCAACAGCTATATATTTGTAAAGTTCAATACTGAAAAAGTTCTTCCAGTTTGCATTCCACCGGAAGAACTTTTCTTACTAGTTTCTATTTTTCATTTTTCTGCATCTGTTTTGCTTCTCTTTCCAGCAGTTCTCTCATGATCTGTGGATATTCTTTATCCAGTTTGTAGAATATCATAATAATGATCATGATCACACCGAGCACTGATACACCATAGATGAACAGATTCTGGATTGTCTGCAATGCTTCCGCACTCTGTACCTGCAGGTTTCCATCATATCCTGTGGACTGCATGATGAATCCGATCAGTGCAGAACCGATGCCCTGTCCGAACTTCTGTCCGGATGTCGTTGCCGACTGGATGGCTCCTGCGGTACGAAGTCCTGTCTTCCACTGTCCGTATTCAATCGCATCTGCGATCATGGTGAAGATCATTCCAAGGATCGGTGTCATTCCGATTCCTCTGAGCAGTCCCCCGAATGTTACAAGTGACACATTTTCCGGAGCGATCAGTAAAATCAGGGACCCTCCGATGATGAAACATGCTCCCAGCATACACCACTGCTTTTTACTCAGCAGATGCATCACTTTTCCAAGAAGCAGTGTTGCGATTACCGTAATTCCGTAACATGCCGTATTTACATTTCCGATAATATCTGTATCGCCAACGATCCATTTACAATAGTACGTTGCCATCGTTCCTGCAAATGTCTGGTACATTGCAAAAAATACGAAGAATAAGAACAGCATGATAAAATATTTATTCTTGAACAGCGCCGGAATTGCTTTCTTAAGCGGAACCTGTTCTCCGTCCATATCGTCATGCACTTCCACACGTTCTCTGACGCTTGCGAAGCAGAATAACATCATGAATGCTGCGCCAAATGCATAGATTGCAGTCAGGATAATCCAGTTCTTCTGTGAAGACATGCCACCATTTGGCATCACTTTCAGGATTCTGGTAAATACCAGGGTAACAAGTACATTTCCGATCGGGCTCATTGCCATACGGATGATGTTGATCTTCGCACGTTCATTCTGATCTCTGGTCATATACGTCATCGTTGTTGCAAATGGAAGCTGGAACATCGTATATACAACTGTCAGCATCAGGTTGTATGTAATAAAGATGTAGATTGTCTGTGCAAATACACCTACCTGCGGAACGGTCATCAGAAGTACCGCTGCTACAGCATATGGAATTGACATACGTAACATCCATACACGCGCTCTTCCGTATTTTGATCTTGTCCGGTCAACGATGAAGCCTGCCATGATATCTGATACTCCGTTAAATACCTGCGACACGGCAATGATCATTCCGATGATTGCTGCCGATACATGTGCAACGTCCGTGTAGAACATTACCAGTAAGCTTGTGGATATGGTGAATACGATATTGGTCGAAATCTCTCCGCATCCATAAGCAAATTTTTCGAATCCGGTTACCCGGTCTTTCTGAACGAGCCTGTTATATCCATTCAGATCCATAACTACACCTCAATTCTATTTGCTGATTGTCTGCTCTAACGCATCAATAGATGTTGCCAGTCCTGCTTCTACGCTCATTGTCAAGTCTTCCATCTCTAATGATACATATCCATCATACCCCATCATGTGTGCTACTGAAAAGAACTCTTTCCACCACTGCAGATCTTTTCCGCAGCCTACTGCTACATAGTTCCATGTACGGTTCTTGGAATCTGTAACCGGTTTGGTCTCGGTCAGACCATTGATGTCGCATAATCCTCTTTCGATTCTAGCATCTTTTCCATGAATGTGGTAGATTGCACCTTCCAGATTACGGAGCCCGGCAATCGGATCTGCGCCCATAACCATCAGATGGGATGGATCCATATTCATACCGATCATTGGATCTACTGCATTACGAAGTTTCCATAATGTCTCCGGATTATGTACCAGCTGGCATGGGAATTCTTCGATTGCGATCTGTTCTACGCCGTTCTTTTTACAATGCTCAACAAATGCTTTCCACCATGGAATCGCTACGTCTTCCCACTGGTAACGGACACTTTCTACCATGTAGTCCGGCCATGAAACGGTTGATGTGAACCAGTTCGGTGTTTTATCTCCAGGCGCTCCTGCCGGAAGTCCGGACATCATAACCAGTTTCTTTACACCAAGCTTTCCTGCCAGTGTTGCGGTATCATAAATCGTCTTTGTATGCAGTTCTCCCATTTCTCCCGGGCAGAGCTGGTTTCCTGAACAGTTCAGTGCTGCGATCTCCATACCT
Source organism: bacterium (assembly GCA_963595255.1). Lineage (GTDB taxonomy): Bacteria > Bacillota > Clostridia > Lachnospirales > Lachnospiraceae > Dorea_A. The sequence continues at coordinate 31,803 of CAVBHX010000018.1, forward strand.
CTTTTGTCTAATTCTGCTTTATAGTCTGCAAGTTTTTTCTCGTCTGCAAGTAATTCCTGTGTCGGCACATGCTTGCATCCGCCCCAGCCTCCGGCTGTCATCTCTACTGCATTGATTCCAAGTGATTTTACTTTATCGAGCATGTCTGTAAAAGACAGGTCTCCGTATACATCTGTACAAAGTGCTAATTTCATATATTTTTACCTCACATTATTTTCTCTAAATTTTATCTAAGAAGCTCTCGTTCTATTCTCTCTCTTGCTTCCGGTGCCTGCTTGTCCATCTTCTCCGGGAAACCGAACATCGATACACATGCGATGTTGTCTCCGCCGGCTTTTGGTGCATCCGGTTTTAACTGTTTATTGGCGAAATCCATCTCACGGAGTGTCTCAAAGATTCCGTCAAAATCCACGTCTCCTTCACCCATTGCAAGGTGCTGGTGAATGGTTACATCTGCTTTTCCTCTTCCATTTAACCAAGGTGGATTGGCGATATAACGGCAGTCCAGAGTCTGATTATAGGTGTCTGCGAACAGTACATGTGTCAGATCATCGCCTGCGTATTTTAACATGGCGCGTACATCCCCTTTTCCTTCATCGTAGAAGAAACCATGTGGAGCAGAATATACATATCCAAGATATGGTGAACGGAAGGATTTGACCATGTCGCAGGTCTCGTTATTCAGCTCACAGAAATCATATGGATGAGACTGGATTTCTACACGGATCTTGTTCTTCTCAATAATTGGAAGCAGTTCTTCCATAGATTTGAACCACATGCCGTTACAGATCTCCTGCTGATTCGGATCCCCGGATAATTCCGTATTGATAACCGATACGCCCATGTCTGCCGCGATCTCGATCATCCGTTTCCAGTTGGCAACTGCGAACTGTCTCTGCTCTTCTGTCGGTCCTGACCAGCGGTATACTACGATGAAAGAAGAAAGTTCTACGCCTGTTTCTCTTAATGCTTTTCTATATTCCATCTCACATTCTTTGGAGAATAATGGATGCTTATAAAATGGATTGATTCTTGGATGTGGAGACTGTTCGATATATTTATATCCCCAGTCAGCTACCTGGTGTACCATCCAGTTGATGTCCATGGATTGTTTTGCAAGTACGTCTACGTCAAATGCGATCTTCATCTGTCCTGCCCGCCTTTCTTAGATTTATTTATAAAATTCTGGTTTTTCGTCGATGATGATGTCTACAACCGTCTGTGTATCTCTTGCCTTTGATGCAGCGGCTGCTGTTACCTGTCCTACATATCCGTCCCATGCTGTAGGTCCGTCTACTCTGCCTTCTTTTGTTGCATTGATCCATTCCTGAACTTCTACGTTATAAGCTTCTACGAATCTTGTTGACCAGTCGCTGTGGATCGCATGTCCTCTCTGGGCTTTTGCACATACTTCGATGTTGGCTGGTTCCGGAAGATTTAAGATTGCATCTTCGCAGCATACTTCACACTTGATGTCATAGCAGTGTCCTGTGTTAACAAATGCTTCTACGTCGATTCTGACTCCTGACTTTGTTGTAAGGATCATGATCTGTGGATCCATCAGGTTCGCATGTGTTCTTCTTGTATTCTTTGCAAATACAACTTCTGCTGTTGCGTAATCTTCATCCAGAAGCCATCTGAGTACATCGATCTCATGGATCATGGAGTTCTCTACTGCCATTGGTGTTGTGTAGCTTTCATCTACGGCTGGATTTCTGTGTGCACAGTGGAGAAGTAACGGCTCACCATATTTTCTTGTCTGGATTGCTTCTTTTAACTGACGGTATCCTGGATCGTATCTTCTCATGAATCCGACCTGTACAAGCTGTTTGCCTCCTGCGATCTCTGCATCTACGATTCTCTTACATGCTTCTGCTTCCGGTGCAAGCGGCTTCTCACAGAATACATATTTTCCGGCTTTGATCGCTGCCATTACATACTGCTCATGGAATGGGTCAATAGTTGTTACGATAACTGCATCGATATCATCGGATGCGATCATCTCTTCTCCATCGTTATAAAATTTGCATCCGTATTTTTCAGCTACGCTTTTGCCAAATTCTTCATTCACATCTGCACATGCTACTACTTTTGCTCCCTGCAGTTTGTTGTTGATTCGTTCGATGTGTGTTCTTCCGATTGCTCCTACACCAACTACGCCGACTCTTAATACTTCATTCTGTTTCATTTTTGTTGTCCTCCTGAATTTTTGATTTTCTTATTTTGAATTTCTTGTCTTTAATCTGTTACTTTGTTTTCTTTCTGTCTTTTCCGTGGGAATTCTTTTGTAATGCTGTTATTTTTTCTCTTTTTTATTTTCTGTGTTCGTAATCTTTGTTTTTTCTTCGACGAGCTCGTGCTCGTAATCTTTTATAAAATATGGATTTCATTTTAGAAATCCTGCTTTTTTATTTATGTTATATTCTTTGTCTGTTCTTATACTTTTTTCTTATGCTTCGTTCTTCTGTCTGTGCTCTACATATGCTATGATCAGGTCCGCTGCGTCTTCCAGGCTGATCTTGCTTGTGTTGATCATCATATCGTAGTTACCGCAATCGCCCCATTTTTGCCCTGTGTAATACTGGTAATAGTCTGCTCTGTTCTTGTCTTCCTTGTGCAGGTCTTCCACAGATGCATTGCCATACAGTTCTTTTGCCCTCTTTTCTTTGAATTCATCATCTGCATAGATGAAAAATGAATAGTGGTTTTCAAGATTTTTCAGGACAAAATCTGCACATCTTCCAAGAAATACACAGGTTTTCTGGCTTGCAAGCTTCTGTATCACCTTTGCCTGTTCCAGAAACATCTGATTATATACCGGGATATTGCCAATTCCCATAACGCCCGTGATACCTGCGGTTCCAATCCCGCCTTTTTCATATGCCAGCTGATTGACCGACTCTATACTTACTGACTCCGCTCCGATCTCCTGTGCTGCCAGATAAAGGATCTGGCGGTCATAACATCTGGTTCCAAGCTTCTTCGCCAGGATATCACTCAGTTCCTTGCCGCCACTTCCATACTGACGGCTGATCGTGATCACCGTATGTTCTTTCATGTGCTCCTCTCCTTTTTCTCATTGCGAGCTCGTGCTCGTTCTTTATGCTCTTACTATACACTTTTCAAATTCTGATGTCTATTGATAATTTTGACTAAGTTTTGTGGGGAAATTTGGGAGATTTTAACAAAAGATGAGCCACATGCGAATCTTTCGTATATGGCTCATCTCTTTGTTCATATTATTTTTTCGTACTATTCTTTAAAATCAAAGGTGTCATTTTTTCCATAAGCGAATCTGCTATACGGTTTCCCTTATCATTTAAGATTTTTTGTTTTTGTTCACGTCCCCATTCTACAGCTTTCTGCAGATCTTCTGGTCTTTCACTTAATACAACATGATCGTCTTTCATAATACAGACACCTCCTATCTCTTCTCATATTTGATACCTACATTATAGCAGTTTTTCAGAAAATTATCAGCCGCCTTTTGTAAATCCTTTATGTTTTTCGCTGCATTATTCCAGTCTACAGCGTCATTAAATAACATAACCGCTTTTTCATAATTATATTTCATGGTCTTTACTAAATATGATATATTTCCCAAATTTGTAACAACCACCATCATTTTTACGCTTTCATATCTCAGTAAAAACTGTATGTCTGCTAATGAAAATGCTGACAACGATGGATGATTATGCAATACTATTACTACACAATCTCTCGACGAATAAATCAAATGATACGCTGTAGAATTACTTAATGGATCAACATTATGCTCTGCTCCTAATGAAACTCCTATATATCGTTCACCCTTCTCTATAAGTTTAATATTATCAAGGCTATACGTAATAGCGACTTCATTTGAATCATTTTCATCTTTAGCTATTTTTAGTACTTGTTTTGCTAATTCTTGAATATTATCATATTCTTCTTCCGCTATTTCTTTGTACTGTACTCTTGGTACTTTGCTTATCGCTTCATCCGTAATCATTATTTTATGATTACGTTTCTTTGCCATTTTCAAATCATTTAAACTATTCACGCTTCAATCACCTACTCGTATTTTATCAGATTTCTCTTTTTTCTATTCTTAACTAATATTGTTTTTCACTATATTTATAAATTTATTTTTCCCCGTTTAACTTATTTTATTTGATTTTAACTTTGCAAATGTTAAATGTCAATATTTTAATATTTATAAGTAAATATCATTAACAAAAATAAAGGACCACGTCCAGCTTATAATTGACGCAATCCTTTATTTATCATTTATATAATTCACCTGATGTCTTACCGTTGATAGTCATTATTTCATTATCTCAGATTCTTAATCTGCGATTTCTTACAAATTCTTCCTATCTGTTAGCAGCTGCAACACGTCTTGCATCTCTCATGATCTGTGCCGCTGCATAACCATTTCCAGACATCATTACTGAGCTTACTGCAAAAAAATCTGCATTATCCAGAAGATATTTCTTGAAGCGCTCTACTAAGCTGAGCTTTTTCTCTGTGTTATTCATTACCATTGTATTCTTAATTGCTACTGTACTCATATTGACCTCTCCTTTTTTATTATCTATATATTAGTTATCTTTGTTTTCCGTTTACGTCTTGTATTTTAGTCTTGTTTTTGTTTTATAACCAGTATTATAATTATCTTGTTTTACAACGATATTGACATTATTATAAATCTGCATCTGGCAGTCTCTTATAAATTCATAATATTTGATGCAACTCTATACTAATTTTATTATTCAAAAAAAGGAGATTATTATGGCAAAAGCATATCACGAAGCACTGCATCCTCTCGGCAATCTGGGCATCCAGGTATCGATGGCAGCACTGGAAAATACACACATTCCGGCACACTGGCACGAAGCTATGGAGATCTTATTCTGCCTGAACGGATCCGTCCGTATTCATGTCGAACACGAACACCTTACGCTTCAACACAACCAACTGATTGTTTTTGATTCCAAAGAAGTTCATTCCATACATTCGGATTCTAACTTGTATATGTTTCTTTGTATCCATGTTGACAAGAAGCGTCTCTCTGTCTACTGCCCGGACCTGGAACTGTATCATATAAAGTGCCGCCCGGTTCCTCTGGATGATCCAAAATCCACCCAGTACATCCACATCTGTCAGCTCGCCCACGATCTGACACGTCTGAATGTAGAAAATGAAAACACCAGTGCCATGCGTTCGGACGGCACGGCATTGCTGATGCTTGCTGATTTGATTCGTTATTTTTCTGTATATTTCCTGCCGGGAGCGACTGCCGGAACAAGTCAGTCTAATGATATTCTGCGGGAGATTATCTCTTATGTAAATAAACATTACACCGAAAAACTCTCGCTGGAAGAAGTCGCTACTCATGTAGGCTTCAGCAGAGAATATTTTTGCCGCTTTTTCAAACAGCATATGGGAATTACCTTTCTCCGCTATCTGAATGAAGTACGGATTTCCCATGCGGGGCGTCTCCTGATGAATACGGATATGTCAATCTCTGAGGTGATGAGTGAAAGTGGTTTTACAAACCAGACGATTTTTAACCGACTCTTCAAAGAGATCTACGGGATGACGCCCCGGCAGGCACGGAACAGTTCTGTGGAAGATATCTCTTCATAATAGTTTCTGCAAGGCAAACCTGCTCGCTATAAATTTTTTAAATATCCACTTGACTCTTATTTTTATTCTCTGCTAAACTATAAAAGTTGTAAAAAAAATTAAATATAAAAGACACCCTCAGGGCCTGCTAGCGGCAGTCTTCTGAAGATGCCCAGACATACCAAGACAATAAATGTCACCTGTCCACTGTCAGACGGACGGGCGCATTTGTTGTCTTTTTTATTGTCAGAAAGGAAAGAACTATGATGATTACACAAAACAAAGAAAACGGAGGAAACAACAATGCCTAGAACCAGAGGAGAATCTATATTTTTTACAGCCATCACAGCATGGATGATGGTCTATGTTATGACTTTATATAACACTGTACTTGCAACAGGAAGCTTTACCAACACAACATTTTTAATCGCCTTAAGAGACATGTGGATCGAATACATCATCATTGCATTACTTGCATATTTCATATCCGGACACCTTGCAAAGATGTGCACATTCCGGGTAGTCCAACCGGGAGACAGACCGGTCTTTATCATCTTTTCGATCCAGACATTCACCGTCATCTGGCAGGTTGCATTCGCCAGCATTCTCGGTGTATATCACGGATATGGCTTTACCGCTAATTTTATACCGGACTATCTTATGACTTACTGCTGGAATTTTATTATGGCATTCCCGCTTCAGCTTATATTTGTTGGGCCACTTGCACGACTTATTTTCAGAACTATATTTATTAAGCCTAAAAAGGCTCAGAGTACAACTGAGATTCAGAATGAGGATAAGGAGATTCTGGAAGAGGCGATGTAATACAGGAATTAGATAAGAGCCAGCAGGGACGGGGAAAAATCCACTTTTCCCCGTCCCCATTGGCTCTTATTCTTCCTCAACCAGCTCCCCAAACTCCGTCTTCTCAAATTCCTGAATGGAAATATGTCTCTTATTCGGGTTCGCATACACAAAAGTCTTATCTACATTCTCCAGATAATTCTGGATCTTATCGTTCGTCGCGCTGATGATCGCCTGGAAGCCAAGTCCGCGGATCAGCGAGATACAGCTTGCCACCTTCTCGGCATCCATCTTGGAGAACGCCTCATCCAGCACAACCAGACGCAGTGTCGGTGACCGGTGCATCTTCGGCGACAGATTAATCTTATAAAGCTGCGCAAAACTTGCCAGAAGTGCCACGTACAGCGGGTTCTGTCCCTCTCCACCGGAGTTCTTCTTGATCATCTTGCTGAGCCCGATCGTCATCTCTTTATCACCATGTACGATCTGCTGCATGTCGAATGACAGATACGTTCTGTAATCCGCATACTTGTCCATGTTGCGCTTTGCCTCATCCATCTCATCCTTCGTCGCATTCTCCGGCGGGATGAAGATGTTGATCAGCTCGTTCATCATTTCTCCGTACTGGTTCTCATGCTCCATCGTGAACATATCCAGCTGGTTGTCCATCGTATCATCCAGATCAGACGGACGGATCTGCAGCGAATCATCCATGAACATCTTATAATATTTTCCGTCTGCACCTTTATTCTTCGTGATCACAAACTGATACTTATCCTTACCGAAGTCCAGCTTACTGATGATCCGGTTCAGCTCATCCCTTCTCTGATAAGCCTCCAGGATTGCACTTCTGATTTTGAAGATAAAGTCATCTTTGAAATGCTCCACAGCCGCTTTCGCCTGTGTCTTCGCCGACTCTCTGTAAGTCTCCAGATGATCGCAGGACAGCGAATTCAGAAGCTTCTCATATGGCGTATTGTCGCGGATCGATGTCGAGAATGTACGGTTCGGATACTCTCTGATATAACTGCTCCGTTCCTCTACAAGCTTCTGATAAGCTTCTTCCTCTTCTTCTCTGAGTGTATACACTTTCGAAACCATCTGGCGTCTCAGATACTCATAATTCTCTGATTTTCTGCCGGCCAGATATTCCTGGAATTCTTTCTCGTAACGCTTATCTTCCACTTTCTTCTTTACGTCCTTCATCTGTTCTTCCGACTCAAGAACTTCCGCATTCAGACGTTCGATCTCTTTCTTATTCTCCCAGATTGCTTCCTGAACCTTAGATACCGATTCTTTCTTCGCATCCTGTGCTGCCTGTACTTCTTTCTTCTTTTCTTCCCAGGCCGCAACAGATTCGTCCTTTAATTTCTGCATCTGTTCCAACAACTGAGTCTTCTTCTTTTCTTTGGAAATGATTGCCTTGCTGTCGGCCAGCCAGCCGAGATAATCCTCTGCCGGCTGCTTTAACATCTCCATCTGCATTGCCTGGCGGATCTCTTCTAACAGCTCCTGTACCGGCATTCTCTCTTCATTTAACTTCTCACATTTTTCTTCCAGCTTGCGGATTCTCTGGCGCATACTCGTCTCTCCGATGTAGGCTCTTCTGGTGTAATTCTCCGGATTCATGTGCTGTAGTTTGTAGCTCTGATACAGCATACAGTCCGGTGTCACACCGATCTTACACTCACGCAGTTCATCCAGTGACTCGCATTTTTTAACATTTCCAAGGAAGAAATTAATATATTCCTGCACATATGGCTCTTTGGCTTTTACCACCTCGGCAAGCGCACCCTGCTGTACCTGATGCTTATCCTTCGTAAGCTTCTCCGTATCCAGGACTGCTGCCCGGAAGAAACGTTTCGTATCCATCTCCTGGTAAATGTCCATCGCCGCTTTTGCATACTTCGGTTCCACGATCAGCTGTAATTTATTATTTCCAAGATAACCTTCCACTGCATTGTGCCAGCGCTCGTCCTTCACATCCAGAAGGTCCGCAAGAATATGCACATTTACGAACTTGCCGCAGCGTTCATGCAGGCGGTTACGCAGCTCGAATCTTGCCTCTTCCAGCTCTCTTGGATAAGCTTTCTTTCCCTGCTTCAGTTCTTTTAATTCTGCTCGTGCTTCTTTCTCTTCTTTCTTGATCCGGCGAAGGTCTGCATCTGCTTCCTGTCTCTGGTCTTCCAGCTCCTCCTGCAAGTCTTTTAAGCCTTCCTGCAGCCGCACAAGCTCTTCTTCGGAAATGCTTCCGTCTGCGAATTTTTCGATATCCCAGATCACCTGGTTTGGCGTAATATCTTTCTCCATCCATGCCTTCAGATGCTCCGCCGTCTGCTCCCAGCGGACCTTTCCGTTATTCAGGCGCTCCAGCGTCTCATTTAATGTATCCAGATCTGATTCCAGTCTCGCATATCCACTGTCTGCAATCCGCAGGATGATTTCTTCGTACTCTTTCTGCAGATCCTTTTCTTCCTGTTCCAGCACCTTCTGCTGCTTTTTTAAGTTTTCGATGGCTTCCTGTCGTACCTTGATCCGGTCTCTTGCTTCCTGGCTCTTCACTTCATGCGTCATGATCTCCAGACGGTCGATCTGATAAGAGCATACCTTCTCTGCTTCAGATTTCTCCGCATACTGCTGATATTTTTCACAGATCAGCTGCAGTCTCCGGATCTCTTCCATCGTCTCTTCGATCTTGCTTCTCATTCGTCCATACTGCATGACACTTTCCTGCAGATCTTCAATATGGATATCCTGCTCCATGCAGATATATTCCTTTACGAAATCTTCCAATTTGATATTCATACGGAACGAGATCGCACGTTTGAATAACTTTGGGAATTTTTCCATATCCAGACCGCCGAGATAGATATCGTAAAGCTGTCTCCGGAATCTTTCATTGCTCGGTCCGCAGTAAAACTGTTCCGGCGTAAAGGAACGCTGCAGGTATTCACGCATTTCCGTTGTAGTAAGACAGCGGCCTTCCGAGCGGTAATGATTCGGAAGTAATTCTCCCGTATGCCAGAAGAACAGGCGACTGATATCATTGTTCGACGTATCTACATCAAATACAACACCTACACACTGCTTGTCCTTGGTATTGGTCTGTGTAAGCTCCAGCACGATCGTACTGGAGAAATTACGGTTTCTTAAATACTGTGACTCATTATTTTCACTGATATTCACCATACCTCTTAAGTACTCGATCAGTGTACGGTCCGAATCGTCTGCTGCCGCCTTGTTGAAGAATCCACGGCCGTCCGTATTAGCATACAGCACGATCTGGATCGCATCCAGAACCGTCGATTTACCACTTCCGGAATGTCCGGTGAAGAAGTTGATTCCTTCATTGAGCGTCAGTATCTTTTTATCTATGTAATGCCAGTTATTCAGGCATATCTTCGAGAGTGCTTTGAATGGCTGCTTCGTCTCCAATTTGATCCTCCTCACTGAATGTCGCTAATAATTCCCTGATGTCGTCTCCTAAAAGTACCGTATGGATACAAGGGTAAATGACCAGTCGGGTCGCCTCGTTTAATTCTTCCAGTACGTCGAGCGGCTCTATGATCTGGTACTTCTTCAGAAGTGCGATCGTCCGTCTCATCTCTGTAATAGACGGAAGACTTTTCAACACATGGAATTCTCCCGCTTTTCCGTTTACCGCACCAAGTGTTGTCACCACATGGTTACTTGACGATGCGGTCTGCATCTGCTCATCATACAGAAGCTTTAATACCAGCAGATAAATGGTTGCCAGACGCGGCAGCTTCTCGCCCCATAGCTGTTCACCCTGGATGTAGATCACACCCATATGTACATTTTCCCTAAGTGTGATCCCTGCCACTTCAAAATATGCTTTGAAAAATTCCAGATGTTTGTTACAGGTACGGTATTCTTTTGTATACTGCATCCTTCCCACACGTTTATCAAATTTTCTTTCCAGGAGAAATGTCTGCCGGTACAGCGTCTGGATGACATCTGTGACCTCTTCTTTTTCTTCCTGGGTTAGCTGTTCGTAGTAATCTATCATTATTCTTAGAACTCCTTTTATCAGAACTTCTTTATATTATTGTTCATCACTTTTCTTTCTGTTTTGCATTACGAATTATTACACACTATTACGCCCGTCTCTTCACGAATCTTAATGCCGGATAGCGGTATCCATCTTTTTCCACCATCTCCGGTTCTTCTTCCAGCACCATATATTTACTATTCTTACGTGTGCTGTAATCGTATGCCAGAATCAGTTTCTCAAATTCTTCCTCATTCGCAATATTAATCTTCGATGCATCCATCACTTCATCTTCCATATTGCTCTCAATGAATTCTTCGATCTGCTTCTTGCTGAAACGCATCTGGATCCGGTTCAGTCTTAAGATATCATCCTTATCCAGATCTCCCGTCGTCTCATCCGGAAGCAACTGACTGATGAAGTCTTTTCTGGATTTTCTTCTCTTATATAAAGACTTCTCTGACAGAATTTCCAGAAGTGACAGATTCATGCGCTTTCCGGTCTCTGTGATGATCTCTTCCATCTGATCCGGATCTTCTGACATTTTGTTCAGAAGCTGTACCACCAGACCTTTTGTATCCGTCTCACCGCTTAACAGATAATTCATCCTCGTTACCGTCGCACGGACGTACTTCGTATGTTCCTTATCCATATTAGCAATTCTGTGCTCAATATCATCAAATCCCCGCTCGATCAGGTCCAGCAGATCCAGTACATCATCCTGATTATCTCCAAGCATCTTCGACCGCGCCTGTACCTTCATGATAAATGCCTCATCATCCCGGATCTCTCTCAGACATTTCTTAATATCCATCTTATAAATGTAAAAGTTATCCGACGTCTTCAGAATATGATACTTCTTCCACACGATCTCTTCCACATAGCTGTCCAGATGCTCTCTTAAAATCCCGCTGTACGAATCCTGCTGTAGAAGTTTTGCAAAAAACTTGTTCATGTTATGAAGCATGTCCTGCAGTGCCTTATTCAGCCGCCTCGTATTCACCAGTGCCGTCCTCAAAAGCCCGATACTCGCCCTCGGATCATTGCGAAATGCATACAGCGTCGCATACACATTCTGGATATAAATATCCGTCTCCGACGCATCTTCCGAATTCAGCTTTTCAAATGCATCGATCATCACCGCCGCATAATCCGGAATGACAATATTCGTTACCAGTGTATTATAATCCTCGATACGCTTCAGCCATCCTGCCCGCAGAAGCCAGTTTAATATCCTTGATGACGGCGTCTCCAGCATATCAAAATCCGTATCATTTTCCTCCCGCTGTAACTCAAACCGTTTCTTCGCATTCATGTCACTTAAGATCTGGATACATACTTCTTTCGTCAGGAAATAATTATTATATTCGTATTCTTCATTAATACATAAAAGTGCTTCAATATAAATATCCCGGTTGACCGAACGGAACAGACTCCAGAACGTATCCGGGATTTCATTCATTAACTGCATCTTGTTTTCCTCCAAATGATTCCTTACAATTTTAACATTTTTAAGGGCTTTTTTCTACTGCAAGTTATTTTCCGCCGTTTTATACACTCTTTATTTGTTTTTTATCTTCATAGCTGATATGATAAGATAATAAAGATAAAATAAAAGACAACATACAATATAGGAATGAATACGGAGGTAAAATTATGTCCGAAAATATAGAAAAAGCAGTATCGACAGAAGAATCACCTAAGACTAAGGAATCTGAAACTGGCGCACCTGCTGCCACTGACAACGTTGTGCTTTATCCAGTTGCTGATGAACAGGATAATCTATCTGTTGCGCAGGAAACTACAGACACTGAAATAGCTGCTTCTAAGGAAATTACCGACACCCAGAAGACAGATAATCAAACATCTGAAACAGCAAGCGAACAAGCTATCGACAACAAAACTTCCGATAACACGGACGAATTCAGTGACACCCGAAATACAAAAGAACGTTCAAAAACAGACACCCATCACTCTTCCAACTACGAAAAAGATGCGGAAGAAGACGAAGACCTGGAAGAAGACTTTTACGAACAACAGGAAAAATCCCGCTCCAAAGATGAGCATCCGTTCCGTGAGTTCTTCTCTAATTTCCGTTCCAAACGCAAGATCGAAATGAACCGCGATGAGCAGATCCTTTCCCGCATCAGCGATGAAGATCTGATGGAATATCTCCGTATGGAACAGAAACGTATGGAACTCCTTCAACAGGCGAAAGAAGTCCGCGAAAAAAGATTCTGGACCACATTCCAGCTCTTTATCTGCCTGTTATCCGTTATCCTTGTTATTTATTTTCTGAAGGATAACCCGGTAATATTAGTCACGATCCTTTACACGGTCGGAATTCTCACCGCTCTACGCATATGGAGCAAATCGCAGAACGGAAAAGACCACAGAGACAAAAAAGATTCCTCAGATTATCATAAGAAACCTTGGAAATAATTACATTTTTCCGTGACATTTTACCACATCACACAATCATGTCATCATACCCGCCAGCACTACACTGGCAGTCACACCAGCCAGAGTTGCAAGCAGCGCACCCGTCAATGTATAGCGCGTCTTCGTGACTCTGGCTGTCATATAATATACACTCATGGTATAAAAGATCGTCTCCGTACACGACATACTGATCGATGCAATCCGTCCGATATACGAATCTGTTCCATATTCTTTAAAAATGTCCAGCAAAAGTCCCGTCGCCGCCGATGAGGAGAACATCTTTACCACTGTAAGCGGAACCAGCTCTCCCGGAAAACCGATTCTGTCCGTAAATCTCCCGATTCCATTTGCAATCAGTTCAAGGAAACCGGACGCTCTCAATATCCCCACTGCCACCATTAATCCGACAAGTGTCGGCATAATCTTGATCACTGTCAGAAACCCCTTCTTTGCACCTTTAATAAACGTATCATATACCGGAACTTTCATTAACAGTCCATAACCTACAATCCCGAAGATTACCAGCGGGACTATGAAATCTGTAAGATATAACAATATTTGCATATTAACATTCCTTCTTTAAATTATCCTCTTACAGTTTATTCTATTGGCTTGTCATATATTAATATATAACTGAGATTGGTGCAATTTCCGGCAGCCTCTTACAAACGCATGGCGATTTATACCGTCATATTTTCCACACTGTTTGCATATTATACTTCAGATATCCACATACAGGAGTCTCACTTATGCTGAACTACCTCTGGTCTTTTATGATTCTTACAGGCATCGTATACGCCGCATTCACAGGCCGGATGCCCGATATTACCAATGCAGCACTTGATTCATCCAAAGAAGCCATCTCACTTTGTATTACCATGATCGGTGTCATGTCATTCTGGGTAGGACTGATGGAAATTGCTTCCAAAGCCGGAATTATCCCGGCCGCTTCCAGAAAGATCCGGCCGGTCATTCGTTTCCTTTTTCCGAATCTTCCCGCCGGTCACCCTGCCGAAGAACCAATTACCACCAATATGATCGCCAATATCTTAGGTCTTGGCTGGGCCGCCACTCCTGCCGGATTAAAAGCAATGGAAGAATTATCGAAATTAGAAGAACAGCGCCGCAAACATCTGGCTCCCGGTATCTCCCGCCCTGCCGGAACAGCAAGTAATGAAATGTGTACATTCCTGATCATCAACATTTCATCTCTTCAGCTTATTCCGATCAATGTTATTGCTTATCGGAGTCAGTATGGAAGCGTTAATCCTGCTTCTATTATCGGAGCCGGTATTGTATCAACCCTGATCAGTACTGCCATTGCTGTCATCTACTGTAAATTGAAAGAACGATCACGTTTTCAAAACTGATATCCTCTTCATCCACAATAAATGATCACATTCACAAAGTTATCCACATTTATAAAATATCCTGTGGATAAATATTCTTTTGTCGTAATTTAATGTAGACAACTTCACGGAACAGTGCATATACCACCGACATCAACGGAATAAATATCAGCATTCCGACAATTCCCATCAGACTTCCGCCAACACTCACTGCTGCCAGCACCCAGATTGACGGAAGTCCAACCGAATTTCCCACTACATGTGGATAAATCAGATTCCCCTCAATCTGCTGAAGTACCAGAAACAACACAATGAACATCAACGCCTTAAACGGACTCACCATAAAGATCAGAAACGCCCCGACCGCACATCCGATAAATGCTCCAAAAACCGGTACCAATGCCGTAAATGCAATCACAATTCCGGTCAACAGTGCATATGGCAGTCTAAACAGTGTCATCGTGATTACAAACATTGCTCCAAGGATCAAAGCCTCCACGCACTGTCCCGTCAAGAAACCTGAAAATGTCCTATACGTCAGAGCCAGCACTTCCAATACGGCTTCTGCTCTCCCCTTCCTGACAAACGCAAATAATACTTTTTTCGCCTGTCTTCCCAGTTTCTCTTTCTGCAGCAAAATATAAACTGCGAATACAAATGCAATAAAAAACGTTCCCACTGCACCAATAATATTTTTTGCCGTATTAATGGTAGTCTCCAGCACACTTCCCGCTCCGTTTTTCAGAAAGCCTGCCGCCGCTTCCATAATTTTATTCCAGTCAAATTCCAGGTTGTTCACGACATTCATAATTTCTTTATTATTATGGAACCAGTGATCTGCCCACCCCTGCACCTGCGGAATAAACTCCTGAATACTCTTTCCCAGATTGGCAAATGTTCCTGCCAATTGTGGAAGCAGCCCAAATATTATCATTGCCAGAATTCCGGTTACACCGGCAATTACAAGCATCAGACTGATTCCCCTGGCATATTTTCTTTTATATTTTTCAGAAATTTTTCTCTCTGTAAATAATTTCCGTTCTACAAAGTTCATCGGTACACTTAAGGCAAATGCAATCGCACCGCCAAGCAAAAACGGATATACTATATTTAATACAAATTGAAACGCACTTATCACAACATCAAATTTCCACAGACAGACAATCAGTACTGCCGTAAATATGATCAATCCCCTGATCTGCTTCACTGTCTCTTGTTTTAATTCCATTTTGTCTTTCCCTTCAAATACTTCAATCCCTGAATCACAGGAAGATTCAGAAATGCAAGACCATATACTGTCATCAGCTGCGTCATATTTAACGTAACAACCTTAAACATGGCATGTAATCCCGGAATTGTAAGAACACCTGTGATCAGAACAGTACCTAAGACAAATGCTCCGATCAGATATTTATTATTAAAGAATCTCTTTGAGAATATTACCGGCTTATCGTCTTTGCAGTTAAATCCATGTACCAGACGGCTCATACACAATGTTCCAAACGCCATCGTACTTGCCAGAACTGCATCCTGTCCTCTGTATCCGATCAAGAATGCTGCCATTGTCATAATCCCGATGCACAGACCTTCGGTTCCGATATTCACCAGATATGCTTTCGTAAGTATTGACTCATTCGCAGGTCTCGGTTTCTGATCCATAACCGCTTTAGAATGCGGTTCCACACCCAGCGCAATTGCCGGCAGGCTGTCGGTCAAAAGATTGATAAACAACAGATGTACCGGGGCAAAAGGCACCGGTAATCCGGTCGTTGCTGCATACAGTACCGCAAGAATTGCTCCGAAATTTCCGGATAATAGAAATTGAATTGCATTTTTAATATGCTGATACAGATTTCTTCCATTTTCCACTGCCTTCACGATCGTTGCAAAATTATCATCTGTCAGAACCATCGCCGCCGCATCCTTAGCAACTTCGCTTCCGGTCACACCCATTGCAACACCGATATCCGCCTGTTTTAAAGCCGGCGCATCATTCACACCATCTCCTGTCATTGCCACAATATTTCCCTTTTCCTGCCACGCACGGACAATCCTGATCTTATGCTCCGGAGAGACTCTTGCGTAGACCGAGATTCCCTCTACAAAGTCTTTTAAATCTTCATCTGACATATTTTCAATATCAGCACCTTCACAGGCTTCTGACTCATCCTTTAATATTCCAATCCTCTTTGCAATTGCCGCAGCCGTGACTTTATGATCTCCCGTAATCATAATCGGCCGGATTCCGGCATTCAGGCACTCTGCTACCGCAACCTGCGACTCTTCTCTCGGCGGATCCATCATTGCGATCATTCCGATAAATATCAGATGCTCTTCATCCTCTGTACCGATTTCTTTTTCCTCTTCCAGATGCTTATATGCAAATGCAAGAACTCTTAACCCTTCTCTGGAAAACTGCATATTCTGCATGGAAATATTCTTACAATCAGAATCTGTCATCTTTCTTACAGTATTTCCAACTCTGATTCTGTCCATACGATCCAGTAATACATCTACAGCACCTTTCACAATCATTATATGATCAGCCGTTAACATCTTATCATCCTGAATCCTATGAGCTGTCGACATCAGTTTCCGTTCACTGTCAAATGGAACCTCTGACAATCTCGGATATCGTTCCCTTACCTGCATAATCTCGATTCCCAGATTACTTCCGAGATTAATAAGTGCCGTTTCCGTAGGATCACCAATCTCCTGTCCGTCTGTATTCGTTGAATCATTACACAGGATACTGAATCTCAAAAGCAGTTTTTCATTTTCATTTTTCAGATTAATTTTTCCGGCCGGTATTCTCTTTTCATTTACATAATAATCCTCTACCGTCATCTTATTCTGCGTCAGTGTCCCCGTTTTATCCGAACAGACAATCGATACACTGCCAAGACCTTCTACCGCCTGCAGTTTTCGTATAATTGCATGTTCTTTTGCCATCTTCTGTGTTCCAAAAGATAATACAATCGTCACAATCGAACTAAGAGCTTCCGGTATCGCTGCAACTGCCAGCGCAACAGCAAACATAAACGCTGAACCAATAGATTCTCCCTGAAATACATTTACCCCAAATATTATGCCTGAAAATACCAGAATTAATATCGACAATTTTTTTCCGAAGTCATCAAGATTCACCTGCAGTGGTGTACGCTTTTCTGATGTATTCTTCATAAGATCTGCAATCTTTCCTACTTCTGTATTCATGCCGATTGCAGTCACTTCGTATCTTCCTCTTCCATACGTAACAAAACTTCCGGAGAATACTTTGTTCGTCTGATCGCCAAGTGCTGTTCCGACTGCGACTTCATCCAGATTCTTTTCAACTGCTATGCTTTCTCCCGTCAGTGCACTTTCATCTACCTTCAGACTTGCACATTCTATAAGTTTTCCATCTGCAGGTATACAATCCCCTGCCTCCAATATTACTTCATCGCCAATCGTCACCTCTCTCGACGGAATCTGAATAATATTTCCATCTCTCACTACTTTTGCTTCCGGAGCAGATAACTGTTTTAAACTGTTAAGCGATTGTTCTGCCTTTACGGTCTGCACCGTTCCAAGTATTGCATTCATCGTAATTACTACAAAAATAACAATCGCACTTTCTGCATCTCCTAAGATACCGGAAATCACTGCAGATATGATCAATATGATAACAAGAAAATCTTTAAACTGTTCCAGAAATATCTGCACGGTACTTTTCTTTTTCCCTTCTACCAGTTCATTGAAACCATATTTTTCCTGATTCTCCCTTACTTGTTTTGTTGTCAGCATATTTGTTCTCCTTTCTTTTCCATAATATCTGATGCATTACATGCTTTTGCTTTGGTATAAAAAAAAGAGACTTTTATTGCATAAAAACTATGCAATAAAAGTCTCATCATTTCATTACGATACGGATGGCTCTTTTGCCATCGTACTGACGTCATCGTAAACATCTATATCTTCCATTCTTATATCTCTTTTATGAAATATATAGATGCCGATTACTCCCTCTTATTAATTATAATATAATCATTTCAATAAAATATGTCAATATATTTCAATAACAAAGTATGCAAGAAAAGCTGCCGGTGTCAGGTCCTGTAGATAAAAAAAAGAAGTAGTACTTATATACTACTTCACTCTCATTCCATGAGCGTGCGGGGATTCGAACCCCGGACAACTTGATTAAAAGTCAAGTGCTCTACCACCTGAGCTACACGCCCTTATTCCTTTCGCAAGGAAAATGCCCAGAACCGGAATCGAACCAGTGACACGAGGATTTTCAATCCTCTGCTCTACCGACTGAGCTATCTGGGCATACACACAATATTTTGTGCGAGTTGCGGGGGCAGGATTTGAACCTACGACCTTCGGGTTATGAGCCCGACGAGCTTCCAGACTGCTCCACCCCGCGATATTAA
>CAVBHX010000019.1:0-30021 GCA_963595255.1 bacterium
CCACCGACGGAACCTGAACAGGAAAGGATTCCTAACTTTTATTCCGGTCCGGGTAGTCAGCTTAGTGAATTAAGTAGAAAATTACTTCTTCGCTGCCTGTCTCTCCTCCCAAAGCTTATCAGCCATCTTCGTCCAGGCCTCAGCGTAAGGCTTACATTTATCGCAAAGATGCTGTACATCTTCCGGTGACTGTGGATCGGTAGAGTGAGCACCGGTCTCTTTTACCATCTTCGGTAAGCATTCCGGATTCTCAAGCATTGGACATGGGCGCAGCATGTTGTCATTGAATGGCTGTCCTTTTCGGTATGCCTGGAAGATTGGACTCTTTAATGCATCCAGAAGACTGACTTCATGGATATTGGCATTCGAATAATGGATGAATACACAAGGATCCATATCTCCGGCTGCATTGATGTGCAGGTAGTAACGTCCGCCCGCGATACATCCGCCGATGTATTCCGCATCATTCTGGAAGTCCAGACTGAAGATTGGTTTGGAGCTTCTGAAAGCACGGATATGTTCGTATACAGCTTTTCTCTGCTCTGGATTTGGCATAAGTTCCGGAGCGGCGTCATTTCCAACTGGCATATAGTGGAAGAACCAGATGAATAAAGCACCGGCTTCGATGATCATATCGTAGAATTCTTCACTTGTGATATCTTTGTAGTTCATACTTGTATAACAGGTTGAGATACCAAATGGAAGGTTGTGTTCTTTTAATAACTGCATAGCATGTTTTACTTTATCAAACACACCAGGACCACGGCGTCCGTCATTGGCAGTTTCAAATCCTTCCAGACTGATTGCAGGAACGAAGTTCTTAACTCTTAACATTTCCTGACAGAATTCTTCATCGATCAGTGTACCATTTGTGAAAGATAAGAATTCACAGTCAGGATGACGTTCGCAGATTGTGATGATATCTTTCTTACGTACCATTGGTTCCCCACCGGTATAGATATACATGTATGTACCAAGTTTCTTTCCCTGTGTTACGATGTCATCGATCGTTTCGAGAGAAAGATTCAGTTTATGTCCGTATTCTGCAGCCCAGCATCCGGTACAGTGCAGGTTACAGGCTGAAGTCGGATCTAATAAAATCGCCCAAGGAACATTACAGTCTTCTTTTTCCTCGGTTTCCTTCTGAAGAGCAGAACCCTTCAAAGAAGCGTTAACAATAAAGTTTGTAAAGAAAGTTTTTCGTACACCTGAATCCAACTCCCATACTTTCTGTGCAAGCTGATACCAATTACCTTTTTCGGCGATACCCTGACGGATCGCATTACGCTGACTTTCATACCAGCCTTCTGGTGCAGCCTTGTCAACGATACTCATAACCTTTGGAATATTGGTTTCAGGATCCTTATCCATGTACTTAAGTGCTGCCTGAATAGCGGAAGCAAAGGCGGCGTTTTTTACTGTGTCTACAACATTCATAGTGTTACCTCCTCATTTTACTGCATTATATTCTCTTTGCAGTTACCTTATCTTAAAACTTTTGATTTTCAGATTCAAGCAAATACGACATTAATCGTATATTGTCGTATTTTGGCAATTGCCATGCAAAAAGAATCAGCGTTTATTCAGGCATTGGGCAAATGATAGTTCCTAATTTTTGCAGTTCGGAATCTTCATTACCGGAATCTAATAGCGTATGTCCGTTTAAGGAAATATCTGTTGTTGTCTCGTCTCCATAGACCGGGGAAGCTGCGTAATGTTCAAGTTTTTCTACCAGTGCACGGGAGGCTTCATCAATGGAGTAATAAGTGCCGGATTCAAATTCCTGATATGCGGTTACAAAGCTGTTGTTCGGTGTTGTGGTGACGGAGATTGTATAGTTCATAAGGCCCTGTTCTTTCCTGGGAACATGAACGGTATATCGGGACTGCTTTAGTATATTCTTTAAAGCAAGTGTATAACGTTCTTTGTAAGCAGAACTTAAATCATCCGGAGCGGAAAATACATCACCTTCATACCAGGAGAGTGCTTCTTCTTTGGTACGGTTCGTGTGCTTGGCAAACTGGGTGACTTCCCCTTTAAAAGATGCATCGAGATAAGCAGTTAAAAAGTCTTTTGCATCGTAGAGTTCACAGAGGGAATTGTATGGTTCCATATCATTTAGCAATGCCTGATCTAAGAGCGCCTTCAGAGACTTCCGATCGATGGAGAAGTTGTCCCCTTTTTTCTTTACTTCGACAGTGGTGGTGATTTCATCGGAGTATTTTGGAGTATCTTTTATAATTTTCAGATCTTGTTTGAAAATGTCTTTTCCGGCTTCTTCGAGTGTTTCGGCAGTGGTTTTGGAAATAAGAGAAGCATTGGCTGATTTTAACGTTTTCTGAATATCAATGGGGTTGAAACTGACTTCAACTTCATAGATGTTATTCTTCTTTTCTTTTGCGTTAGCTACTTCAAATTGAACGGATTGTAAAGAAGTCTTAAGAAGCTGAATATAAGATCCCTTTAATTTGTCCGGAAACTGAAGGACATATTGCTGGTTACTTTCATCGATGCCTGACTGTAAAAAGTCAGAATAGGTATCAGTATCTTTTTCTTTTAATGAAGTGATCTGTTCACCTACATAGGCATCGGCACCTTTCTGGCTGCAGTCGGAAAGCAGAAGAGCGGCCATAAGACAAGGCAGTGCGAGTACATGTAGATGTTTCATGAGAAATCCTCCTTTTCATAAAATAAATCTTGTTATCCGAATTATAACATAGGTCGCTTTTGCGCTTCAAATTGTAAATTGTACTTATAAAAAAACGAACTTTTTTAATTATACTTATAAAAAGGGGTGGAAAAATAAGAAGGTTTTATATATAATAGGGATAGAAACGTTCAAAACCACATAGGAAAAGGAGATGTATTCATGGAAATGTTATCAATCGAGAAGGAACTGCAGGGCAATTCTTACCCGGGACGTGGCATTATTATAGGAAAGAGTGCAGATGGGACCAAAGCTGTAACTGCTTACTTTATTATGGGAAGAAGTGAGAACAGCCGTAACCGTGTGTTTGTAGAAGAAGGGGAAGGCATCCGCACACAGGCATTTGATCCATCCAAACTGACTGATCCAAGCCTGATCATTTATGCACCGGTACGAGTACTTGGCAACAAGACGATCGTAACCAACGGAGATCAGACAGATACCATCTACGAGGGCATGGACAAGCAGCTTACATTTGAACAGTCACTCAGAAGCCGTGAATTCGAACCAGACGGACCGAACTACACACCTAGAATTTCTGGTGTTATGCATATTGAAAATGGAACATTTAACTATGCAATGTCAATCTTAAAGAGCAACAACGGCAATCCGGAAAGCTGCAACCGTTATACATTTGCATATGAGAATCCTGCAGCAGGAGAAGGACATTTCATCCATACATACAAATGTGACGGCAATCCGCTTCCAAGCTTTGAAGGAGAACCAAAACTGATCGGCATTCCGGATGACATGGATACATTTGCCGAAAATTTATGGAACAGCCTGAATGAAGACAATAAAGTATCATTATTCGTACGTTATATTGATATCAAGACAGGTACCTACGAGACAAAGATCATCAATAAGAACCAGTAAGAGGAATCGATAAGGAGAATAGATATGAACGAATTAGAACTGAAATATGGATGTAATCCGAACCAGAAACCTTCCAGAATCTATATGGAAGACGGAAGTGAACTGCCGATCAAGGTTCTGAATGGAAGACCGGGATATATCAATTTCCTGGATGCATTTAACGGATGGCAGCTTGTAAGTGAGTTAAAGAAAGCAACCGGACTTCCGGCAGCTACATCATTCAAGCATGTATCTCCTGCAGGTGCCGCAGTCGGACTTCCACTGAGTGATACGCTTGCAAAGATTTACTGGGTAGATGATCTCGGAGAATTATCTCCGCTTGCATCTGCATACGCAAGAGCAAGAGGCGCAGACCGTATGTCTTCTTTCGGAGATTTTATCTCTCTGTCTGATGTATGTGACGTAGACACTGCCAAACTGATCAAACGTGAAGTATCCGATGGTGTGATCGCTCCTGGATATGAACCGGAAGCGCTGGAAATCTTAAAAGCAAAGAAAAAAGGAAACTATAATGTAATCCAGATCGATCCGGATTATGTACCGGCTCCGATCGAACACAAGCAGGTATTCGGTGTTACATTTGAGCAGGGAAGAAATGAATTAAAGATTGATGATGATTTCTTCTCAAATATCGTGACAGAGAACAAAGAACTGACAGAGCAGGCTAAGATTGATCTGGCAATCTCTATGATTACATTAAAATATACACAGTCCAACTCTGTATGTTTCGTAAAAGACGGACAGGCAATCGGTATCGGTGCAGGACAGCAGTCCAGAATCCACTGTACACGTCTTGCAGGAGGCAAAGCAGATAACTGGTGGCTCAGACAGTCTCCGCAGGTTATGAATCTTCCATTCGTGGATGGAATCAGACGTGCAGACAGAGACAATGCGATCGATCTCTATATAGGAGACGATTACATGGACGTGCTTGCAGACGATGCATGGCCGGCAATCTTCAAAGAGAAACCGGAAGTATTCACAAGAGAAGCCAAGAGAGAATGGCTGGACAAACTGACCGATGTTGCACTTGGATCAGATGCATTCTTCCCATTTGGGGATAATATCGAGCGTGCGCATAAGAGTGGTGTAAAATACATTGCACAGCCGGGTGGATCCGTACGTGATGACAATGTAATTGCAACATGTAATAAATATGATATGGTGATGTCATTTACCGGAATCCGTTTATTCCATCACTAATTGGGATATAATATAAGAGACACATCCTAAAGTTGATACTATATATGTCGCAGAAAGCGGGAAGGTTACGTAAGAGCGTAGCTTTCTCGTTTTTTTATACATCTGTATGGCATTTGTCGCTTCAAAAACGATTCTAAATAGGCTAAAATAGGAGAAAAGAAAGAAGGCGATGCAATTGTCAACGATAGAACTGTTGATCGTATCCGTTGGATTATCGATCGATGTATTTGTGGCGGCGGCCTATATGGGAGCTGGATTTTCAAAGATTAGATGGAAGAATCTGGTCCTGTTAAGTGTTCTGTTTGGAGGTATCCAGCTGGGGGTACTGGTACTTGGGAACCTGATCACATTGCTGCCGTTACTGTCTATTACCAGAACGAAGACGGCGGCTGACAGATGGGAAGGTCTGACAGTGCTGATCTTTGCGGCACTTGGCATCTATATGATCCTAAAAGGAATCCGTAAAAAGAAGGTGTTGGAACGCAGAAAAGATGAGATTGAATGGAAGAAAACAACGCTTCTTGCACTGGTAACGAGTGTCGATGCGTTCTTTGTCGGAATGGGACTTGGATTCCTGGATACAGCCATGATCGAAGAGTCACTGGTGTTATTCCCGGTAACGGTTCTGGAAGCGGTAATCGGCATATTTGCAGGATACAGACTGGGACTGAAAGAAAACAGACGTGCATACTGGGTCGGGGGAGCACTCCTTTTACTTGCCAGTTTCGACGTAATTCTCCATTATTATATGTAAAAAATGGAGCAATTTGACGGTAGATTTTGCCGGATAGCAGGGGTATAATAATTTACTACAAGTTATCTGAGAAAAATTAAGGTGATGAGATGGAGCGCAAAAGTGAATTAACAAAAGCACTATTGGGAGAAAAATTTAAAGAACTGGTAGCGAAAAAAGGATTTGAAAAACTAACGATCAAGATGATCACAGATGCAGCAGGGGTGATCCGTCCGACGTTCTATAATTATTTTCAGGACAAATACGAAGTGATGGAATGGCTTCTGTGGGAAGATGTATTTAAAGAAGTCTCAGAACTTATGGAGCAGGAACATGGAATGGAGTCTCTGCAGCTTTTGTTCCAGAGATTTGGAGAAGACAAGGCTTATTACGAAAAGGTATTTGAAGTAACAGGGCAGAATTCCTTTGAGGAGATGCTGTATGGACAGGTTTTCCATATGGAAGAAATTCTGGTAAAGCATCATCCGTTAAAACATTTAAGAAATATGCCACATGTCGACGAAAAGGTATTTCTGGAATTTCATGCAATATCATTGGTGAATGGACTGAAATACTGGCTTATCCGGGAAAGCAAAAATATTTCGGCGGGAGATGCAATGGAATTTTATCAATATATGATGTCACATTCAATCCTGGATCTGTTGGATATTGAGAATACGGAGAAAAAATAAAGGGTTTCACTACACAGAGTGGAACCCTTTTCCTATAATCTCGCTGGTGTTGGATATCAGTAAGAATGCACCAGTTGTATGAGCTTTTATGAAATTACGAAGCTTGATTGCTTCATTTGGACTAAGTACAGTCAGGATGATATATTTGTCATCTCCTGTGAAGGCACCCTGTGCGAGTACGATTGTTGCACCTCGTTTCAGGTCATTCTTGATAAATTCACAGATTGGTTCCGGCTCGCTGCATACCACGTGGAAATACTTCGAGCGGTTCAGACTTTCAATCAGACTGTCGATCAGTGTCGAACGCATCGTAAGACCGAGCAGTGAATAAAGACCCGTCTTAATGTCAAATACGAAGAAACCGGCGATTGTGAATAAGATATCGGAAGCAAGCAAGCCTTTTCCGATGTCAACGCTGGTGTATTTCTTCAATATCATGGCAATAACATCCGTGCCCCCGCTGGATGCGCCGATATTGAACAGAATGGCCGAACCGATGGCAGGAAGTACGATCGCGAAGATCAGTTCCAGTAATGGTTCGTTGGTAAGCGGGTGGCTCATTGGATAGATACGTTCCAGTCCGGACAGCGTGACAGAAAGCAGGATACTACTGTATGCAGTCTGTGCAGCAAATTTTTTCCCGAGAACGAAAAGTCCTATGATCAGAAGGAGCATATTCGCAATGAAGGAAAAATCACTGGCCGAAAGAGGCGTGAACTTGGCAACGAGTACCGCAAAACCGGTGATACCGCCAAACGTGAAGTTGTTGGCGAACTTGAAAAAGTAGATACCCACTGCCATGATCAGTGTACTGCCAGTGAGTAGTGCAAAGTTTTTTAAATGTTCTTTCATTTGAAAAATTCCCCAGTTTTCCTTTTGTAATTATTTGGGTATGGAAGAAATTATGAAAGAAATCTTTCATATCCTCAATGATTGTAACGCTCACGTATGGAAAAGTCAACGGATTGGTGGTATATTATTAAGAGACAAAATATTCAGAAAAATGACCGGGAGGATAAGAAAAAATGAAACTTTTTTGGCAGAAAGCAGAAGTACAGAAGTTTGAGCATGCAAAAGATTTCGCAGAAGAATATAATATAGGTAAGAATGATTTTATTCTTGCAAGTAAAAGTACATATGAGACATATTTTGCACCACTTGGGCTGGAAGCACATGTGGAATTTAAAAGTAAATACGGAAAAGGCGAGCCTACAGATGTGATGATCGATGCATTGCTGGCAGATTTCCGTAAGACGGATTGTGACAGAATTATTGCAATCGGAGGAGGAGCTGTTATCGATATGGCAAAGATCCTGGTGCTTGCAGGAAATTACACCGCCGAAGAGATCTTTGGCAGGAAGGTACCGCTTAAAAGAGAGAAGACTCTGATCGCAATGCCGACGACTTGTGGTGCCGGTTCGGAAGTTTCCAATGTATCAATTGCAGAGTTTACGAAGTTACATACAAAGATGGGACTTGCTGTCGATGAGATCTTTGCAGATCGTGCAGTGCTGATTCCGGAGCTTCTGACAGGTCTTCCGTATTCATTTTTTGCGACAAGTGCGATTGATGCGTTCATTCATGCGATTGAATCCTATGTATCACCGAAAGCAACTTTATATACACAGATGTTCAGTATGAAGGCAATGGAGATGATCATTGAAGGATTCCAGAAGATTGCCGAACATGGGGAAGAATACAGAATGAATCTGCTGGATGATTTTCTGACAGCAAGCAATCTTGCCGGTATTGCATTCGGCAATGCAGGAACAGGAGCGGTGCACGCCATGTCTTATCCTCTGAGTGGCGTATATCATGTCACGCACGGAGAAGCGAACTATCAGTTTCTGACAGCTGTATTCGCAAAATATCAGGAATTAGATCCAAATGGTAGAATAAAGAAATTAAATGATTTCTTAAGCAATATTTTAAAGTGCGAATCAGACGAAGTATATACCACGATTGAGAAACTTCTGGATCAGATCATTGCAAGAAAACCGTTACATGAATACGGAATGAAAGAAGAAGAAATCGAGAGCTTTGCGAAGACAGTTGAAGAGACGCAGCAGAGACTTCTGAATCAAAGCTATGTGAAACTGACCTGGCAGCAGATGGCAGAGATTTATAAAGAATTGTATTAATTTTTATATAATAATACAAAAGAGCGTGATCCAGATTAAAAACTGAATGTTTTGCTTCGGATCGGAACATACTATCTTCTATAAAGAGGAGGATAGAAATAATGTATAAGTATTTACCCATTACGGATGTATACGCAAGAGAAATACTTGATTCGAGAGGAAATCCGACGATAGAAGTGGAAGTACTTGCCGGAGATGAATTCTGCGGAAGAGCAAGTGTTCCGTCCGGTGCATCGACCGGAAAATATGAAGCAGTTGAATTACGGGATAAAGAGGAACGATATGGAGGACTGGGCGTGCAGCAGGCAGCAGATCATGTCAATGCAAGGATAGCGCCGGAAGTGATCGGTATGAATGTACTGGATCAGGCAGCGATCGATCAGGCGATGATCAGGCTTGACGGAACAAAGAACAAATCCAATCTTGGTGCCAATGCCATGCTTGGAGTCTCGCTGGCGGCTGCAAGAGCGGCGGCCGGGGCGTTGGGACTTCCTCTGTATTCGTATCTTGGCGGCACAAATGTGAAAAAACTTCCGGTTCCAATGATGAATATCATGAATGGTGGAAGACATGCGGATAATACGATTGATATTCAGGAATTTATGATCATGCCGGTAGGGGCGAAAGATTTTAAGACCGGACTTCAGATGTGTGCGGAAGTATATCATGAACTGAAGAGAGTTTTGAAAACGCTGGAATACAGTACTGCAGTAGGAGACGAAGGAGGATTTGCACCGGATCTTCACAATGCAGATGAGGTCTTGCGTCTGATGGTAAAAGCGGTGGAAAAGGCCGGATACCAGCCGGGCGAAGAGGTAGCTATCGCATTGGACGTAGCAGCATCCGAGTTATATGATAAGAATTTTAAGAAATACGTATTCGACGGTGAGGCAAAGAAAAAAGGATATAAGATCGTCCGTTCGGCAGAAGAACTGATCGATTATTACGAAGATATTATAGAAAAATATCCGATTGTATCCATTGAAGATCCATTGGATGAAGATGACTGGGAAGGCTGGAAGACGCTGACGGACAGGCTCGGAGAGCGGGTGCAGCTGGTAGGAGACGATTTGTTTGTGACGAATACCAGAAGACTTGCCAAAGGGATCAGAAGAAAAGCGGCGAATGCGATACTGATCAAAGTGAATCAGATTGGGACACTGACGGAGAGCTTTGAAGCAGTAAAGATGGCGCAGAATGCCGGATATAAGACGGTAATCTCACATCGTTCGGGAGAGACTGCCGATTCTTTCATTGCAGATATCGCAGTGGCGGCAGATGCAGGGTAGATAAAAACAGGAGCCCCATGCCGGTCGGAACGGGTGGAAAAGTATAATCAATTATTACGGATAGAGGAAAGATTGGGGGATGTGGCTGTATATCAGAACCCATTTGAAGAAAAAATAGAAAATGTACAGATTTAATACTGTCTGAGATAAGATTTTGAATGAGATTAGCTTGCCTTATTGGCCATCCTGTGATAGAATATATGTGGTTTATCCGCAGGAGGTGTGAATAGTGGACATTTTGAAGATTGTATTAATGATAATATTTGCAATAGACTGTATCGCTTTAACAGTTATCGTACTGATGCAGGAAGGTAAGTCAGCAGGGCTTGGTGCCATTAGTGGTATCGCTGATACTTACTGGGGACAGAACAAGGGCCGTTCTATGGAAGGTGCACTGGTGAAGTCGACAAAATTCCTTGCGATTCTGTTTATTGTACTGGCAGCAGTGTTGAATTTAAAAGTATTTGCATAGGATAGAGCATATTTTTAGAAGATGAAAGGGACACTCCTGTATGGGAGTGTCCCTTTTTGGAACACAGAATATGCAGGGGAGCATAGAGATATGAGTAAGAAATTTGATAAAAGAAAAAAAGTTGTCTATGATCTAATCTGTGATGATTTATATACACCGATGAAATTCAAGGAACTGGCAATGCTTCTTCGCGTGGCAAAAGAAGACAGAGATGAGTTAAGACAGATCCTGGAAGCGTTGGAGCAGGAAGGAAAGATATATCTTTCCAAGAGAGGAAAATACTGCAGGGGACATGCAAAGCGTCTGACCGGTGTGTTCCGGGCAAGTCTTAAGGGATTTGGCTTTGTAGTGCTGGACGAAGGAGATTCAGAGGATGTATTCATCGGTGCGGATGATACCTGTGGTGCATTTGACGGAGATCATGTTGAGATCGTACTTACAAAAGAACCGGAAGGAAGAAGCCGTGAAGGAAAGATCGTGAAGATCCTGGAGCGGGGGCTTTCAAAAGTAGTCGGACTTTACCGTATGAAGCCGGGAAAGAAGTTTGGATTCGTGATTCCGGATAATCAGAGACTGGATCAGGACATATTTGTACCGATTGAAAAATCAAGAGGGGCAGTGGATGGACACAAAGTTGTAGTGGAGCTGACCTCTTATGGAGAGAATGGAAAGAAACCGGAGGGAAAGATCGTGGAGATCATCGGTCATCTGAATGATCCGGGAACAGATATCATGTCGATCGTAAAAGGGTATGACCTCCCGGTAGAATTTCCGGATAAAGTATTAAGACAGGCAGAGCGTGTTGCAAAACCGGTCAGCGAAGCTGACATGAATGGAAGAAAGGATCTGCGTGACTGGCAGATGGTCACGATTGACGGAGAAGATGCAAAGGATCTGGATGATGCGGTATCCCTTGTAAAAGAGGGAGAAAATTATATTCTGGGCGTGCATATTGCAGATGTGACGAATTATGTGCAGGAGAACAGTGCGCTTGACAGAGAGGCACTGGAAAGGGGGACAAGTGTATATCTGGTAGACCGTGTGATCCCGATGCTTCCACATACACTTTCGAATGGAATGTGTTCACTCAATGCAGGAGAGGACAGACTTGCACTCAGCTGCATCATGACGGTGGATCCGTCAGGTGATGTGATCGCACATGAGATCGCTGAGACAGTAATTCATGTGGATCGCAGAATGTCCTATACCAGCGTAAAGAAGATTCTGACGGATCATGATGAAGCGGAGATCTCAGAATACAAAGAACTGGTTCCGATGTTCGAACGGATGCAGGAGCTTTCGGGTATTTTAAGAGCCCGAAGGAAGAAACGCGGTTCCATTGATTTTGATTTCCCGGAGACGAAGATGATCCTGGATGAGAATGGAAAGCCGATCGATATTAAACCATATGACAGAAATGTTGCAACGAAGATCATCGAGGATTTCATGCTTTTGGCAAATGAGACGGTTGCAGAAGATTACTACTGGCAGGAGCTTCCGTTTGTATACCGTACCCACGAAGCACCAGATGAAGAAAAGATCCGTACACTGGCAACATTTATCAATAATTTTGGGTATTCAATGCATATTGGAGTTAATGAAATAAGACCAAAAGAAATACAAAAGTTGCTAACGAAAGTGGAAGATACACCGGAAGAGGCAATGATCAGCCGTCTGGCACTTCGTTCGATGAAACAGGCGAAGTATACAGCAGAGAATGACGGACATTTTGGACTGGCGGCGAATTATTATACGCATTTTACTTCTCCGATCCGAAGATATCCGGATCTTCAGATCCATCGGATCATTAAGGATAACCTGCGGGGAAGAATGAATGAAAGTAAGATTGAACACTACCAGTCGATCCTTCCGGAAGTTGCAAAGCGTTCCAGTGAGATGGAACGTCGTGCGGATGAGGCAGAACGAGAGACGATCAAACTCAAGAAGACAGAATACATGCAGGCACATATCGGAGAGGAATTCGACGGTGTGATCTCTGGAATTACTAAATGGGGTATGTATGTAGAGCTTCCGAATACGATAGAAGGTCTGGTCCATGTAACAAACATGACCGATGATCATTATGAATACAATGAAGAACGTTATGAGATGATAGGAATGCATACACGGAAAGTGTACAAACTGGGAGAAGCCTTAAGAGTACAGGTGCTGGATGCAGATCGTCTGATGCGTACGATTGATTTTAAGATTGTGAATCAGGGAGGTGCCGGAGATGGCGAAGAGTAATGACAAGATGGTAGCAAATAATAAAAAGGCATATCATGATTATTTTATCCTGGATAAGATCGAGACAGGAATTGCTCTGCACGGAACAGAAGTAAAGTCACTCCGTATGGGAAAATGCAGTATCAAAGAATCCTTTATCCGTATTGAAAATGGAGAAGTCTTTATCTACGGTATGCATATCAGTCCATATGAAAAGGGAAATATCTTTAATAAAGATCCACTCAGAGTCAGAAAATTACTCCTTCATAAATCAGAGATCAATAAACTGATCGGTAAAACGAAGGAAAAGGGAATGGCAATCGTTCCGTTGAAAGTATATTTCAAAGGCAGCCTTGTAAAGGTGGAGATTGGTCTGGCAAAAGGTAAGAAATTATATGATAAACGTCAGGATATCGCCAAAAAGGATCAGAGACGTGAAGCAGAACGTGATTTCAAGATGAAACTCAGATAGGAGAAAAGAATGGTACCGACAAAGAAAGAAGAATTAAGAAATCTGGTTACCCAGACGACATTAGAGACCTATGAGGAGCTGACACCGCATCTGGTACAGCTCATTAATGAAACGAACAGAAATCCGGAACTGACGGAAGCTCAGAAGCAGGATGAGATCTCATTACATATGATGGGATTTGTAAAATCCTGCACCAATGAAATTATTATAGAAGTACTTGGAGAAATTCTTGGTCTGGAATAATGTAGAAAAAATATAAGAAAAATAAGATCCTGTTGTGATAATTAAACGAAATTGTGTGTGACGTCAGAAAAATGTCAGAAATTTCCTTGACAAAAAAAGTTCACGGCGTTAAACTACGGGACATAAAAGCAAGGGCGCTTCGAAAGAATCATTTCGAGGCGCTTTTTCTTTTCTATAAAAGGATAGCACAAGGGTGTGTACATTTTCGTGAGTCGACCACGGAAGTGCACACTCTTTTTCGTTATCGGACATCTGAAGGATGAAGGAGGAAACATTATGACGAAAGAAGTATTATCGGCGATACAGGATGCCGTAGGCACACAGGTATTTGGAATCTGGTTCCTGATCGGTGCAGCATTTGTATTTTTCATGCAGGCTGGATTTGCAATGGTAGAGGCAGGATTCACCAGAGCGAAGAATGCCGGCAATATTATTATGAAGAACCTGATGGACTTTTGTATAGGAACTTGTGTATTTATCCCATTGGGATTTGGAATTTTGCTTGGTGAAGATGCACTTGGCGGATTTATCGGAACTCCGACACTTGGAATTTTTACCGATTATGCAAATTTTGACTGGTCCAATTTCGTATTTAACCTGGTGTTCTGTGCGACAACGGCAACCATCGTATCCGGAGCAATGGCAGAACGTACCAAATTCTTATCTTATTGTATTTATTCCGCAGTGATCTCCGCTGTTGTATATCCGATCGAGGCACACTGGATCTGGGGCGGCGGATGGCTTGCAAGTTTAGGATTCCATGATTTTGCAGGTTCTTGTGCAATCCACATGGTTGGTGGAACAACAGCATTTATCGGAGCCGCACTGGAAGGAGCCAGAATTGGTAAATTTACCAGAGATAAAGATGGAAAAGTAACAAAGGTACATGCATTCCCTGGACATAACATTGTAATCGGTGCACTTGGATGTTTCATCCTCTGGTTTGGATGGTATGGATTCAACGGAGCTGCAGCTACGACAGGTCCACAGCTTGCATCGATCTTTATGGCAACAACGATCGCACCGGCAATCGCAACGGTTGTATGTATGATATTTACATGGCTTAGATATGGCAAACCGGATGTATCGATGTGTCTGAATGCTTCACTTGCAGGTCTGGTAGCAATCACTGCACCTTGTGATGTTGTTGATGCAACAGGTGCGATCATCATCGGTGTGGTAGCCGGACTTCTGGTTGTATTTGGCGTATGGTTCTGTGATAATGTTGCTCATGTAGATGACCCGGTCGGAGCAGTTGCAGTTCATTGCTTAAATGGTATCTGGGGAACAATCGCAGTCGGTCTCTTTGCGACAAAAACAGCACCAGAGTGCACATTGAAAGGTCTGTTTTACGGTGGCGGATTCCACCAGCTTGGCTTACAGCTGCTTGGTGTAGTAACCGTTATGGCATGGACGATCATAACCATGACGATCGTATTTAAGATTATCGATAAGACGGTAGGTCTTCGAGTAACAGAAGAAGAAGAGATTATAGGTCTGGATGTGAAAGAACATGGTCTTGCATCTGCATATGCAGGTTTCAGTCTGATGGATATCACAGAAGGAAGCATGAGTATCAATGAGAATACAGAGCTTGGAGAAAATGATTACGATGAAGCTTCAGAAGCACAGAGAGCTGCATCTGTCAAAGTAACTGCTCCTGTAGATCCTGAGACTGGAATACATAAAGTTGTTATCATTGCTAAACTTTCAAGATATGAAAAACTGAAAACGGCACTCAATGATCTTGGAGTAACAGGAATGACAGTCACACAGGTTATGGGATGTGGTGTTCAGAAAGGTGCCGGTGAGAAATACCGTGGAGTTGAGATGGATGTAACCGTACTTCCAAAGGTTAAAGTAGAAGTTATCGTAGGAAGCATTCCGGTAGACAAAGTGATTGAGACTGTGAAGAAAACTCTTTATACCGGACATGTCGGAGACGGAAAGATATTCGTTTACAATGTACAGAAGGTTGTCAAGGTTCGTACCGGCGAAGAAGATTATGATGCATTGAAAGATGTAGAGTAATAGTGCATAATCGAATTATCAGAATATTGTGTAAAATAACGAAAAAATATATAGGTATTTAAAAAAAGTTATAAATATGTTATGGTGTATATAGAATTTTTATTAAACGTTTAATGTACGAATTTTATTGAGGCACCAGCGAAAAAATCGACAGAATAAAAATATTCTGTCGATTTTTTTAGAATTTTTATTAAACGTTTAATATCGCTGCAGGAGGTGAAAGAGAGTAATAAGGAAAACATGAAAAAGAAAGGAAAGTGAATAATGTCTAGAGGGAAAAATTTGAAAAGAAAAGTGACATCGCTTGCGTTGACAACGGCGATGGCGGTTTCAATGCTTGGTGTTTTACCGGAGTCGACGGTCGAAGCAGCTGCATCAGACGATGATTCGATTTCCAATGGAAGTCTTACTGCTGCGATTGGCGATCTGGGTGAAATATCAAGCTTGACAATTGACAATAACCGCAAAAACAGTAGTGGAAAAGATGTGAATTTTGTGCTTCCGAATGATACCAATCAGCAGAATAACGAAGCACATCAGTGGATGGGAGAGATGATCTTTTCCTACCGAAGCAGCAAAGACGGGAAATTCCCGGAAGATAACAGTGGATTTCAGGAAGTAGATACGAATAAGACGCTGGCTGCAGGTGGTTCAACAACTTACAGCAATGCATCGGCAAACTTAAAGAACAACCCATATATTGAAAAGAAAGTAAGCAAAGATAAGGTTGAGGTCACCTTCAAAGGACAGGATGAAGATTCGACAGATAGCCGTACGATGAAAGGCTTTAATGCAAAGTCTGTATACGATATGGATACAGATGACGGATCCCTGCTTTGGTCGATCACACTGGAAAATACGAGTGGAAATTATCTGGAATTCGGGGATGTAGGACTTCCGATGCCTTGGAATAATAAGTACGCAAGTATTGATGATACTTACAACAACCGTACAACTGTGCATACATTTGCGGGAGCAGACAGTGGTTATGCATATGCGATCAGATGCAGCGGTGAAGGAAACTATGTAATGTTCACACCTGTTACAGATACCGGTGCAAGAATTGAATATATTGATAACTGGACCGGTAATATTAACGGGGTAAAAGGAACACGTTCCGAAAGTACTTATCAGAACTGGACAAGTGATACCGGTGGATGGTTCCCGGGACTTCAGGTGTATTACATTCATTCCAAAGATATTCAGAAAACGGGACGTGGTTATTACACAGATGCTACAAGTCTTGTACTGAAACCAGGTGAGAAGAAGACATACCAGTTCAAATTTTCAGCAGTAAGAGCCGGTGATAATACACCACAGAACAGCGCAGAGGATGCAAATAATGCGTCTGATTCGGTAGAAGAACGTGAGAATAATATGCGTTCCATTCTTTATAAAGAAGGAATGATCGACGCTGTTGCGACTCCGGGATTCCAGACGGCAATCAATATGCCGACCAAATTAGATCTGCATTATGATGACAGTAAGATCTCAGATGTATCGGTTGATATCCAGTGCGTGCATGAAAATGATCCATGGGATGAAGAACATATTCCGGATCAGCAGAGTGGGATGGTCAATAATTCCAAATCCATAGAACATTCGGATAGTGATTCAGCAAAACTGGTTAATACGAAGACGGTAGATGGGGAAAAACATCATATTTATGAATTGAATTTCGGATGTATCGGTAACAATAGTGTACGTGTAAATTACAAACTGAATGGTGAAGATAAATTTACACAGTATGAATTCAATGTTCTGGATAAACTTGACAGTACGATTGAGACGCATTCGGACTTCGTGGCAAATCAGACTCAGGACAATGATACATCAAGTCCGACTTATGGAATTTACAGTGACTGGTATTTTGCAAGTGGAAAAGATTCTACACAGCAGTCTCATTGGGGAGATGACTGGAGCCACGATAATATTAACTTCATGGCAATGAAGAACTATCTGGATCCAAATGCTTCCGAGGTAGAGTCCATCGAGAAGTATCTGATTGATTTTATGTGGAATAATTACATGAAGAATTCGCATGAAACATATGCAGTAGCGAATTATCTGAGTGGATCGGGAATTTATGGCGGAAGTGCCAATCCGTATTCCAGAACTTATTCGGAAGTTATGGAAGCAACCGGATTCTTTAATATGTACCGCATAGAAAAAGCATATCCGGATCTGATTGATTACAGAGAAAGTGCAGAATGGTATCTGGAAAAAGCATATGGAATATACAGTAACCGCGTAAGTGCATATCCAATCGGATTTTACGGGGAACAGCAGATTCCGGATATGATCGAAGCACTCTATGCAGAAGGCATGACAGAAGAAGGAGACAATCTGAAACAGCTGTTTGCAAAATCTAAAGGAACAAGTATGGCAACGGCCGCTTATCCATACGGATCAGAATTCGAGTATGATAATACCGGTGAAGAGGGCGCTTATTCTGCTGCAAAAGCATTGAGAACCTATTATCCGGATAACAGTAACACAACGGCTGCGCTTAAGAATATGCAGTCCGCAGAGTGGAAAACACGTGCGATGAGAGGACTTCAGCCAACCTGGTATCAGTATGCCGATCCTGTCTTCCGTGGAGGAGAGACCTGGTGGAATTTCCAGTATACAGCATCTCTTGCCGGATATATCATGGACGACTGGTTGAGATATGAAGATACAGATGCAGACACAGATTCCAGCGCATGGGCAGAGAGAATGAACTATGCAGCGAAGTTATCTAACTTTAATGCTGTAAATATGGGGCAGATTTCTTCTAATTATATAGGAAATACAAGCTGGAGATATACCATGTCAAAAGGCGGATATGGTGCACAGAATGTAAATGACGGAGGAACACGTGTCCAGAATAACGGATGGAACGATTTCTCGGGAGAAAGTGATGAGGGACTCTATGGATCACTTCTTAGTATCAGTGCAGATGTTGCAACAGATCCTGTATTCGGACTGACCGGCTATGGAAGTACAGTATCAAAATCCGGTGGAAAATATACGATTACCCCACTGGATGGTGTTGGAAAACGTATCAATGTGATTGATGATAAGTTGTATGTGGAACTGGAACAGGATTCCTGCACGAAAGCAGTCATTGATAAAGATGGAACATATTTCGACCTTGCAGTAAAGAATCTGACAGGGGACGAACATCTTTCGAAGATCAGTCTGAGTGGCGTAGGTCTTAAAAATGGCTATTACAGTATAAAAGTAAATGGTGAAGAAAAAGAACAGTGCTATGTATCAGACAACCAGGGCGATGCATACGCAGTAATTCCGGCAGGGGAATCTGCCAAGATTACGATCGAGGCAATGAAAGGTGGAGAAAATCAGGCACCAAAGATCTATAAGATCAAAACGTCAGAAAATCCACAGGCACTGGTATCTTCCCGTATAGAAGCTCAGGCTTATGATGACGGCGCACCGGATGGCAAATTGACTTATAAATGGGAAACGGTAAAAGAGCCGGAAGACGGAGAACTTACATTTGATGCCAAGAATAAGCCATATGCCAATATCACAGCAAGCAAAGACGGAATTTACAAAGTAAAACTGACCGTAAGTGACGGAGAACTGAGTACTGAAAAAGAAGTAGAGATTGAAATCGGACGTGCACCGGAAAAAGCTGCACCGGTTATTGAAAGTGCAACAGCGACACAGCATCCGACAAATACAACTACGGCAGAACTGAGTGGAAAGGCTGCTGCAGATAAGACCTATGGAAATAAAATAGAATACAAGTGGTCAGTGGTAGATCAGCCGGAAGGCGGCAATGCAATTATCGCAAATGCTGAAAAAGCAGATGCAAAATTAAAAGCATATGTGCCGGGAACTTATACATTACGCTTAACAGCAACGGATAAAAAATCTACAGAGTACGATGCAGATGTGGAATCAACAAAAGATATTGTTCTCGAGATGAAAGAACCGGTTGATGGAATTGAAAGAGCAGGCACGGTACTTACGAAAGTGAAGACAGAGCCGGAACTTCCGGAGAAAATGGAAGTCATTTATGAAGACGGAACAATAAAAGACAGCGAGATCGTATGGGATCAGGTGGATGAGGAATCCTATGCACATGCCGGAAACTTTACTGTAAATGGAACGGTAAAAGATACAGATCTGAAGGTAGAAGTTACGGTTATGGTAGTATCCGGAGAAGCGCAGAACGTGGCATTGATCGCAACACCATCAGCAATTATCGATACACCGCAGGATCTGGGAGGAGTGGCAGGACTGAATGACGGATATGATCCGGCAAGTTCAAACGACAAATCACATGGTGTATGGCATAACTGGCTGGGAGATAATGGTGCCGATGCATGGGTGCAGTATGACTGGGAGTCAGAAGTGACGATCTATCAGTCAGACGCATATTATTTTACAGATGGTAACTTTGTACCAAAATCAGTAAGTTATCAGTACAAAGATGCAAATGGCAACTGGCGTGATCTTCCAAACGTGTCAGGCTGTGGTACAGAACTGAACAAATATAATACAACAACATTTGCGCCGGTAACGACAACAGCTATCCGTATGAATATGAGTCCAAAGACACAAGGTTGTGGTGTGATTGAATGGAAAGTATATGGATATGCAGAGAATGTCATTGACAAAACACTTCTGAAAAAGACAATTGACAGTGCAAATGCGCTGGATCTTACAAAATATGAACTGACAGAAGAAGACAAGGCTGCATTAACGGAAGCAATCCAGGAAGCAGTTACAGTGAATGACAATAAAGAAGCAACACAGGAAGAGGTTGATTTTGCGGCAGCAAAACTTGCAAGAATCATGTCATCACTTCCAACAGCAGATGGTAACCTGGCATATGGTGCAGCTGTATCAACAAGTTATGTATCCAGCTGGGAAAAAGTAAGTGCTGTCAATGATGGCAAGATACCGGAAAGCTCATATAATCCAAGTGGTATGGCAAGATATGGAACATGGGGTAATGCAAGTTCGAAAGAAACAGTTACCTATACATGGAACCAGGAGATGAAGCTGACAGGAGCAGATATCTATCTCTGGTATGACGGCGATACAGAAGGAGATTATACAAAGGGTGGAATTAAGATCCCTAAGAGCTATACTTATGAATATCTTGATTCCGAAGGAAACTGGAACGAAGTTCCGAATCCATCTTCTTATGGAATGGAAATGGACAAATTTAACAATACGACCTTTGATGAAATAACAACAAAATCTATCCGTGTGACGTTAAACAAGCAGGCAAATGATATGAACGGTGTAGGCGTTATGGAGTGGAAGGTATACGGAACTGCAAAATATGCGGATGAAAACGATAAGGCAGATCTGGAAAAGGCAGTGAAGGATGCAGAGACAGAAGAGGCAAACCTTTATACAGAAGACAGCTACAAAGCATTCGAGGCAGCTTTAAAAACAGCAAAATCTGTTCTTGAATCAGAAAAGGTAAGTTCCGGAGAAGTCAAAGCAGCACTTGCAGCACTGGTAAAGGCACAGAATAATCTGGTGAAGAAAGCAGAAGACAAGAATATTGCTCCGAAGGCAGCAGTAGATGGAATCTGTAATTATACAACAGATCTTGGAGGTCTTGCACAGCTTAATAACAACATTGACCCGTCTTCATCAAGAGATTGGGATGGAGAGAAGGTAGACGCAGGCAAAGGAATGTGGCACAACTGGAATAACCGTTACGATGCAGATGGCAATGTAGTGAATGCATGGGTAAGTTATACATGGGATTCAGAAATGGTACTGGAAAGTACAGATGTATATTACGGTACAGACGGTGGCGGAATCCAGCCTCCGAAATCAGTGAAATTCGAATATCTGAACGAAGCAGGTGAATGGAAAGAAGTTCCGAATGCAGAAGGACTTGGTTGTGAAAAAGACAAATACAATACAACCAAACTGGGTAACATCAAGACAAAAGCAATCCGTATGGTAATGGAACCTGAATTCTTAAGTGATGCGGACCCTGCACATGGAATCGGAGTTCTTGAGTGGAAAGTAAACGGAACGAAAGCGGCAAATCTTACGGCCTTAAAAGCAGCTATCCAGGAAGTAGAAGGAAAGAACGAAAGTGATTACACCGCATCTTCATGGAAGACATTTGCAAAAGCACTTGAAGAAGCAAAGGCAGCAGCTGCTGATAATACTGTTACGCAGGAGGCAGCAGATCTTGCAAGAACAAATCTTCTGAAAGCAGCAAATGCGTTAGTGAAAAAAGGTGAAAAACCGGAATATGATAATATCGCACCGGAAGCGAAAGCAGACGGAATCTGTGATTACACCAACGATCTTGGCGGACTTGCAACATTAAATGATGGTTATGAACCAACAGAATCCCATGATACATCACATGGTGCATGGCATAACTGGAATAACAGATATGAAAATGGTGTTGCGAAGAATGCATGGGTAAGCTATACCTGGGATAAACCTGTTGAAATTAACAGTATGGATATCTATTATTTCTCAGATCACGGTGGAATCGTGGCACCAAAGAGTGCAAGCTTTGAGTATCTGAATGATGCAGGTGAATGGGTTGCGGCAGATGAAGCACAGGGACTTGCATGTGTAGAAGATGAATACAATACTGTAAAACTTGCAAACATTAAGACAAAAGCAATCCGTATGACTATGGAACCGGAGTTTATGAATGACGGAGATCCTGCACACGGTGTCGGAGTGATTGAATGGAAGGTCTATGGCAAATATGCAGAGAACAAGCCGGAAACAGTAGATAAAACAGCATTAGATGCAGTGATCAGGGAAGCCGAGTCGCGGGCAGAAAAAGATTATACAAGTGACAGTTGGGAGACATTTGCAAGAGTACTTGAATCTGCAAAGGCAGTTCAGAAGAAGGAATCTGCAACACAGGAAGAAGTAGATAATGCAACAGCACTTCTGACAGAGGCAATGGACAATCTGGAGCCGGTAAAAGAAGAACCGGAAAAAGAAGCTGACAAAAAAGAACTGAAGAAAGCAATAGCCAATGCAGAGAAATATACGCGTGTAGACTATACAGAAGAGTCATGGAATGATTTCCAGACAGCACTTCAGGCAGCATATCTCGTAGATAATAATACGGCAGCAACACAGAAAGAAGTTGATGATGCACTTCAGGCACTTCAGACAGCCATAAAGAATCTTAAGAAAGTTCAGGAAGAAGTGAAGAAAGATGATATCAGAAAATACATTGAAAAAGCACAGAAGCTGAACAAGGAAGATTATACGAAGGAAAGCTGGAACGCACTTCAGGAAGCGCTGAAAGAAGCTGTAGAAGCTGCAAATAAAGACGATGTGACACAGGCAGAGATTGATAAGAAGACAGAAGCTCTGAAACAGGCAATAGGTAATCTTAAAAAAGCAGACGGAAAAGATACAGGAAAAGATAATAGTAAGAATAACGATAATAAGGGTAATGGACAGAACGGCAGCAATAATAATGCAAACGGAAAGAATCCGAAAGGCGGCAATCATAAGAATGTTGGAAAGAACAACAAGCATAATAGTGGAAATGCAGCCAAAACCGGAGACACCATGCCAGTAATCCCAATTGCATCTGCTGTAGCAGCATTTGCAGTGATCGCTGAGATTATCAGAAGACGTATCAAGAATCGTTAGTACAAAAAGCGGGAAGCATTTGTTTCCCGCTTTTTGGTATTTGCCATGCATTCGTAAGGAGCTGCCGGTGGCAGGTCCTGTAGATCGTAAAATTCATTGTCTTGTAAACCTTGACAAAATAACTCTTACGGGGGTATAATATGCTTTACCTAAAGAAAGACAGTCTGCAAACCAGAAAAGCATTACAATCAGGGCTTGTACTGGTTTCGACGGGGGTCTGGAAGTTGGAGAAGCCATCCGTAGCGGGACACTACGTTAAAAGTTCCACTTAAATATAAACGCAGACAATACAGAATTAGCGTACGCAGCCTAATTAGGCCGCAGTCGGCCCCGGATCATCCGCTGTTCGGGTCACCGGCTTCAAACAGGCGGAGCACTTCGTTCTCAAAGCTTTGAGGGGATGGAAGAATTTATGAAGCTACTAAAGTGGGGAACCTGTCATTAGGTGCCACATGGAGGGAATGTTAATATAATGACTGTGATGGGAGATGCTCGAATGGATGGGCTTTCGGACGCGGGTTCAACTCCCGCCAGGTCCACTGATATCCTGAAATTTTTGAAAGAATCAAAGATTTCAGGATATTTTTTTGCGCTTTTTTGGTGGAAAATCAACAGTGAAATTAAATGATAATAAATATCAATATCAAAAAAAGAATTGAAGCAGAAAAAAACATATGGTACATTTATTAAGTTAGAAGAGCAGAACTGAAAATAATGCAGACTAACTATTAATAGATGAAAGTAACTATAGATATAGAGGATAAAGAATGAAAAGAAAGATTGTAATAGCCATTTTATGTGCGGCGGTGTCGATGGGAACCGTTGGATGTGGAAACAGTACGGCATCCGCCAAGACAACACAGGCGCAGACAGATAAAAAAGAAGATTCCAAAAGTGAAAATTCCGAAAAATCCAGTGAAGAAAAGCAGAGTCGCGATATATTTGCGATGGATACGTATATGACGGTAACAGCATACGGAGAGCATGCATCAGAAGCAGTAGATAAAGCCGAGACAGAGATCAAACGTCTGGATGAAATGTTGTCTACCGGAAATGAAAACAGTGAAGTGTACAAATTAAATCAAAACGGGGAAGCGTTTGTTTCGGATGACACGGCGTACTTGTATGAACGCTCTGAAAAAATATATAAACAGACAAAAGGAGTATTTGACATATCCATCTACCCGGTCATGGATGCATGGGGATTTACAACGGAGAATTACCGGATCCCTGCGGAGGATGAACTGAGTGCGTTACTGAAGAATGTAGATGCATCGAAGATCCAATACGACAAAAAGACCAAAAAAATCACGCTGCCTAAGAATGTGAAAATTGATTTCGGAGGCATTGCGAAGGGATATACATCTTCAAGGATTATGCAGATTTATAAAAAATGCGGTGTGACGAGCGGTCTGGTAAGTCTTGGGGGAAATGTACAGCTTCTTGGTGCAAAACCAGATGGAAGCGCATGGAAAGTTGCGGTAGAAAGTCCGGATGAAGACGGAAATTATCTTGGAATCCTGCAGGCAAAGGACAAGGCGGTTATTACATCGGGCGGATATGAGAGATACTTTGAAAAAAATGGGAAGAAATATCATCATATTATTGATCCGTCTACCGGTTATCCGGCAGAGAACGGACTGACTTCGGTAACGATTGTAAGTGATGACGGAACACTTGCGGATGGATTATCTACTTCATTTTTTATCATGGGAAAAGAGAAAGCGGAGAAATTCTGGAAGAAGTATAACGATAAATTTGATGTGGTCCTGCTTACGGATGACGATCAATTATACGTATCAGAAGGAATCGCGGATGATTTTCAATCGGATTATAAGGTAAATGTAATGAAAAAGTAGGGGTGGAAGACATGGACAAAGAAAAAGTGATCAAAAAAATAAAACAGGGTGCACCGGCTACCTCGGCGATTGTAGTTGCAGCTTGTATCGGGGTGTCGTTAAGCGG
The DNA here is from genome assembly GCA_963595255.1 of bacterium. GTDB lineage: Bacteria > Bacillota > Clostridia > Lachnospirales > Lachnospiraceae > Dorea_A. Next base: position 24,680 of record CAVBHX010000019.1, read on the forward strand.
CTATCAGGCACCGGTTTATGAAGCTCAGGCGCAGACGAAAGAGACAAAGACAACGGATGCCGATGAAGCGAAGAAGACAGAAAGCAAGGCAAAAGGTTCTTTTGATCTGGCAGATGGAATCTATAAAGGAACAGGAACCGGTTATGCCGGTGAGGTGACTGTTGCGGTAACGATTAAAGATAAACAGATTACGGCAATTGATATCTTAAGTTCTTCGGACGATGCAGCGTTCTTTAACCGTGCAAAAGCAGTGATAGACAGGATCATTGCAGGACAGACTCTGGATGTGGATGTGGTGTCTGGCGCAACATTTAGCTCTAATGGTATTATCAGTGCGGTGAAGAATGCATTGACAGGAGAAAAAGACAGTGGAGAGACGGGAGAATCCCAGTCCGGAAATGCAGCGGCACAGGGAAGTACACTGTCACTGGCTGACGTGCAGGATGCGGCAGCGTATAAAGATGGAACCTATTATGGAACAGGAACCGGATTCGGAGGAACTTTGAAAGTTAAGGTTGTGATCAGTGGAGGAAAGATTGCGTCCATTGAGGTTGTGGAGAATCATGATGACAGCAGTTATCTGAATCGTGCAAAAGCATTGATCGGCAATATTATTTCATCGCAGAGTACAAATGTAGATGTAATCTCCGGAGCGACTTACAGTTCGAACGGAATTAAGAGTGCAGTAAGAGATGCACTCCGTCAGGCCGCAGTAAGCGGCAATTCACAGTCTGTGAATGCGAAGACGGAAGATACTTCTAAGACAGAAGACAATACGACTGTCAAAGGCAATTTCCCGTATAAAGAAGGTATTTATTACGGAACGGCAGAAGGGTATAACGGTGAGATAGAAGTAGCGGTGGTTCTTCAGGATAAATCAATCAAGGCAGTACTCGTAACAAAGAATCATGATGATGAAAAATTCTTTAACCGTGCAATGGATGTAGTAAAAAATATTATGAAAAAACAGAGTACGGATGTGGACGTAGTATCCGGAGCAACTTACAGTTCAAATGGTCTTATAAATGCAGTGAAGAATGCATTAAAAGAAGCAGAAAAGGTAACAAACGGACAGACAACGGAGCCGGATAAAGAAGAAGCTGATACTTCAGAACTTGAAAAAGTAATGAAAGAAGCAGAAGAACTGAAACAAGAGGATTATACAGAAGCAACCTATGCGGTTCTTAAGACCAGAATGGAAGATGCACAGAAGCTGCTAGATGCAGATAAGACAGAGATCAGTCAGGAAGATGTGGACCAGGCTCTTGAGAATCTGAACCAGGCACTGGCACTGCTGGAGAAAAAAGACGATGGCGAAGATGATACTACAGTATATAAAAATGGTATCTATGAAGGACGTGCGCTGTGCAGACCGGATGAAGATGAAGATTTCACGGCTTATAATCTGACATTGAAAGTGACAGTGCGGAATGACAAGATCGTTGCCGTTACCGATGTAAAAGGGGACGGAGATTCATCAAATGACAGATATATCCTTCGCGCTGCAAACGGAACATCAAGTAAAAAAGGTGTGACAAGCCAGCTGATCGAGAAAGGTAATACAGAAGGAATTGATGCAGTATCGGGTGCAACCTGTACATCAAAAGCAATTCTGGATGCGTGTGAGAACGCATTGCTTTCTGCAAAAAGACAGTAAAAAGAGACTGAGTTAAAGGAGAGAGAAGAATGAGAGAATTCTGGATGCGCCTGATGAGTGTTGTAGTGATCGTCGGGTTGATATTGGGATATAATTCCGTGCTGGAAGCCAGAGCAAAAGATGAGGAAATTGCAAAACTGAATGCCAAAATCGAAAATACGGAAAGTTTAGAAGATCAGGATTCAAAAAATGGTTCTTATAAAGACGGGACATATACCGGAGAAGCGGATGGATTTGGTGGAACTGTTAAAGTGGAAGTAATAGTAAAAAAGCAGAAGATTAAGGAAGTAAATATTGTCTCTGCTGACGGAGAAGATGGTTCTTATCTGACTATGGCGAAAGATATTATACCGAAGATTCTGGATGCGCAAAGTGCAGAAGTAGATACGATCAGTGGTGCGACTTTCAGTTCTACAGGAATTAAGAATGCGGCAAAACAGGCATTAGAAAAGGCGGTAAAATAAATGAATGCAAAACAATTGAAAAAGATACATATATGGATAAGGGCAATCATCCAATTGCTGTATTTTATCTTTATTCCGTCGGTATACACGGCAGCATTTGCAGGTGTGAAATATATATTTACACAGATTGGCGCAGGTGAAAAAGTGGCGCTGACATCATTTGTTACTGTACTTATTGTGGTGTGTGTATATACTGCTGTTTTCGGAAGATTCTTTTGTGGATTTGCCTGTGCATTTGGAAGTCTTGGCGATGGAGTGAATGCATTATACAGACCGATCTGCAAAAAGATGAAAAAGAAACCGGTGCAGATTCCGGACCGGATTGCAGACAGACTTGTATATCTGAAATATGTGATCCTGGCAATTATCGTATTTATGTGTTATGGCGGTGTATACAGTAAAGCGCAGGGAACAAGTCCGTGGGATGTATTTTCCATGATACATGCAGGAAATTTCAAACTGAATGGATATCTCATAGGGCTGGTCATTCTGGTGCTTCTGATTGTCGGAATGTGTCTGGAAGAAAGATTTTTCTGCAGAAACTTCTGCCCGATGGGAGCCGTATTCTCACTGGTTCCGGTGTTACCGATATTTGCGCTTCACAGAGACCGGGAATCCTGCATTCCAAAGTGCAGTGCATGTTCCAGAAAATGTCCGGCGAATATCGGACTTCCGACGGACGGTTCCTGGAAAGTAGAAGGTGACTGTTTCCAGTGCCAGAAATGTATAGATACATGTCCGAAGAAGAATATTCATTGTGGAGTGAAAAAGATCAGAGGCAATGAAATCTGGTTTACAATCTTAAGAGCTTTGATATTACTTGGATTATGTATCTGGCTTGGCGTATAAAATAACATAACATGCAGACATGTGTGGAAAACGCACATGTCTGATTAGTAAAATTTTTTTTGATTATAAGTTAGAAAATACTAACTTAATAATAAATATTTTCATTAAGGAGGCTTTTATGAAAAAGAAAGAAATGAAGACAAAAGTAATGGCAGTTGCGATGTCTACTGCAATGGTAGCCAGTATTTGCCCAGCGGTACCGGCGGTTGCTGCTACTTCCAGTACGGACATTGCGAAGATTCAGGATGGAACTTATACAGGAACTGCAAAGTGTATACCAGATGAGTATGAAGAGTTTGATCCATATGATTTGACAGTAAAGGTAACTGTGGCGAATGGAACAATTACTTCTATCAGTGATATATCAGGGAATGGTGGTAGTGATAATGAAAAATACATATCGAACGCTGCAAATGGAACCAAGAAGAGTACTGGTGTTGTTGCTCAGATTTTGACTAAAAATAGTACGGATGCCATTGATGCTGTGAGTCGTGCAACTTGTTCGTCAACAGCAATCTGGCAGGCAGTAGATGATGCATTATCTAAAGCCCCAAAAAAGGAAACAGTAAATACAACGGAATTACAGAGCGTTATTAGTAAAGCAGAGGCTTTAAAAGAGAGCGATTATACAGCTGATACATGGAAAGCATTACAGGAAAAACTGACAACAGCTAAAAAAGCATTGACAGCAACCTCACAGACAGATGTGGATTCTGCTAAAAAAGAGTTGGAGACAGCAATCAGCAATTTAAAGCCTGCGGTTAAAGAAACTAAATATCTTGTCATGAACGTGCCATACAATCAGTTCTATAAGGCTTACAATCTGACAGATAAAGCAGTATGGGAAGTAGAAAGCGGAGTAGATGCGGTATCTACAGCAACTACAAATAAATTCAAAGGCACAACTGGACTTGCAAAGGGTACTTACAACAATGGAAAATACATCATGGGTGTAACAATCCCGGTAGAAGTAAGTGCAGAAGATTATGCTAAATTAAAGACAAATCTGACGGAAAATGATGATTATTATTTTACAACGTTAGACAAAGCGCCGGAAGCATACAGCAAATTAACGGTAAAAGAAGACGGAACATACAGCTTCTCTAAAATGGCAGATGCAACGGTAACGAATAAATATCTTTCTGTTCCGGCAGACGAATTAGAGTTAAACGGAGGATATGGAGATTACCAGATTACTGTTGACGGACTTGGAACAAAAACAGGTTTAAAAGTAGGAGAAAATGAAACAAAAGAATATACTCTTTATGGTGCAATCTTAAATACAACTTCCGGAAAGAGCTACGGAATGACCAGTCTGGAAAATCTCTGGGTTGGTACAAAGACACCAAATGTAGAAATTGCATGGTCAATTAAAGAAGGACAGGGATTAAAGAGAGCACATGGACAGGGAGATGCATTCTATCAGTTCGCAGATATGAATGGAGCTACTTTAAGCAGTGTTACACTGATTACAGATCTTGGAGTGATCGATGTTCCGTGTAATGTAACATTAGACAAATATTACGATGGAGATCTCAGCGGATTAAAATATTCTCTGGAAAATGATTCAGAAGAACTTAAAATCAGTGGAATTCCAGAGGATCTGAAAGATGTAACCGTATCAGTATCTGGCGGTCTGGCAGATAAGGCAAGTGTTAAAGATGGAAAGGTTACTTTAACAAAGGCACCGACAGCTGGTACTCAGTATACAATTACAATTAGCAGCAGCAATTATCCGGATATCACAAGAAAGACATCAACACCAATTACAGATAAACAGAAAGATAAATTACAGAAGCTGATTGAAAAAGCAGAGAAGACGACAGGTTATTCTGAAAATGCTGATCTGAAAGAGCATGTGAAAGAAGCTCAGGACATGATTGCAAATAAGGAAGCGTTATCTGCAGATGCAGCAGAACTGATCAATGAATTAGAAGAAAAGATCAAAGCTACATATCCAACAGCAGAAGCAACTGCAACATTAAAGGGATCAGAACTTGAAGTTCAGTTAAACGGAGTAGAATTAAAAGATCTGGAAAATCCAACATATAAACTGACTTACAGAGCAGGACGCAGAGAAGATACTCTGACAAGCGGTGATCTGAAAGATTTAAACGTTGCGCTGGATAAAGAGCCAACAGTAGGTACAAACTACACACTGACGATTACAAGTGATAACTATCAGGATATTAAGACAAATGTAGTTGCAGAAGAAGCAGTAACAGACGAGTATTCATATGTATATGTAGGAATGACATGGGCAGAATACTGGGCAAACGAAGGTGTATACCAGGCGGGAAACGCAGCATCATCAGACGAACTGGATTCACATGGAGAGTATGATAAGGGAGCATTTGATGTTGTAACCAGAG
>CAVBHX010000019.1:30930-49696 GCA_963595255.1 bacterium
GAGAAGCAAAGGACATTCTTGCAAAAGAGAATCCGACACAGGCAGAAGTAGATGAGGCAACAAATCATCTGAATGCAGCAATCGAAGCACTCGTAAAAGCAGAAAAGCCATCTGAAGTAGACACAACGAAACTTGCGGCAGCAATTGAAAAGGCAGAAGGATTAAAAGAATCTGATTATACAAAGAACAGCTGGAAAGCACTTCAGTCAGAGCTGACAAAAGCGAAATCTGCACTGGAAGCAAAAGAGAGCCAGGATGCAGTTGATAAAGCAGCAGACAGCCTGAACAAAGCAATCGACGCACTGGAAGCAGCAACACCGGATGAGCCGACAAAAGAAGTATCAACAGATGCACTTGAAAAAGCAATTAAAGCAGCAGGTGCTTTAAAAGAATCAGATTATACAGCAGACAGCTGGAAAGCACTTCAGTCAGCACTGGCTGAGGCTAACACAGCACTGAAAGAAAAGAAAAATCAGGATACAGTTGATAAAGCAACTGAAAAGCTGAATAAAGCAATCAGTGCACTTGTGAAAAAGGATGCAGGACAGAAAGCTAACGGTACAAATGGAACAACCGGTGCAACAGGTACAAACGGTACATCAGGCAAATCCGGTAAGACCGGATCCACATCGAATACGAAGAGTGGAAAAGCTGCGAAGACCGGAGATCCATCAAGCATGTTTGCTTGGTTAGGGCTTGCAGTAACTTCTCTCGGAGCCGGAATCGGAGGATTCTCACTTAAGAGAAAGAAAAGAGAAGATGAAGAATAGTATGAGTTGTATAAAACAACAAATTACAGATTAGAGTAACTTAAGAAAAAGTACCCATGGTAACATAAGTAATATGATACCGTGGGTACTTTTTTTATTCTATATACCGGAAAATTCACAAAGGCTACATAGTTCTCTGCTATAATAATTAAGATTAAAGAAAAAAATATCATGAAAATATAAATTTAAGAGGAGGGCCGGGTCTTATGGATAAGATCAAAATATTAGTAGTAGATGATGAAAGCAGAATGAGAAAACTGGTGAAAGATTTCCTGGGAAGAGAAGGATATCAGGTATTGGAAGCCGGCGACGGGATGGAAGCAATGGAAGTATTTTATGATGAAAAAGATATTGCACTGATCATTCTGGATGTGATGATGCCAAGAATGGATGGATGGCAGGTATGCCGTGAAGTACGCCAGTCATCAAAAGTGCCGATCATCATGTTAACTGCAAGGTCAGAGGAACGAGATGAATTACAGGGATTTGATCTGGGGGTTGACGAATATATTTCAAAGCCATTCAGTCCGAAGATCCTGGTAGCCAGAGTCAATGCAATATTAAGAAGAGCAAATGTATTAGGCGGTGGTGACGAGATCGATGCCGGAGGAATTGTAATCGATAAAGCCGCACATCAGGTGAAGATTGATGGTAAAGAGATTGAGCTTAGTTTTAAAGAATTCGAACTTCTCACTTATTTTGTTGAAAATCAGGGAATTGCATTATCAAGAGAAAAAATCCTGAATAATGTCTGGGATTATGATTACTTTGGTGATGCAAGAACTATAGACACACATGTAAAGAAATTAAGAAGCAAGCTTGGAGAAAAAGGCAATTATATTAAGACCATCTGGGGCATGGGTTACAAGTTTGAGGTTGATGAAGCATGAAGATCATAAGTAAAGATAAGAAACTGAAGATAAAAAGTGTACATCATTCGATCAAGACGCAGATGATCACATCCTTTGTAGGATTGTTGATCTGTCTGGTCGTGACATTGATGTTCATCAACGGAAAATTTCTGGAGCCATATTATATAAGTAAGAAGGAATCCCGTTTCATAGAACTTTATGAGAAATTAAATGACGTATCAAACGAAGATAAATGGGACAGCGCAAAGAAGAATAATTCACTCATTCATTTCGCTGAAAAGAATAATATTTCTTATCTGGTAATTGAAAAGGATAATGATGTGCATACGAATGTGCATGACAAGAATATGCTGAAGAATCAGATGATGGGATATTTCCTGAATCAGGCACAGAAAGAAAGCCGGACACTGGATTCTACGGATGTCTATCAGATCAACCAGTCATGGGATCCGTGGAATCAGAGTTATTATGTTGATATGTGGGGAAGTCTGGATGACGGCAGTCAGTTCCTGCTTCGAAGCCCGGTAGAAAGTATGCGTGAAAGTGCGTCGATATCCAATCGTTTCTTATTATATATAGGAAGTGTTCTGATCGTTGTATCCATTCTTCTGATCTGGTATTTCTCAAAAAGAATCACAGATCCGATCCGGGAGCTTGCGAGATTATCCGACCGGATGGCAGATCTTGATTTTGATGCGAAATACACCAGCGGCGGAAGCAATGAGATCGGAGAACTGGGAGAGAACTTTAACCGGATGTCAGAGAAATTGGAGAGCACGATCTCTGAACTTAAGAAGGCTAACAACAGTCTGCAGAAAGACATCGAACAGAAAGACAAGCTGGAAAAGATGAGAAACGAATTCCTCGGAAATGTATCTCATGAGTTAAAGACACCGATCGCTCTGATCCAGGGCTATGCCGAAGGATTAAAAGAAGGAGTCAATGAAGATGCGGAGAGCCGGGAATTCTACTGTGATGTTATTATGGATGAGGCGTCCAAGATGAATCAGATGGTCAAGAATCTGCTGACATTGAACCAGCTGGAATTCGGTGATGAAGATATCGTGTTTGAACGATTTAATCTGACGGCACTGGTCAAAGGCGTTCTGCAGAGTATGGAGATCATGGCGGATCAGGCAGGTGCCAAGATTATGCTGCACACAGAAGAGGACATCTATGCGTGGGCAGATGAGTTTAAAGTAGAGCAGGTTGTAAGAAATTATGTAAGTAATGCATGCCATCATGTCAGCGGCGATATGGTGATCGAAGTGAAGATGGTGCAAAAAGACGGCAAAGTCAGAGTATCGGTATTTAATACCGGTAATCCGATACCGGAAGCAGATGCACCTCATATCTGGGATAAATTCTATAAAGTAGATAAGGCCCATACAAGAGAATATGGAGGCAACGGAATCGGCCTTTCAATCGTAAAAGCAATTATGAAATCATTCAACCAGGAGTATGGTGTAAAGAATTATGACAATGGAGTTGAATTCTGGTTTGAACTTGATGTACAATAAAGCATAACAGTTCACTTGACAAATAATATAAAGTGAATGTCCGGGACAATATCCCCGATATACCACATATGAAAGGCAGGACAACAAGATGATTGCAATTATCGACTACGATGCAGGAAATATAAAGAGCGTGGAGAAAGCCATGCAGCTTTTGGGACAGGAAGTAATAATCACAAGAGACAGAGAGACGATCATGAATGCAGATAAAGTGATCCTTCCGGGAGTCGGAGCATTTGGAGATGCGATGAGCAAACTCAGACAGTATGGGCTTGATGAAGTGATCAGGGATGTGACGGCAAAGGGAACTCCTTTCCTGGGAATCTGTCTTGGTTTACAGTTATTATTTGAACGAAGTGATGAGACGCTGGGCGTGGAGGGACTTGGAATTCTGAAAGGTGAGATACTAAGAATCCCGGATAAGGAAGGCCTTAAGATTCCACATATGGGATGGAACTCTTTGAAGTTCCAGAATAACGGAAGATTATTCAAAGGGATTCCGGAAGATTCCTATGTATATTTTGTTCATTCTTATTATCTGAAAGCAGCAGATGAGGGAATTGTAACTGCTACGACAGAATACAGTACACATATCCATGCTTCGGTAGAACAGGGGAATGTATTCGCATGCCAGTTCCATCCGGAAAAAAGCAGTGATATCGGAATTCAGATATTAAAGAACTTTGTGGAATTATAGGGAGGACATCATTATGCATACAAAAAGAATCATTCCATGTCTGGATGTAAATAACGGAAGAGTTGTAAAAGGAGTAAATTTTGTATCGTTAAGAGATGCCGGAGATCCGGTTGAGATTGCAAAAGCATATGATAAAGCAGGTGCAGATGAGCTTGTATTTCTTGATATTACAGCATCATCGGATGCCAGAGGTACAGTGGTAGATATGGTACGCAAGGTGGCAGAAAACGTATTCATCCCATTTACAGTTGGCGGAGGAATCCGTACAGTAGATGATTTTAAGGCACTCTTAAGAGAAGGTGCGGATAAGATTTCAATTAATTCATCTGCAATTAATACACCGAATCTGATATCAGAAGCAGCAGAAAAGTTCGGCAGCCAGTGTGTAGTTGTTGCAATTGATGCAAAGAAGCGGGAAGACGGAAGTGGCTGGAATATTTATAAGAATGGCGGACGAATCGATGTAGGAATTGATGCGGTGGAATGGGCTTCGAAGGTGGAGAAGCTTGGAGCAGGTGAGATTCTTCTGACAAGTATGGATTGTGACGGAACAAAAGCCGGATATGATCTGGAACTTACGAAAGCAATTGCCGAGGAAGTGAATATTCCGGTGATCGCATCCGGAGGTGCCGGCAGTCTGGAACATTTTTACGATGCACTGACGGAAGGAAAAGCAGATGCGGCTCTGGCAGCATCATTATTCCACTATAAGGAACTGGAGATCAGAGAAGTAAAAGAATATTTAAGAGGAAAAGGTGTATCCGTCCGTCTGTAAGAATGAACAAAGATAAGAGGGAAAAGGATAGTGTAAAACATGGCAGCAATTAATAATGACTGGCTGGATGCTCTGAAAGGAGAGTTTAAAAAGCCATATTATAAAAAATTATTTGAAACAGTCAACGAAGAATACAGGACAAGACAGATATTTCCGCCTGCAGATGATATTTTTAATGCATTTCATCTGACACCTTTACATAATGTAAAAGCGGTTATACTGGGACAGGATCCATATCATAATGTAGGACAGGCACACGGACTTTGCTTTTCTGTGAAGAAAGGAGTAGATATTCCGCCGTCACTGGTGAATATCTATAAAGAATTGCATGATGATCTGGGATGTACGATCCCCAATCACGGCTGCCTGACCAAGTGGGCTGAGCAGGGAGTCCTGATGTTAAATACGGTATTAACAGTAAGGGCGCATCAGGCCAATTCGCATAAAGATATTGGATGGGAAGAATTTACAGATGCAGCTATCATGGCATTAAACAGTCAGGATCGTCCGATCGTTTTCATCTTATGGGGAGCTCCGGCTCAGAGAAAGGCAAGGATGCTTACGAATCCAAAACACCTGATCCTGAAAGCCCCGCATCCAAGTCCGTTATCCGCATATCGTGGATTTTTCGGAAGTAAGCCATTCAGTCAGACCAATGATTATCTGAGAGCTCACGGAGTAGAGCCAATTGACTGGCAGATTGAGTAGATGAGGAGAATATAAGGAAAGTATGAAGAAAATTAAGGCATTACTTGTGGTCGTTTGCACAGGTGTATTATTGACAGCCTGCGGCAATCCATCCCAAAAAGGGGTAGAATATTTAGAAGACGGAAAATATGATCAGGCAATCGAACAGTTTGAACAGGCAGTAGATAAGAAGAAAAATGTCGGGGATGCCTATCGTGGCATTGGAATTGCCAAATGGGAAAAGAAGGATTACAAAGGTGCAAGAAAAGCATTTAAGAAAGCACTGGAAAATGATGCCGAAAAGACGGGAACCATCTATAATATGATTGGAAACTGTGATCTGAAACTCGGAAAAGCGAAAGAGGCATTAAATTATTATAATCTTGGCCTGGCACAGGAAGATTCCGGTAAAAAGATGAAAAAAGAGATGCAATACAATATTATTGTTGCATATGAACAGATGGAAGACTGGGAAAGTGCAAAGGTAAAACTGGAAGAGTATCTGGAAAATTATCCGAATGACAAATCGGCAAAAAAAGAAGCCGAGTTTCTGAAAACAAGATAAATAGAATGAATCTATAGAAAATGGAAACAGTATGATAGAAATAAAAAATGAAACAGAAAAAGTAATACTGGTCGGTGTATCACTTTCAGATCAGGATGATACAAAAGAATCTCTGGAAGAATTAAAAGATCTGGTGTCCACGGCAGGAGCCGAGACCGTAGGAATGGTCATTCAGAACAGAGAACAGCAACATCCGGGAACCTATGTCGGAAAAGGAAAGATTGAAGAACTGAAAAGTATGATCTGGGAGCTTAGGGCGACAGGAATCGTATGTGATGATGAACTTTCTCCGGCACAGATGAAGAATCTGCAGGATGAACTGGATGTAAAAGTAATGGACAGAACATTGATCATTCTGGATATTTTTGCGGCAAGAGCATCTACAAGTGAAGGCAAGATTCAGGTAGAACTGGCGCAGTTAAAGTATCAGCAGACCAGACTGGCGGGCTTTGGTAAGGCCATGTCGAGACTTGGAGGAGGAATCGGAACCAGAGGCCCGGGAGAAAAGAAACTTGAGATGGACAGGCGTCTGATCAAGAGCAGGATCGCACAGCTTAACCGTGAATTAAAAGATGTAAAGAAGCACAGAGAAGTAACAAGAGAGCAGAGAAGCCGCAGTCATATTCCGGTAGCCGCGATTGTCGGTTACACGAATGCGGGGAAATCAACACTTCTGAATACGCTGACCGGTGCAGGAATTCTTGCAGAGGATAAATTATTCGCAACCCTGGATCCAACAACCAGAGATCTGAAGCTGCCAAGTGGTCAGGAAATCCTGATGACAGATACGGTAGGATTTATCAGAAAGCTTCCACATCATCTGATCGAGGCATTTAGAAGTACGCTGGAAGAAGCCAGATATGCAGATATTATCCTGCATGTAGTAGATGCTTCTAATCCGCAGATGGATGAGCAGATGCATACAGTGTATGAAACACTTCAGAATCTGGGAGTGAAAGACAAACCGGTTATCACAGTATTTAATAAGATGGACCGTATGGAGGATACCTGGGTGCCGAGAGATCTTCATGCAGACTATCATGTGAAGATATCAGCCAGGACAGGGGAAGGAATTACCGAATTCCTTCAATCTGTAGAAGCAGTATTAAGAGAGCAGAAAGTAGAGATTGAGACACTTTATCCATATAAAGAGGCAGGAAAGATTCAGCTGATCCGAAAGTATGGGGAACTGCAGGAAGAAGAATACCGGGAAGATGGTATCTTTGTAAGGGCTTTTGTTCCGGCAGAACTTTACGGACAGGTACGGCCCGAAGGCGTAACACCGAACAACTGCTTATAAGCTCTGGAGAAGGTAGAGTAATCTTTAAAACCACAATCATAACAAACCTGTGTGCCAGGCACACCGGTAGATAAAAGTTCTTTCGCAAGCAGGAGCCGTTTCTGGGAGATGTATTGCCCCAGAGTATAACCGGTCTCCTGCTTGAATAATCTCATCATATAATATTTACTGATATAGAATTGATCTGCGATCAGATCGATTGACAGATTTTCACAGAGGTGTTCGCCTACATAATCAAGGATGGCGAGCACCTTTTCATTACAATTATCAGTATCGATATATTCGAGCCGGTTCTTTCTTACAGCCCGGTTCAGATGTATCATAAATTCCAGAAACATAACCTGTCTGTAAAGCTCGGAAGCATAGCCGCCATCCGTAAACGAATGCTCCAACTGAGAGATAGAACGAAACAGAGAGCTTTTTTCGAAAGATGGGATACGCAGAACATTGGAATGTTCTTTTGCAGCCTTTTGGAAACAATAACTCAGATCATAATTATCTGTCTGATAAGCATTCATAAAATTAGGTGAGATATAGACAATGATTCTTTCATATGGGCAGGAATTGTCAACGGTCAGTCTGTGGATATCGCCTTGTTTTACAAGTACAATGTCATAAGGTTTCAGATCGTAAGAACGGCCCTCGATCATGTAATTTACTTTGCCACGGATGAAGATGGTGATCTTATCAAAGTCATGATAGTGGTAGTCTACTTCTTTTGTCTCCTGATCTGTCAGATGAAAGAGACGGAATTCGCTGTTCAGGTATCCTTTTTTCTCATATTGTTCCATTATCGGTACCTCCCCGGATATATATTGGACTGTCTATAGAAAGTTTATATGAAAATGGCATTATTTGCAAGAAATACAGCATTATTTACGTAGAATATGGAAATAATGCCTGTTATGATAAAGATATATAGAACAGAAAATATAAAAGTGATCAATATAAAAAGCTGGGAACAAAGATCAGGAGGAAAAAAAGATGAAGGTAGTAGTAGAACGTTATCATGGACTTGGCAATGATTATCTGGTATTTGATCCGAATCATAACGAATTAAAACTGGATGAGGCAAATGTAAAAATGCTCTGTGACCGTAATGAGGGACTGGGAGCAGACGGAGTACTTGAAGGCCCGATCCTGAAAGAAGACGGTATGTACGTAAAAGTATGGAATCCGGACGGAAGTGAATCTGAGACCAGTGGAAATGGTGTCCGCATTTTTGCAAAATATCTGAAAGATGCAAGTTATGTACAGAAAAAGAATTTTAAATTATATACAGGAAACGGTCCGGTCGAAGTTACATTTTTAAATGAGGACGGAAGCCGCCTGCGTGTATCGATGGGAAAATTATCTTTCTGGAGTGATGAGATTCCTGTTATTGGAGAAAGACGAGAAGTGATCAATGAGGATATGGTATTTGGAAGAACGTTGTATCCGGTTACCTGCGTATCGATCGGTAATCCTCATTGTGTCATTCCGATGCGGGAGATCTCAAAACCACTGGTATGTAAGATCGGTGATTATTCTGAGATCGCAAGATATTTCCCGAACAGGATCAATACACAGATTATGCAGGTGATCGATAAGGAAAATATCGCAATCGAGATCTTTGAACGAGGTGCAGGTTATACAAGAGCATCCGGAACAGGTGCCTGTGCAGCGGCAGGAGTTGCATACAAACTGGGGCTGACTAACAGTAAAGTGATCGTTCATATGCCTGGAGGAGAACTTCAGGTAGAAGTAGAAGATGACTGGAATGTATATATGACAGGTGATGTCTTCTATATCGCAAAGGTAACATTAAGCAATGAATTTGCAGAAAGACTTCGCGCATTGTAGACTAATATGTATACAACAAACATATATTCGTGTTATACTAGGGCATAAGGAGGAAACCTTATGCCTTTAAAATTTGTATTTGGGCCGTCGGGCTCAGGAAAATCAACGTATTTATATCAGCATGTCATAGAAGAATCTGAAAAAAATCCACAGGAGAATTTCATAGTGCTTGTACCGGAGCAGTTTACAATGCAGACACAGAAAGATCTGGTTCGTATGCATCCGAGACACGGAATCATGAATATTGATGTATTGAGCTTTGCACGTCTTGCATACCGTGTGTTTGAAGAGACCGGAGTAAAGAAAATGCCGATACTGGATGATGAAGGAAAGAATCTGATCCTGCGAAAGATCGCAGGGAATTATGAGGATAAACTGACTGTCCTGAAGGGAAATATTAAGAAACTGGGGTATATCTCTGAGGTCAAATCCGTGATTTCGGAATTTACACAATATGATATCGGGGAAGAAGAACTGGATGATATGATAGATTCGCTGGATGAAGAATCCAGGTTATATTATAAATTAAAAGACATCCGGCTTTTATATGATGGTTTTCAGGATTATTTAAGAGAACGTTATATCACAAAGGAAGAGCTGTTAGATGTGCTGAGCCGAGAAGTTAGAGAATCAGAGCTTTTAAAGAACAGCACAGTGGTACTGGATGGATTTACAGGCTTTACACCGGTGCAGAACAGGCTGATTCTGGAGCTTATGAAATATTGTAAGGGTGTATGGATAACGGTTATCATGGATGAAAGGGAGAATCCATATTCTTACAGACATCCATATCAGCTGTTTGGACTGAGCAAGCAGATGGTGACAACATTGATCAGTCTGGCGAGGGAAGAACACATTGCGGTAGAGGAACCGGTCTGCCTGTATGGATATCCGGTAAAGCGTTTTGAGAAAAATAAAGAGCTGGCATTTCTGGAGCGGAATATTTTCAGATATGGAGCAGGAACATATGAAAAAGAAGTGAAAAATCTTGGAATTCATGTGGCGCGAAATCCGGGAGAAGAAGCAATGGCTGTAGCAGAAGAGATCAGGAAACTGGTAAGAAAAGAAAGATACCGTTATCGTGAGATTGGTGTCATAGTCAGTGATATGAATGTATATGGAGACTATCTGGAACAGGCATTTGAAACATATGGAATTCCTGTATTTATGGATCATAAGAGAAGTATTTTGCTGAATTCATTTGTAGAATACCTGAGAAGTCTTCTGAATATGGCAGAGAAGAATTTCTCTTATGAAAGTGTATTCCGTTTCCTGAGGACGAATCTTGCAGGATTTAGTTATGAAGAGGTCGATGAACTGGAAAATTATGTGATTGGACTCGGAATCCGGGGCTATAAGGGCTGGCAGAACCGATGGATCCGTCGTATGAAAGGGATGGAAGAAGAGGAACTGGAGAGGCTGAATCATTACCGAGTACAAATGGTAGAAAAAGTGGATAATCTGATGTTTGTTTTAAAACAAAAGAGGAAAACCGTAAAAGATATTACCTTGGCAGTATATGAATTTATGGTTCAGGAGAATATCCAGGAAAGACTTAAGAAAACAGAAGAAGAATTTCACGAGGCAGGGGAACTGGCTCTGGCAAAGGAATATTCTCAGATTTACCGGATCATCATAGAGTTGTTTGATAAATTTGTGGCACTTCTCGGAGAGGAACCGGTGGGCTTAAGTGAGTATTGTAAACTTCTGGATGCAGGTCTTGAAGAAGCAAGGGTCGGCGTTATTCCGCCAAGTGTAGATCAGGTGGTAGCCGGAGATATGCAAAGGACCAGATTGAAAGATATAAGAGCACTCTTTTTTGTGGGAGCCAATGACTGTTTCCTGCCGGGGGCGCTTTTAAGAACGGGACTTCTGTCTGAACGCGACAGAGAAAAATTCCGTCAGGCTGATCATGCGTTGTCAGCGGGAGGTAAAGAAAAAGCTTACGTCCAGAAGTTCTATCTGTATATGAATCTGACGAAACCATCGGAAAAGCTTAAGGTATATTACAGCAAGGTGTCCGCGGACGGAAAGGCATTAAGACCTTCCTATCTGATTCAGGAATTATTGCGTCTGTATCCGGATGTGAAGGTACGGGACGAGGATGAGAAGGAACTGGTGCAAAAAGAACTGACGGAAAAAACAGGGGTAAAATATCTGATCCGTGGTCTTCAGGAGAAAAATCTGGATGTCACATGGCAGGAGCTTTATACCTGGTATCAGAAAGATCCAAAGTGGAAAGAAAAAGTAGACGAACTTTTAACGGCATGGTACTACAGACGTCCGGAGGATCCATTGTCGGAAAGCGTTGCAAAGCAGCTTTACGGTGAAAATTTCGAAGGAAGTATTACCCGAATGGAACGGTATGCAAGTTGTGCATGTGCACATTTCCTTGCATATGGATTACGACTGAAAGAACGGCCGGTATATGAATTTAAAGCAGTGGATCTTGGAAATGTATGTCACAGTGCCCTGGAATTATTTTCAAAAAAAGCATCGGAAGCAGGTGGCTGGACGATCCTGACAGAAGAACAGAGGAAAGAACTGATCGATGAATGCGTGGAGGCAGCAATCACAGACTATGGTAATTCAGTGTTATACAGTTCGGCGAGAAATGAACAACTGATCGTCAGGATGAAACAGATGCTGGAACGCACAGTATGGGCACTTACGAATCAGCTTAAGGCAGGAGATTTTGTGCCGGAGGCGTATGAGCTTCGTTTCTTTGGAGGAAAGATCGACAGAGTAGATGTGTGTGAAACCGAAGAACAGGTATATGTTAAGGTGATGGATTATAAGACCGGAAGCAAGGCGTTTGATATCGTAGCATTGTATCACGGCCTGCAGCTTCAGCTTATGATCTATATGGATGCGGCAATAGAATTCCAGAAGAAATGCCACCCGGAGAAAGAAGTTGTTCCTGCGGGCGTATTCTATTACCGGATCCAGGATCCGCTTGTAGATAAGACGAAAGATAAAGAAGAGGCAGAACAGGCAGTCTTAAAGCAGCTGAAACCAGACGGGATCATACCGTTAAAGGCAGAAATCCTTAAGCATCTGGACCGGGATACAACAGGAGAATCTATGGCAGTCCCGGTTAAATATAATAAGAACGGCAGTGTGTCCGGATACTCTAAAGTAGTTGCGGGAGAGGATTTCCAGGCAATGATGGTACATGCCCGGAAAAAGATGGAAGATGCAAGAACAAAGATATTAAATGGAGATGTAGGAGCACTTCCGTATAAGAGAGGACAGGAAAGCGGCTGTGATTATTGTCCATACCGGCAGGTGTGCGGCTTCGACGTGAAGATCCCGGGATATGAATATCGTGATATAGGAACAACGGGAAAAGAAGAAGCAATGGAAGCAATGCGGATGGAGCAGAAAGGAGGAGAATAGCCATGGGTGTGAAGTGGACGGAAGAACAGGAGAAAGTAATCCGGTTACGGAATCGCAATATTCTGGTATCAGCGGCAGCAGGTTCCGGGAAAACGGCAGTTCTGGTAGAACGAATCATCACAATGCTGACAAAAGATGACCCTCCGATGGATGTGGACCGACTTCTGATCGTTACTTTTACGGAGGCAGCAGCATCGGAAATGAAAGAAAGAATCCGGCTGGCAATCGAAAAGAAACTGATGGAATATCCGGATAATGAACATCTGAAGCAGCAGGCTACTCTGATCCATAATGCGCAGATCACAACGATACACAGTTTCTGCCTTTCCGTGATCCGTGATCATTTTCATGCGATTGATATTGATCCGGGATTCAGAATTGGTGAAGAAGGCGAATTAAAGCTCCTAAGACATGATGTACTGGAAGATATACTGGAGGAAAAATATCAGGAAGGCAGTAAGCGTTTTCTTGACTTTGCCGCAGCGTACAGTACCGGCCGGAATGATAAAAAGATTGAGGATCTGATACTTAAAATTTATGAGTTTTCCAGAAGTTATCCGGACAGTGAAGCGTGGCTGGATTCCTGTGTAAAAGCCTATGAAATCCCGGATGTAAAGGCACTGGAAGGAAGCAGCATCATGAAGAAAGTGATGACAGATATCAGAAAGAATCTGGAAGATGCAAAAGAACTGCTTATCTATGCGGAAAATGTGGCATTAAGTCCGGAAGGGCCTGCCGTATATGAAGCAACACTGGAAAAAGATCTGCAGGTCATTGAAGAATTGTGTAACAGGGCGTCTTATAAAAGTCTTGCGGAAGCATTTTCGAATGTAAAATGGGCGAGGATCGCAGCAAACAAGGATAAAACAGTATCAGAAGAAAAGATTGACCTGGTCAAAAAGATCAGGGAAATGGTCAAAGGGATTGTGAAAAATATGAGCGCCCAGTATTTCTATGAAAGTCCGGAAGAACTGGTGGAAGATCTTCGGGTATGTGCTCCGGCAATGGAAGAACTGGCGGATCTGGTGCGGCTTTTTGCAGAGAGATTCGAAGAGCAGAAGCGTGCCCAGAATATGATCGACTTTTCTGATATGGAACAGTACGCACTGAGGATTCTGACGCAGAAGACGGAAAATGGTTTTGTTCCGTCCAAAATAGCGGAAGAATATCAGAAGCAGTTTGAAGAAATCATGATTGATGAGTATCAGGACAGTAACCTGATCCAGGAAGCAATTCTTACCAGTGTATCTGGCTGCAGAAGCGGAAGATACAATATATTTATGGTGGGGGATGTAAAACAGAGTATTTACAGATTCCGTCTGTCCAGACCGGAATTATTTCTGGAAAAATTCCGCACATATAATATAGAAGAAAGTAAGACGCAGAGAATTGATCTGCACAAGAATTTTCGAAGCCGGAAAGAAGTACTTGAAAGTGCCAATGCTATATTCAGACAGATCATGACTGAAAAACTGGGCGGAATCGTCTATGATGATCAGGCAGCTCTTTATCCGGGAGCTGAATATCCGGAAAATGACAATGTTAAGACAGAGATTCTTGTGATGGACAGTGACCTGGAAATATTGTCAAAAGAGGAAGACTTTGAGGAGAAAATTCCTTCCGAGAGGGAACTGGAGGCAAGAATGATCGCAATGCGTATCAGGGAACTTCTGCGTTCACAGAAGGTTACGGATAAAGAGACAGGGGAACTTCGGAATGTGCGTTACTCGGATATTGTAATCCTGACGAGAAGTATCAAAGGATTTGCCGATGTATTTACCGAAGTGTTGAACCGGGAAGGAATACCGACTTATGCAGGAACAAGCGAGGGATATTTTCAGACTCAGGAAATCGGGGTGCTCCTGGATTATTTGAGGGTCTTGGATAACAGAAGGCAGGATATTCCACTTACTGCTGTCTTAAGTTCAGTATTTGCCGGACTATCTCAGGAAGAACTGGCAGAAATACGGTGTGCATATCCGGATACGGCATTCTTTGAGAGTGTGACGAAGTACAGAGAACAAGGAGAGAATGCGGATATACAACGGAAACTTCAAAAATGTCTGGATCAGATGGATGACTTTAGAAAGATTGTACCGTATACACCGATGCATGAATTGCTCTGGAAGATATTGGAAACAACCGGATATGGAGATTATGTTGCATCCATGCCGGGAGGTGCACAGAGAAAGGCAAATCTGGATATGTTGATTGAAAAAGCCAGAGCGTACGAATCAACGAGCTACAAGGGATTGTTTCATTTTGTAAGATATATTGAACAGCTTCAGAAATACGATGTAGATTACGGAAAAGCAAGTATAGAAGATGAGCATGCAGACACGGTACGGGTAATGACGATTCATAAAAGCAAAGGTCTGGAATTCCCTGTTGTGATCGTGGCCGGAATGGGAAAACGATTTAATATGCAGGATGCAAGGAGTGCTGTGGCTCTTCATGCCGGAATGGGTGTTGGACTGGATGCAGTTAATCTGGAATACAGGACTAAGATACCAAGCATTATCAAAAAGGTGATCCAGAAAGAAGAAGCTCTGGAAAGCCTTGGAGAAGAACTTCGTGTACTGTACGTTGCACTTACGCGTGCAAAAGAAAAACTGATCATTACAGGAACACTTTCAAATCCCGAAGATAAGATAACTGACGGGCGGATATTCCAGGGAAATAAGAGAAAAGAATTATCATTCTTACAGCTGAGCCATGCGGTGACGTACTGGGACTTCATATTACCGGCAGTTCTGCGTACAGAAGGAGAACCATTAAAACTTCAGATCTTACATGTAGAAGATGTGGTAAAAGAAAGCATAGAAGAGGAAGAAAAAAGCGGGATTTCCAGAGCTGTTCTTGAAAACTGGGATGTGAATGAGATTTACGAGCCAAAGCTTCATGATATGATGAAAGAACAGTTTGAATTCATCTATCCATACGAAAAAAGCAGTATGAGAAAGCTGAAATTTACAGTTACCGAGCTGAAAAAGCGGGCATATGAGATTGGTCTGGATGGTGGCGAAGAAGAACGAGAAGAAGAAGGAGAGCTTCTGCAGGAAGAACCGGAAGTTGTGCCGATGATTCCGCAATTTCTGCAGGAGGATGAGGTTCTGGCCGGAGCTGCAAGAGGTACGGCTTATCACAGAGTTATGGAACTTCTGGATATGAAAGGGATGCCTGAATTTACAGAAGATACGGCCGGGGAAAAAGAAAACTGGAAGAAATATTTTATGGACTGGCTAGATGATCAGGTAAGAAGAGGACGGATAGAAGAAGATGCCGCAAGATGTATCTGCTGGGAAGATATCCTGCAGTTTGCAAAGTCAGGTGTAGGAAGGCGGCTGCGGGAAGCGGACGGAAAACAAAGACTTTGGAGAGAGCAGCCATTTGTACTGGGAATAGATGCCAGAGAGCTGTATCCGGAGGAAGAAGACGGGGAACTGATACTGGTACAGGGAATTATCGATGCCTATTTTGAAGAACCAGACGGACTTGTTGTGCTGGATTATAAGACCGACAAGGTAAGACGGAAGGAAGAACTGGCAGAAAGGTATCAGGAGCAGCTGCGCTATTATGCAAAAGCGCTGGAACAAATGACCGGGAAGAAAGTAAAAGAAAAGATCATATACTCCTTTACACTAAAAGAGGAGATTTATATTAAATAAATAGAAAAGTGCACATCTGTGTATCGCAAAGAATTTATTTCAGTTATTTGAAAGAGTTTGTGATGACCGGGTGTGCTTTTTTTATCACCATGCGTTCGAAAAAAGCTGCCAGTGGCAGATGCTTCGGATTCAACCTTACATTTTTGTAATGTAAACAATATGTGTTGACATACTATATTATACGACGTATAATATGCGTAACAAAATAATATTAGATGATAATGCGAAAGGGAGTGAGAGCATGGTTTTTAATACAGGCGCAGCTCTTCTGGATGCAATTGTGCTGGCGGTAGTATCGCGGGAAGATGAAGGAACTTATGGATATAAGATTACGCAGGATGTAAGAAAAGCGATCGATGTATCAGAATCTACATTATATCCGGTGCTTCGGAGGCTGCAGAAAGGGGAATATCTGGAAGTCTATGACCGGCAGTTTGACGGAAGAAACAGACGTTATTATAAAGTGACGGAAAGTGGAAGAACGCAGCTTGCCATGTATCAGAAAGAATGGAAAGAATATTCCGGAAAGATCAGCGAATTGTTTGAGGGAGGTAGACTAGAATGAACAGAGTAGAATTTATGGAGACGCTGTCCAGACTTCTTCAGGATATCCCGGAAGAGGACAGAATCGATGCGTTGAAATATTATAATGATTATTTTGATGATGCAGGGTCTGAGAATGAGCAGAATGTAATAGAAGAGCTGGAAAGTCCGGAAAAAGTAGCGATGAAGATCAAAGCGGACCGGGAAGACACAGAAGACGGCAAAGAAGGTGGAATGGAAAAAACAACCGAAGAAGTAATCGGTAAAGTAACTGGAGAAAACGCAGCATACTCCGGAGCAAAGGAACAGCATGACCGGGAAAACACATACCAGTATTATCAGGAAGATACATACGGAGAAGAAAAGGATAATAAGATATATCAGGATAACGGAACCTATGATTATGAGGAAAGTCAGGAGAAAAAGCCGTGGACAAACAAATGGCTAAAATTGGCCATGATCATAGCAATTGTAGTGATCGGATTTCCGATTGTGATACCGCTTGGAGCAGGGCTTCTGGCATTAATTGCAGGAATTGTAATAGCAGTGTTCTGTATGTTTGCAGCGATTGTAATCGGTTTTGCGGCAGTGGTGATGGTCGGTGTTGTACTTTTGGCGGCTGGAATAGGATGTCTGTTCGCTAATCCGGGTGTGGGACTGGCGGTTCTTGGAGCAGGACTGATAGTGATCGTGATCGGTGTCATTGGTACCGTAGTCGGAGTAAGACTCTGTATTATCGTATTTCCGGGAATCGTCAGAGGAATTGTATATATTTTAAGAAAACCATTTCACAGAAAGGCGGTGGCATAAGAAATGAAGAAACGTTGGAAAATATTCTGGATCGTGTGCGGTTCTATGTTTTTGATCGGAATCATATGTTGTTCGGTATCCTGGGGAATGGGAACGACCCTGACAGATATAGCACATCAATTTCCACATGGGATCGGCTGGGTGTCCGAAGATAAGACATACAGTGATCCGGATGATGATGACGATGATGACGATATAGATGATGATATAGATGATGATCAGGACGAAGATAATGAGACGGATACAGACGATGATCAGGACGAACAGAAGCAGGAAGAAGTAGCACAAGCACAGGAGAAAGCGAACATGAAAGATGCAACTGGTGTTATAGAAGGAAACGGGAAAGCAACATATCAGAATATCCATGAGATAAAAAGTACGGTGCGTGAAGGAAGAATCCATCTGAAGACACAGTCAGATACAGATGAGATTACAGTAGAAAGCAAAGATACACATGAAAAACTTGGCTTTTGTGCGTTTGCCAAAAATGGAACCTTATATCTTACATCGAATAAAAAGATTAAAAGAATCAAGAATATAGGAAAAGGGACCATTACTGTGACGATTCCGAAAGATATAGAACTGGAAAAGGCAGAGCTGAATCTGAAGGCCGGTGAATTAAGGGCAGAACAGATTCTTGCAAAAGATCTTGAGATAAATGCCGGAGCAGGAGAGGTTAACATTCTGGAATTTGCAGCTGAAAAAGCAGAATTTAAATGTGGAGCCGGTTCCGTAACTGCAACAGGCGATGCAAAGAAGAAAATCGAAGCAGACTGCGGAGTAGGAGAGATAGACCTGAAGATAAAAGGAAAGCAGAAAGATTATAATTATGACCTGGACTGTGGTATAGGAGAGATTCGATGCGGAGATGACAGTTTTTCTGGATTTGGAAGAGAAAAAAGCATTGATAATGGTGCAGACAAGAAAATGGATATTGACTGTGGCATTGGATCCATCAATGTAGCATTTATGGAACAGCTGTAAATACAGACAGATATAGATGATCACAAAGATAAATGAAGCAGACAGAGTATATAATAAAAATATGGAGGACAGAACAATGGAAGGAAAAAGATTATACCGATCAAGAAAAGACAGAATGATATGTGGAGTATGTGGTGGAATCGCAAAATATTTCAACATTGATCCGACACTTGTGAGACTGGCATTTGTACTGATCTCAATGGGAGCTGGATCGGGGGTACTGGCTTATATTATTGCGGCGATTATTATACCGGATGATCCGGAGGGAAATTAAGGGGGAAGTTCTATTTAATTCATCATGGCGGCTTACCTCGGTCCTGAATAAAAGTATGGGAGT
>CAVBHX010000020.1:0-48934 GCA_963595255.1 bacterium
TAGAATGGAGTTATTTTGGAGTTTATCTCTTCATGAGCAGTACGGAAAATATAAAATTCAGAACAAACGTTCGGTTTTGAAGCCGTTAATTATATGCCTTGCGTGTTATAAAACGTAATCCGCAAAGGAGTTTGAATAATGTGAAAATATCAGAAAGCTAGCATTTACGCGGTTTTTCGCTGTTTGTGTTTACAATATGCTTGCGGTTTCTGAGTTAATTAAATAGTAGAATTGTAATATGTTTCTAGAAAATAGGTCTTGGAGATGAATGGAAATTCATTTTCAGGACTTTTTTATTATTATGAGAAGTGTATGTAAAAGATATTTCAAAATAATGCTTGATATATTAATTACTGTATGATATTTTGTAATCACAAAGGCAGAACGACTAATATATTTCAATGATAAAAATAAAATTAACCTTACAGGAAAATACAAAGGGGTATAATGATAAAAGATTAATTTCGGGGGATGTCTATGAGTTATAAAAAAACAGATGCTCTGATGAGAAATTTACGAGATAGTGGAATTTCAATACAGGGAGCCAAACAGAAGCGTCAACTTATTAATACTGGATATTTTCATGGATACAAGGGATATCGTTTTTTTTGAAATGCGCATAGACGATTACCATTTACGTCATATGATGAAGTCTATGCTACTATTCAATACGATTCTGATTTGAAGGCGCTGTTGTATGGGAAAATGATGTTTATTGAAACCGCAGTAAAAAATATTGCGTTGGAGAGCATACTTGTAAATGCTAACTCGGAATCTATTCAGGATATGTATGATAAGGTTGTTAGCGGATACAACAACGCACCGGCATCAGCAACTACAGAGCAGAAAAGGAAATTGCAACAGAATAAACTGAATTTACAGAATTCTATTCAGTCTAGCCTTGCGTATGCCTATAAAAAGAATAATTCAAAGATAACGCATTTCTATAATAATATTGGATATTCAGATGTTCCGGTATGGGCTTTATTCGAAATAATGACAATGGGTGATTTGGGATATTTATTATCATGCCTTACATATGATGTTCGAGATGATATTTCAAAGCGTTTATCTCTCAATGTGTCTTGTGATACAGATAGACAGTTGATATACAAATACATCTATACATTAAAAGATTTACGAAATGCTATTGCACATAATGCAGTAGTTTTTGATACTCGTTTCAGAAATATTGATCCTACTAGTGCAATGAAACAGTGTTTGAAGCTTGAAATTGGATTGCCATATGTGAATTTCAAGACAATTGGTGACTACATTATTCTTATGTGCTACTATATGAAGTTACTGAAGGTATCAAAGACAGAAATAAAAGCATTTATTCGGGAGTTCGAAAAGATAACAGATAATTATAGAAAAGCTGTTAATCCTGATGTTGCTGCGATAGTGATTCATCCGGATTTGGCATCAAGAATGAATATTTTGAAAAAATTCTTATAAAACTTGCATTTTTTCAATGTTTGATGTATATTATAGATACTAATTGGGGTATGCGTTTGCGGATGCATACTTAAGAGAGTCGGAGTAATCCGGCTCTCTTGTGTTATAGGCAAATATAATTAGCGCAAATCAAAGAACAGTTTGTTTTGATGGAAATATTTTCCGTCAGGGCAGGCTGTTTTTTACTGCCACGCAAACAGAAGAAGTTAAAGAGTTGGAAGAATAGGAATACCGAAGAAAGAATTCTGTGTTATAGTAAAAACGAAACAAAAAAAGAAAAGAGGTCACACCGATGTCACAGAAAAACCATAAGACGATAGATGGTAAATTACTGCAGATGGATAAGAAATACGCTCAGTTAAAATTAAAACAGAAAGAAAAGATTGCAGAATGGATGTTTCAGGCAACCAGAGACTATTATACGAAAAATTACACATTTCCAAATGATAGACAGATAGAAAAAGTGGTGGATACGGTTTATGAAAAAATTGAAGAAGCCGAGATATGGGTGCCTTATGGAGAAGTGTTCAGGCATTATAAATCCAAAAGAGCAGCTATTAACGGACGTGTAAGAAAAGCACTGAATGAAAAAGAAGAGAACAGAAGCGAGAAAGTTTGCTTTATGAATATGTGCATGGTACAGGATGATAAAGGAAAGGTACTGGCGCTGGATAAGGTGAATGGCAGCTATACCGGTACAACTTTTCCGGGCGGGCATGTAGAACAGAATGAAATATTTCAGAAATCCATAATCCGGGAAGTGTGGGAAGAGACGGGACTTACGATTGAGTCGCCGAAGCTTTGTGGTTTATACCACTGGCATGAGGACGGCGTACATAGCGTAATTATGTTATATAAGGCAGAAAAATTCGCCGGAGAACTGAAAAGTTCAGAAGAAGGACAAGTATATTGGATCCCATTAGAAAAGTTGAAAACCAGAGAGCTAGCTACAGGGATGGAATATGTTTTACAGATTTTAGGATCAGATCAGGTGACTGAGTGTTATATGCATCTGGAATCGGATGGGTATGTGGGGGATTTGTACTAAAAATAAGAATATGATTTTTATGGGAAAATCAGACCTTGAAATATGGGCAAAACAGCTTGTAGTTCAAGGTTTTTTCTTGCATTAATTTTAATATTATCTTTAATGCCCTTGAAATATGGGCAAAACAGCTTGTAGTTCAAGGTCTTTTGTTGTCATGGCAAAAGTTGGGTTGTTATGCATTATAGAAGGACTCCCAATAGTATATCTGTAAATTTATTTTTCGATATCAGAAGTAACATTTGATAATGCTTTTGCATAAGCCGTGAGCCGCGTTAGTTGGGCCGTATTTAGAGTTTGACATGTTTTAACGAGAGAAAATAGAGTGGGAGATTCACTTTGTTCAACGACTATTCTTTTTGGACTTGAATCTGCAGATTTTCCAATAAGATAATCTGTAGAAGTTGAAAAAACTTCAGCCATTTTAGAAATAATCTGTATAGAAGGTTTGCGGGAACCGGCTTCGTATCGCAGATACGCAGGTTGAGAAATCTGAATTCTTTTGGCAGCCTCTTGTTTGGTTATCCCTAGTTTCAGTCGACATTCTTTTAATCGTTCTTTATCTAAAATATCCATTGCTTTTACTGATACTCCTACTATGATTGAAATTTTAATATTTATATTTTAGCATAAGCAGCTTGACAATACCATTGGTATATGATAAAAATAATATACCAATGGTATACGTGCGGATTAGTGAGCCAGATAGTACGAAAGGTATACACATAACTGATTGGCAAGGGGTGATAATCATGCCAACAATATTAGTTGATTATGAGAATGTGAATGGTTCTAATGGATTAAAGGGAGCAGATATGCTGCGGAGAGAGGACACTTTAATAATTTTTTATAGCAAAAGCTGCGGAAAAATACGGTATGATTATATGCAGGAAATTAAAGAGAGCGGCTGTGAATTCCGGGTTATAAAATTAAAAGGCACAGGAAAGAATGCACTTGATTTTTATATTGCGGCAGAATGTGAAATCGTTAGTGAAAGAGGCGAAAATGAGATTGCAATTATAAGCAATGATAAAGGATTTCAGGCGGTTATTGATTTCTTTGGAGCGGATCAAAATGCAAATCAGATTCAAATTGTCAAAGCAGGAAATATAGAAAATGCATTTACATTATTTCATGCACCGGAGGATGCAGAGAGAAGAAAGATAATACAGAATCGAAAATTATTATTAGATTTGTCTGTAGAGAGTGCCCGGATTGAAGAAAGTAACAGAATAAAAAAAGAATTGAAAAATATTCTGATTGGAACAGAATATGAATGCAAATCAGCGGAAATTATTGATTTTGTGAGTGTGAAGAGACATCAGGGGAAGAAAGCTTTGTATACGGGAGCGCTTCATCAATTTGGCAGAAAAGATGGCAGGAAAATATATCAATTATTAAAGTGTAAAATGAGTGAACAACAGGAGTTATAAAGTCATGATTTACTTAAATACTTTTCAATTGAGCAAAAAGAAGGTAAAAAATCCTAATGTTTATCCGTATTCTGTGTTTGCAGGTAAATATATCGATCCATTTATTTTTACGCCAATTACGATATTTTATGGAAATAACGGGTCGGGGAAGTCTACGTTGTTAAATATAATTGCAGATAAACTACAAATAAAAGGACGGGAGCATGCAACGAGCAATTCTTTTGGAATAGTAGATTATTGTGATAAATTTGTGGATGAATGTACTTTTTCATATGGAGAAGATGAATATGGTATAGAAATCCGAAGGATTCCTAAAAATAGCAGATATATGAAAAGTGAGGATATCTTATATGAGATTAAGAAGATACAACAGGAAGAGGTACTGTCGGATGGAATGTTGTATGAGTTGGTAAGGGATGGGATGACATTGAAAGATGCAAGAAGCTTCCTTGCATCGAAAAAAGGACAAGATCAAAAAAGGTACATAGAATTTTCAAAAGAAAAGTATTCGAATGGTGAGACGGCAATGCAATATTTTGAGGAATATTTACAGCCGGATGCATTGTATTTGCTTGATGAACCAGAAGTATCACTGTCTCCGGCAAACCAGATTAAGTTGGCAGATGAGATCAACAAAATGTCACATTTGTTGGGATGCCAGTTTATTATTGCAACACATTCACTATTTATGTTGGGAACGCTGCGTGCCAAGATATATAATATAGATTCTAAAGAATACGATATAGTAAAATGGAGCGAATTGGAGAATGTAAGGTACTTTTATGAATTTTTCAAAATGCATGAAGATGAGTTTGGCGAAGGCGTTGATTGATGATATGACAATGTCATATCATATGGAAAGTGTTTTTTTATCCAGAGCTTTTCGGTTGTTGAGAATGTAGAATGAATAGCCAATGAAAAACTGTAAAAATCTACATTGAATTCGGTAGCTTTTTTGCACATAATAGAACTAGTAGAAACAATATGAAATCAAAAACCCTTTTGGAGTTTGCAAGAAAGGTTTACAATGCGTAAAGTCACACGAAAAAGTATAAAAGATTCAGATATTGATTTAATCAGAGTTGAGAAACGATTGACAGAAATTTCAGAAGCAATTAACGTCAATAATAAAAACAACTTAACAGATATAAATGTTATATGTGAAGAAATTTTTGGACAAATATTAAATAAACTATATGATATAAATCTGGTTTCTATGTCAGCGGAGGTTTCAGGGAATTTTATAGCAGTTGATTTGGTTGATTACGAGAACCGAATTGCATATCAAGTTACCTCACAAAATGATCGGGGGAAAATTGATAAGACTATTGAAAAATTTAATGCTTCAGGTTTGTATAAGGATATTGATGAGCTATATTTTCTCATATTGAGTTCAGATGAACATAAATATAATGGTAAAGAGACCTTATATTTAAAGAATGGCAAAATTTTTTCTTATATAAAAAATATAATGAATTTTAATAAACTTATATGTGAAATAGAAAAGAAAAATATAGTACAAAAAGGATTTATTGTTGATGTGTATGATTGTATTAGCATGGTATATGATTCGGGACGATTAAAATATTTTAGTATTGTAAAAGAAACTGAATTATTGATGCGAACAGCAATGTATAACTCAGATGAAATAAAATCCTGGATAAAAGGATATGGAGATATACATTTATCAGCATTTATACCGTTATCTTATAAAGGTAAACTAAGTTGTATGCTTCAATTTCGTCAGCATAATGTGTCAGGTGCATATATTACATTTGATCAAGAGACGCTATTAGAAGACTATTTTGTGTCAGAAATGGAGTTTGAAAATAAGCATCATGTTGGTAGATATGAGGATGAAGAAGAGATATGTATGCAGATTCAAGATATGCGTATTAATTTGAATGCACATACGGCATATCACATATATAAATTGTTTGAAGAACTTAAAGAAGAATATTTTTTAGCAAAAAGACAGATAGATAGTATTCTTGGGGTTAATGGTCTGAGCAGGGAAGGAAATAAATATTTGCTTATGACAATTGATACAGTGGAATGGGAGGAGATATTATTTTTTGCAAGGAATCATGACTGGTTCCAAGAAGGTGATGAAATAGAGTGGAATATATTTAATAATAATCGCAGCAGAAACAGTCTGATTCTGTCACCGAATGTAAATGGAGCTGTTCAAGGAGATATATTGGCTACGCTGTCGGTAATTCCAAATAAGTTATCTAATAATAAATTGGATTTATACTGGGAGCCGGGATTTAAGGATGGTGTGAGAAGTATGGATTGCTTTGATAATATTATTAAATGGAAAGCAGATTATACTGCAGAATGGATAAAAATAAGCTGCTTGTGGAAGCGCATACATATTATGAAAAATGTAATAGTAAAAAGTCGTTTTGGCAGAAAATATGGAATTGGCTGTACACAATAATGGCAATAGGATGAGTAAATAGTTAAAGAGGGGATGCTGCTATGGCTATGGTTGTACCGGTAAGAGAAAAGTGGATTTTCAACATAAATTTTATCAAAGAAAAGAATGAGGCAACGGTCAGTCCTAAATGCAACAGGATATATATTAGAAGAAGTTTTGAAAAAAAGTTGAAGTGTGCTTTAGATATCAAAATCAATCCTGAAAATTCAAAAGAATTGATTATAGAAGAAAAAACAGACCAAAAGAAACGAAAAGGCTTTTCCTCTAAGAAACTGATCCGGGAAATTGCAGATGAAGTCGGAACAAATGAAAATATGCATTTCTACTTTATAAAAGAAGCAGAATGTAACCGGTGGAGAGGGATTCTGCTTCCGGAATTGAAGAAATCTTATTTGTGGGAAAATATGCAGACCTGTTCTCAATATACATATGAGAATGATCAGAATATGATACAGTTGCTAAAATATTTTTTCATAAGGTATGTGGAAGAAGATGAAATTCTGCAGTTTTACGAAATTGCAAAAAACATGGCAGAATCAATGAAAATAGAGGAAAATATGGTAAAAAGCTATATTTGGATCTATGCAGTTGCGCTATTGGATCAATTAAGGCGTGCGGAACGTAGAAAAATTGTAGTGATGTCATTTGACAGAATGATCAGAACAGACTGCAGAGAAACATTTTTGGACAGGCTGGGACTGGAAGATGTACATTTTAAAAATATAGAGATGGAAGAATTCTTTGATACATTAACGGAGCGAGAAAAATATGTGTTGCGAAATCTCGTAAGGAGGGCAGATTCTGGGGAACAGACGAATTATGAATGTAGTTTTGTAAGGAAAACATGGAATGTGGTCTGTAGTTTAAGGAAAAAGGCGAACGCATATTATGAAGCTTGTGTGGTAAAAAGTTATTTTGCGTGATAATGGAAAATGCCAAGAAGTATTTCTTATCTAAGTATAACGAGATAAAACGGAGGAAGGAAAGTAATGTTCAGTATATTTCTTTGTATAAAGATGATTCAGATGAATTATCAGAAAGTTAAAAAAGTGATATAGTGTATGAAACAGAATGAAGAAAGCGATAGGAGAATTTATCTTTGAGTGAAAGTAAAATTGGGATTTATCATAGAATTATGGCAAGAGAAAATTTTGAAGTGGCGGCAAAAGATATTTTTATGCTGATTCAAAATGCACAGAAAAATATGCCCAATAAGCCGAGAGCATTATATGTAGATATAGATGGACATTGAAACAAAGCCGGTGGATTTGATCAGGACATGTTTGAACTGCAGAAAGAGTTTGGTATGACCGTTTTGCTGCCATTTGTTCAAGAAATGCACTTTCCATTGTTTAGTATAGAAAATCCAAATGAACAAAATAATAATATTCCAGAAAAACTACAAATATTTCATACGGAGTCTCAGGAAGATGATGGTTTGGAGAAATTGTATATTGAAAACTATTCAAATACAGAATTTATAATGGAACCAGAAGTATATAATTACCTTAAGCATTTTTCAGATTTATTGAAAGAGTATAATGAATGGGATATCTGGCAGAGGACAGATGGAGAAAAGCAGTTTGATAAAATGGGTTTGATAAAAATGTGGTATGGACATTTAAGAGAAATTATGAATGAATTATTCAATAATTTTATACATGGAAATCTTTTGTCTGCAACTGCTATGATTCGAACATTAATTGAATGTTATGTATATATAAGTATTCTATTGAAAGAACAAAACAGTGGACTGGCAGATGAATGGTTTCTTTGTAGTATTATGAAGAAAATAAAAAAAGATCATGATTTATCGGATGAATTTGTCAAGCAAATAAAAGGTTACTGTGTTGTACGAGGATTCGATTTTAAGGAGGTCTATCATAGATATTCTAAAAAGAACGAAAATAGCTGGTTATCTGGCGTTATTAATTAATAAAGAAAAAATTACCTTTAGGGATGCCTGTGAATATTTGAATAAACCGGAAATTTATAAAGATTTTCAGTATTTATGTTCGTTCGTACACGGGCAGGATGTTTATACTAAAATGATGCCGTTTACATTTTATTCATCTATATATCAAAAATTATATTTAATGTCTGAGTACATTTTTGCATCGATACGCATGTTTGAGATTGAGAAGTCATTAGAAGAGAGAATTTGGGATTTAGAAGATGAATTAATCGTATTGGGAGAAAAATATATTTACGAGTCTAATTGATATATGCAGATAGAATAAAAAATGAAACAGACGAATGGCGCTGTCTGGAGTTAGAGATTCAATTATAACATTACCATATGATAAGGAGGGATTCCCATGAAAGTAACAGGGTGTAAAAAGATCTACAATGCAGAAAACATCATCGAAGCGGAGATGCTGGTGGAAATGTTAAAAGAAAATGGAATTGCAGCATTCACGCAGGAACCAAGTTCAAGTGTAGCCGCATATGGTGTAGCCGGATTCGGAGTATATGGTGTCGATATCTGGACAGAGGCGGATGAAGCAGAAAAAGCAGTGCAGATTATAGAGGAAATTGAGAAATCTCTGGATACAGATAATGCTGAGTAAAAAATAGAGAAAAATACAGAGAACTTGCCCCGGCAACTTCTCGTGCATACTTTGGTATCTACAGAACCTGCCACTGGCTGCTTTTTCCGAACATGTGGAATAAAATAAGGGCAGTGTTGATTATCATTATTATAATCAACACTGCCCTTGGTAGTATCAGTTTACTTAAAATGTCATACGATAACTATACGATAGCTATACAATAACTATACATTATACCGAACCCATATCGCATCACTGTCAAATTTCTGTACATCAGTAAGCTTCAGATGTACCAGCGGATGATCCATAGCGAATCCGTCAAAGACAGAAGGCATTTCCTGTCTGGCGTCGATTCCGGCACCCATCAGAATGCTGATCTCATCCAGAAGTCCGGCGTCCAGAAATCCGGTATTAATCGCAGGACCGCCGACGATACCCATGCGTTCTACGCCGAATTCAGAGGCGAGGATCTCGCATGCACGTACCAGATCAATCCGTTCTTTTCCGCAGGCAATCCAGGAGATGTGCTGCCCGTCCAGATATGCTAGATAATCTTTCGTTACCTGCTCACTTGTAATAATCAGGTAAGGCTTCTCCATACCGGAAGCATCTGGCCAGAGAAGTTTTCCTTTTGTATCTACAATGATCTCATAACCTTTTGCAGATACCTTTTTAGAAAAACCTTCCTGTTCGAAAGTTTCCGGATTCTTTGCTTGGAAAAATCCAGGCTCAGCCATCTCAAGCTCTGCAGTAACACGTCCGCTTACTGTAGTTGGAAGATTCAATGCATCCAGTGTCTTATAATAGTCCTCGACACCTGGAAGCTGGGATGTCATGGCACAATCGATTCTGCCATCGACAGAAGTCATCATGTGGCAGATAATATATGGTTTGTTCATTAAAGTTTACCTCCATATACCGGGAATCCGCTGCTTTCGCCATAGCTTTCAATATGTTTGAAATTCTTCAGAACTTCCATATCATCAGCACTGATCTCGAAGTCTACACCGGTATTTGTCTTCATGTGTTCCGGGTTACCGGTCTTAGGAAGTGAAATCGCACCAAGCTGCAGTGTATAACGGATGCAAAGCTGCGGAACAGATACACCGTATTTTTCAGCCATAGCGGCAATCTCAGGCTGTTGTAAGATCTCACCGTGAGCGATCGGGGAGTAAGCTTCTACAGCGATACCGTTCTTCTGGCAGTACTCAACAAGTTCCAGAGGAGTATTGCTGATATGAAGAAGAATCTGATTTACCATAGGTTTGATTTCGCATGTTTCCAACAGGCTTTCGATATCACCAATCTGGAAGTTGGATACACCGATGGCTTTGAGTTTGCCTTCTTTATATGCTTCTTCCAGGGCTTTCCATGCTGCTCTGTTACCTTCCACATATCTGTCATCGCTCTGATTTACCTCTACCCAAGGCTGCGGGCTGTGGATGATCATCATATCAAGATAGTCAAGTCCCATATCAGAAAGAGTCTTGTCAATGCTTGCTTTGGCATCTTCGTAAGTTTTATGCTCGGCAGCAACCTTGGATACAACGAATAATTCTTCTCTTGGAATACCGCAAGTCCGGATTCCTTCACCGACACCACGCTCATTTCCGTAAGCCTGTGCAGTGTCAAAATGTCTGTAGCCAAGATCGGCAGCAGCTTTGACTGCATCAGCAACTTTGTCATCATCGATGAACCAGGTTCCAAGTCCCAACTGAGGAATTTCCACACCGTTACTTAATGTTAATTTTTTATTGTACATTTCTAAGATCTCCTTTCAGTTTCTGAGTTCATACTAGCACTTGAAGCAAACTCCAAGTCAATAGATTTTTGAAAAAAGCTTGAAAAAATTCTTTTGAAAAATGCTCCGAAAAAGTCCCGGTAAATTTACAGGAAACTGCATCTATGTCTTTTCCTTAAAAAGTATAAAATTTTAAGAAAGTATGAAGAGTAATTATATACACATGAGATACCCTGTGTTATACTGTTCTACGTTTTTAAGAATGTAGTATTGAAAACTACATGTAAAATGTATGAGAAATTTATTTTTACAGAATATATAAGTAGAGAGGTAATGAATATGCAGAAGAAAGTGCAGATTGTCAGTGACGGATCACTGGATCTTTCGCAGGAGATCACAAAAGAGCATGATATAGAGGTTGTGCCATTCTATGTGTCTTTTGACAGTGAGACATACCAGAAGGAAATGGTGGAATTAGGGGTCAGAGATTTTTATAACGAAATGGTGGAACATCCGGATGTATTTCCGAAGTCTTCCATGCCATCGGTGGATGATTTCTATCAGGTATTCAAAAAAAGTGCGAAAGAGCAGATCCCGGTTATCTGCATCTGCATTACCAGCAAATTCAGCGGTTCACTGCAGTCGGCAACTGTCGCAAAGGAAATGATCGAAGAAGAGTATTCGGATGCAAAGATTACGCTAATCGACTCAATGGTGAATACAGTACTGCAGGGCCTTTTCGTGTTGGAAGCCTGCAGGCTGCGTGATATGGGATTGGAATATGAAGAAATCGTGGAGAAAATTCTTCCGATACGCGAGACGGGACGAATCTTCTTTACGATTGGAAGCATTGATTATCTGAGACATGGCGGACGAATCGGTAAACTGGCCGGGATAGCTGCCGGCGCACTGGGGATAAAACCGATGATTACATTAAAAGAAGGGGAAATCTTCAGTTCCGGACTGGCAAGAAACCGTATCAAGTCCATGAAAAAGGTTGTAGATATGACGAAAAATTATTTGGACGAGATCGATGCAAAACCTGGTGAATATAATTTTTGTATCGGCTATGGTTATGACTACGACGAGGCAGTCAGATTCCGTGAGATGATAAAGGACCTGATAAAGGAACGGCTTGGAATCGATGAGATTGGAATCTACCAGATTGGAGCAACGATCGGTGTGCATACAGGACCGTATCCGCTTGGAGTTGGAATTATTAAGAAGGCAGAAGTTTAAGTAGCTGAGAAGGCGGAATGGGTAGATGGCGGAGAGAGGCCGATGACCATAATCAGCGAAAATAGAATATGGATAGATAAAGATACCTGAGAAGAGAAATCTTTTCGGGTATTTTTTTGTTGCTGATGGCAATTTTATACCCCACCTGATGTTATAAACTATAGACATAAAAGGGAAAACAAATCAAAATCATTATTTTTCAAAGAAATGGAGGAACTGGCAATGAAAGGTTTTAACACAGGTGACGGTTACATGGGAATGGTAGATGGCGAATATATCTTATTTGCCAGCGAGGCAGATTATTATGATTATGTGAATGATTAAAAAACAGGAAATATATGGAATATATTTCCGACGCATGTGCTATACTGAACTTAATTAACCAGAAGGAGAAGTTCTATGCAGGTATCAGACAAATTAATCAAGCCACTGACAGAAGCAAAATATTTAAATGCCGACAACGTAAGCAGATACCGCTGTATCATGCGTATCTTTTTTGAGCATTATGAAAAATTGAAATACTGGCTGTATCAGGAAGAAGTCTATGAAGAAATGATACAGGACCCGCTTTTTGGGGATTACAGACCGGAACAGTGCCAGCAGGATCTTACAATGCTGACAGAGTGGAAGAACCTGAATACAATCCAGGATACAAAAAAGGTCGCATCTATCGAAGAATTCAAGAACAAAAAGTACCGGTATCAGATGACGGAGTACAGCGTGGAGATAGAACGCCTGGTAATCCGGTTAGAGAATCTGTTCATTGAGGGTGCGTCATTAGAACCAACACTTCTGGAACGGATACGGAGAAGTGTAGAGCGGTTTCCGGACATGGCAGGAAAAGATAAGAATGAAGTATACACATGGTGGACAGATCTGAATAACGATTTTGTCAGGTTGAATCAGAATTATCAGGATTATATCCGGGATCTGAATAGTGTACGGGCAGAAGAGATGATGCATACGAAAGAATTTCTGGTGTTCAAGGACCGGCTGATTGAGTATCTGCGAAGCTTCATTAAAGGACTACAGAGAAATGTCGGAGTGATCGAAGAAAATCTGCGTTTACAGGATGAAGAGCTGAAACAACAGGTATTTGAAAAAGTAGTCGATTATGAATTGTCGATTCCACGTATGGAGATAGAAGTTTCGAAAGAAATGATCGAGCAGAAAGTTCAGGGACGCTATCAAAGTATCTATGACTGGTTCGTGGGAAGTGAAGGGCAGGAGAATGAAGCCGGAAAGCTTTTCGATGCGACCAACGATATTATCCGCAGGCTTACAAGATACGCTGCACAGTTGAGTGAGAAGAATGCATTGGGTGCGAACAGAAAAGAAGAATACCGCAAGGTGGCAGAATTGTTCCTGCGGTGTCAGGATGTGGAAGAAGCGCATAAGATGTCTGCGATGGTATTCGGCATGGAATGTCCGCAGCATCTGGCAGGAGATCTGATCCGTGAGACGGACAGCATGAACATCGGAGTCTATGAAGAGCAGCCAATGGAGATCACGCTGAAGCCGAGAGTGCGCACATACAGAGAAAAATCCAGAAGAAGTGCCATCCATGAATCGGCAGAACAGAAGCAGGAAACAAGACGTAGAATGCTTGAGAAGCAGAAAGAAGAGACAGAAAAACTGCGGGCACTGGAAGTGGATGGAAAGATACATTTCGATAAACTTCCGTTACTGGAACCAAGAATCAGGGAGATTCTCCTGAAATGGTTGTCGGATGCCATGGAATCTGCAGATTTTTCGGCAAGGACGGATGACGGAAGAAGATATATACTCGACAGAAGTCAGGCAGGAGAAAACTGTGTGGTACATTGTGAAGATGGAAACTTTACGATGCCGAAACTGTCGATCGTATTTCAGGAGGAAGCATGATGAAGGAACTGGAAGTGCTTTTAAATAAAAGATGGATCTTAAAATCCAGAGACAAAGAAACGTATTACAAAATAAGAGATGCGCTCGGAGAATTGCGGAAATTTACTACCGAGAAGATGGGATGCCAGATTATTGATAATTCTCTCCTGATCAAGATGGAGAAGATTCCGGTAATCCCGGAAAGCTTCATGGGCATCCAGAAATTTTCGTCAAAAGAAGAGTATGCCTATCTTTGTATCCTGCTGATGTTTCTGGAAGACAGGGATGCACAGGAGCAGTTCATATTGTCGCAGCTGACGGAATATATTACGGCAAACCTGCCGGGAGAGATTTCGGACTGGACTTTGTATACGAACCGGAGAAAACTGATCCGTGTGCTGAGATTTGCGGTAGATCAGGGAATAGTTGATGTCACAGACGGAAAAGATGAAGCATTCATGGATGATGAGGCCGGAGAAGTACTTTATGAAAATACAGGTGCATCCAGATATTTTATGAAGAATTTTTCGAAGGATATTATGGAATATACGAAACCGGAAGATTTTCAGGAAAGTGACTGGTTCGAAGTGGACGAAGACCGGGGATTTGCAAGAAGACACAGAGTCTACAAAAGACTGATCTTTGCGCCGGGTATGTATAGAGAAGATGGATCGCCGGAAGATTTTGAATATCTGAAATATTACGGACGGAGATTGAGTGAAGAACTGGAACAGATCTTCGACTGCCAGGTGCATATTCACAGAGGAAGTGCGTATCTGCTGTCCGGGGATGACTGCAGAATGGGAACGGTATTTCCAGGCAATAATTCGATATCCGATATTTTACTTCTGTGTTCAGGTGAAATACGAAAGAAGATTGAGAATGGCGAATGGAAGACAGCAGCGGATGAGAGCTGTCTCATAGACCAGATTGAATTTGAAAATCTGATAAAAGAAGTAAAACAGGAATATGGAAGTGGATTTTCAAAAAACTATCGTGAGATGCCGGAAGGTGAATTTGTAAAAAATGTGATCGATGCAATGGAACTGTGGATGTTTATAAGGAAGGACAAAGCGGCTCATCAGATTAAGATATGTCCGCTCACCGGAAAGATACAGGGAAGCTATCCGGAGGATTATACGGGAGGAAGAAATGATGAATAGTAGATGGCAGGCAAATAAGATCGGACTGATTAATTTCTGGTATTATGACGAACAGGAATTCCCGTTTGTAAAAGGAAGGATGCTTCTTCGTGGATCGAACGGATCGGGAAAATCTGTAACCATGCAGAGCGTGGTACCTCTTCTGCTGGATGGAAACATGAGTCCGGAACGATTGGACCCATTTGGCTCCAGAGATCGTAAGATGAGCAGTTACCTTCTGGAAGAAGACGATGGACGGGAGGAGAGAACCGGTTATCTGTATCTGGAATTCAAAAGGCAGGACAGTGACACGTATCTGACGATCGGAATGGGAATCCGTGCGAGAAGAGGAAAGAATCTGGACAAGTGGTATTTCAGTCTGACGGACGGAAGACGGGTAGGAAAAGACTTTTATTTATATAAGGACACGGGAGAAAAGGTCACACTTTCCAAAAAGGAACTGGAGAACAGGATTGGAGCAGGTGGCCGCGTCATTGACAGACAGATCGATTATATGGAATATGTCAACCGTCAGATATTTGGATTCGAGACGGTAGAAGAATATAAGGAAATGATTGATCTTCTGATCCAGCTTCGAACACCGAAGCTTTCCAAAGATTTCAAACCATCTGTGATCAATGATATCTTAAGCGATTCACTTCAGCCGTTATCGGATGATGACCTGCGGCCGATGTCTGAAGCGATTGAAAATATGGATACCATGAACATGAATCTGAAGAACAGAAAAGAAGCAAAACAGGCAGCGGAAAAGATACAGGAAGTATTTTCAAAATATAATCAGAAATTACTATATGAAAAAGCAGACCGGTATGAGCAGGCAGAAATCAAATTAGAAAATGCAAAGTCACAGCAGAAAGAGCAAGAAAAGAAATTATCGGAATGCAGAAAGAATATCGAGAAGCTGCAGGCAGAACATCAGGAACTGGATGCAAAACATGAGTCCATGGAAAAAGAACGGGAATCCCTGAATAAAAGTGATGCCGTAGCATTAAAACGAAGAGAAGCAGAACTGACCACAGAATTAGAAGGACAGCAGAAAAATCTAAGAGAAAAGCAGCATTTCCTTGAACTGAAACAGGATCAGTATCAGGATGCACAGAATCAGATCAAGGCAGAAGAAGACCGGAAGTATGAGAAAGAAAAAGAACTGGAAGAACTCATAGAAGAGATGCAGGACGAGGCAGATACCATGGCTTTCGAAGAACATGCATTTATGAAAGAAGAACTGGAAAAGCATCCAGAAGAACCATATAAGTTCGAATTACACCAGCAGCAATTTGATCATACAAAAGAAAAAATCAATGAAGGAACGGAAATCCTTGCAGAGACGGATCATCTGGAAAGACAGAAAGACGGCCTGATCAAAGAAAGAGAAAAAACGATCCGTGAACTGGATACACTGCAGAGAAAAGTATCGGAACTGGAATCTATATTCGTGCAGACACAGAATGAATGGAAAGAAGCTCTGTATCAGTGGAATGGTGCGAATCAGGAACTGGTACTGGAAAAAGATTTACTAAGAGAGTTAAGCACATTTGCAGAATCTTATGAAGAAACATCTGATTTCGCTGAGGTCCGTCAGAAGATTGCAGATGTATGGATCAGGAGAAATGCGGACGTTGAATCTGGGCTTTCTGCGAATAAAGCAGAGAAAGAAACAGCAGAAAGAGAACTGGAAGAAGTAAAAGCAGAACTGACAGAATGGGAGAATCAGAAGGAACCACAGCCGGAGCGTTCGGAAGCGGTCATCCGTAACCGTCAGAGACTGGAGGCACTTGGAATTCCGTACCAGGAATTTTATAAAGTCATAGAGTTCGGAGATAATCTGGATGAAGAAGAATGCAACCGGCTGGAAGAAGCATTACTGAAAATGGGAATTCTGGATGCGCTGGTGATTGATGAACAATACAAAGAACAGGTTCTGCATTTGGAACAGGGATGTGAGGATTGTTATCTGTTTAGCTGTAAAAATGGTCAGAAAGAGCTTCAGCCGGAGCGGAGTCTGTTAGATGTACTGGAACTGAATGAAGAGGTCAATGACATTTTCTCCAATCAACGGCTGACGGGAATTCTTGGAAGTATTGCATATGATAATGAAAGTATGATTGCGGTTGCAGAGGATGGCACTTACCGGATGGGGGTGCTTGCAGGAACAGTAACCGGAGAGTACGAGGCCGGATATCTTGGAACGAAAGCCCGAGAAAAACACAGACAGGCAAAGATAGAAAGTTGCAGACAGAGAATCGAAGAACTGGAGGAGACATTGCAGCAACTGGAAGAAATGCATCGGAAGCTATTCGAAAGAAAAGACATTCTTAAACGGGAATATGAGAATCTTCCAAAAGACACAGACATGAGGGAAGCCCTTCAGATGATGCGTGCAGAGGAACGGGCATGTGAACAGATCAGACGGGAAAGTGATAAATTAGAAGATCAGATCCTGGAACTGATTGAAATACTGAAAGAGAAGAAAAAGAAAGCACTGGAAATTGCAGATTCTCTGTATCTGACCTGTTCTTATGAGGTATTCAAAGGAGCAAAAAGTGTGGCGGAAGAATATGGAAAGCATCTGATTAGTCTGATTGCGGCACATGAAATGTTCCTCAGAAGTCTGGAATATCTGAAAGAGCGGAAAGAACATCTGGAAGACCTGGATGCGGATATGGAACAGATCCGGTATGATCTGTTCGAGATTCAGAAAGAAATCCGGAGAAAGACGGAAGAACAGACTTCTATTCAGGAACAGTTACGTCTGACGGATTATGAAGAAATCAAAGACCGTCTGGACGCATGCATCAAGTGGCTTCAGGAGTATCCGGAAAGACTGCGTGTGTGTGTAAGCAGACAGACACATGAAGAAGACGAAGTCGGACAGCTGACTCTGCGACTGGAAGAAAGCCGGAAGAAAATTGAAGAATACGAAAAGAAGACGGCATATTTTTCCGAATGCTATGAGCAGGAGAAGAGTCTGCACTATGTGGAAATACCGGAAGAGATCCCGGATGATGCCGGACATGTACGAAGCTATCTGGAGTCTGACGTGAAAGCACTGGATAAAGACAGCGTGATCCGTGATCTGAATAAAGTATATTTTGAAAACAGAGGATTTCTGACTGATTATCATCTGATGCAGAATGAATTATTCGCAGAAGCAGAGCAGACAGAATTCCCGGCAAAACGACTGGATATTTCGGCCAGATATCAAGGGGTAAAGATATCATTTTCAAGTCTTCTTACACATCTGGAAGAAGATATCGAAGAGTTGGAGAATCTGATCAAAGACGGTGATCGGGAACTGTTCGAAGACATTCTTGCCAATACGGTAAGTCGGAAGATCCGTGGAAAGATCAATGCGTCCAACACATGGGTACAGAAGATGAATTCCCTGATGAACGGCATGAATACATCCAGTGGTCTGAAGCTCAGTCTCAGATGGAGAAGCAAGACGGCGGAACAGGAAGACCAGCTGGATACAAAAGAACTGGTGGATCTGTTAAAGAAAGATTATCGTCTGATGAGCGAAGAAGAGGCATCCAGACTGTCGGCACATTTCAGGTCGAAAGTGGCAGAAGCGAGAAGGAATGCAAGAGACAGTGCCGGAATGATATCCTTCTATCAAATCATGAAAGATACACTGGATTACCGGAAATGGTTCGAATTCCAACTGTTCTCACAGAAGAACGGAGAACGTCAGAAAGAACTGACGAACAGTGTATTCGGAACCTTCAGTGGCGGAGAAAAGGCGATGTCTATGTATGTGCCGTTATTCTCTGCGGTTGTAGCGAAGTATCAGGGTGGCAGAGAAGATGCGCCAAGACTGATCTCGCTGGATGAAGCATTTGCCGGAGTGGACAATAAGAATATCCGCGATATGTTCCGTCTGATGACAGAGTTTGGATTTGACTTTATCATTAACTCACAGGTTCTGTGGGGCGATTGTGATACACTGGATGCGCTGGCAATCTATCAGCTGATCCGACCGGGCAATGCGAAATTCGTGACGGTTATGCCGTATCTGTGGAATGGAAAGAAGAAAGAATTGCTGGAACGAGAAGAGGAAGTAGAGCAAAGAGGGGCCGAGGTTGGACAGCAATGAGTGAGCGTGAACAAGAAAAACTTGAGAAGATAGAAAAAGAATGTCTGGAATATTTCCACCAAAGTCCAGTTTGGAAAAAAGTTCTGAAAAGCTTCCGTGAGAAATACAGTTCTTATGGAAGGTTCGGTGGGAAAGTAGTTCTGAAGAATCTGAAATCACAGGATATCGAAGAACTGGAAGGCTTCTTTGGAAAGTCTTTTCACGGACAGAAAAGTATAACAGTGTCTGCAGAGAGGTTCCGGCAGGCACTGGAAGCAAGTCGCTATAAAGATATCACACCGGAATGTCTGCTGGAGAATTTTTTCGGAGAACCTTTGCTTGGAAAACAAGAACAGAAACTTTTGAGAGAACAGGAAAAAGAGAAAATCTGGCAGAAGTTTTTGAAAGACTATAAAGGAACGGAGATAGAGAAAGCAGCAGAATTACTGCGGAATATTGTCAAAGACAGTGATAGTCAGGAACTTGCAGAATGGGATCGTGCGCTGCGGCTTGGAGCAGAGATGTATAATCATTTGCCATATCGCCAAAGCGATAAGCTGTATCTGGCTGTATTTGCAGCTATGCTGACGGGAAATCCGCATGCATTTGACAATGGAACTGCAGCGGGAAATTTTCTGTATCAGATCATACAGATGGATCTGGAAATCAGAGGAATTAAAATAGAGTCATCAGAGATATTTCCGGCTTATAAGCGTCAGAAAAGTTACCTGATGACCGGAATTATGCTGGATGATATATCAAATTATGCAATGTTGTACCAGGTACAGGCGGTCAAAAAAGACGGAAATTTTCATAAAGGCATGGAGGGATTTGCGAGTGAACAGCATATCGTACAGGTCCCGCTTGCTGTGATTACAGAATGGGAATCGCTTCGTTGTCCACAAGATGAGATTTACATTGTGGAAAATCCATCTGTTTTT
Source organism: bacterium (assembly GCA_963595255.1). GTDB lineage: Bacteria > Bacillota > Clostridia > Lachnospirales > Lachnospiraceae > Dorea_A. The sequence goes on from CAVBHX010000020.1 coordinate 19,954, forward strand.
GCGGTATTGTGTGGAAAAGAGAAAGCAGGGAACGTAAGAAGAGCATATATGTGCATGAATGGACAGCCAAGACTTGCGGGGCTGATGGTGTTGGATCTATTTGCAAAGTCTGGTATCCGGATATATTATGCGGGCGACCTTGATCCGGAAGGAATACTGATTGCACAGAAGTTATCACAGTATTATAAAAGTGAATTTCATTACTGGCATATGGAAACGGCAGATTATGAGACGTGCAGGTCAGAGGAAGTGATATCGTCGAAGCGGATGAAGATACTGGAGCGGATTACGGATGAGAGATTGAAGCCGGTGGTGGAAAAGATTGAAGAGTATGGGACTGCCGGGTATCAGGAGATGTTGGTGGAGGAGATGTGATTATGCCAAAAGGAACAAATCAAAAGTTGAAATTATACCGTCTCGCACAGATCATGCTGGAAAATACAGACGACGAACACTACATTACCATGCCGGAAATCATGGAAGAACTGGGAAAATACGAAGTGACCGCAGACCGCAAAACAATCTATGCAGATCTACGGGATCTGTCTGCGCTCGGGATCGAAGTAGAGGGTGAACCGATTGGAAACCGCTATCATTACCGGGTAGTCAACCGGCCATTCGAGTTGCCGGAATTAAAGCTTCTGGTAGATTCCATCCAGTCTTCTAAGTTTATCACAGAGAAGAAGACCAACACGCTGATAAAAAAGCTGGAAAAGCTGGTCAGCAAATATGATGCACAGAGGCTGCAGCGACAGGTGTATGTATCCGGAAGAATTAAGACGATGAATGAAAGCATCTATTATACCGTCGATGCAATCCACAATGCAATTTCTGAAAATAAGAAGATCAAGTTCCAGTATTTCCAGTGGAATGTGAAGAAAGAGATGGAGTTACGTCACGGAGGAGTGTGGTATCATATCAGTCCGTGGGGATTGTCCTGGGATGATGAGAATTATTATATGATCGGATATGATGCAGAGGCACAGATGATCAAGCATTACCGGGTGGACAAGATGCTGCATATTCGGATGTCAGATGAATCCCGCGAGGGAAAAGAACATTTCAAGAAGCTGGATATGGCGGATTATGCCAAGAAGAGCTTCGGTATGTTCAGGGGAAAAGAAACGTCTGTAAAGTTGCTGGTCGATAACAGTCTGGCTGGTGTGATTATCGACCGGTTTGGAAAAGATGTGATGATGATCCCGGAAGATGAGGAACATTTCCGGGTGAATGTGGATGTGCATGTAAGTAAACAGTTCCTGGGATGGATGTTCTCGCTTGGGGAGGCTGTTAAGATTATTGGTCCGGATGAGGTTGTGGAGCAGATGCGGGGAGAAGTGCGAAGATTGATGGAGCAGTATGGAAAATAATAAAATTAGCTCTGTGAAATAGAAATTTGTGGAAAATTTAGTAATAGTTTAATTGACAAAAACATTAAAAAAAATTATTATGATAGTATCAAATGATACCAACTGGAGGAGAAAATTTGCAAGATAAAACAAAACCCCGAATTGAAAGTGAAATAGAAGTTAAAGCTTATATACAAAACTTAAAATTTGCACTTAATAATGGTGCAAAGATCAATTTTCAGGTTAGACGTCTTGTAGATGAGAAGCGTGATGAAAAATATTCTAACCAATATACTGTGAACAAGCTATTTCCAGATGAGAATCCAGAAGAGGCATTAAAACGAGAATTATTGACTCTTACGGTGGAAGATTATATGCAAACGGTAAAAGATTATCGTTTTCCAAAAAGAAGCGAAATGCGAGAATTTGGAAAAGTCTATAATGGAACGGAAGATGTATATATTAAGATACGGGTAGAAGTATTAGGGGCATATGGGAGTACGACAACATTTGTAATGTCATTTCATTTTGCTGAAAAAGCATTCACAGCAGAAATGTTTCCATATAAAAAATAGTAGGAGGTGTTTTCATGGACACGAAGATTATTAAAAGTGAAAAACGAGTGTGCACATGTTGTATGGAAGAACATGAAGTGAAGACAGTTCTTGTTAAGGAAAAAGCAACTTTTAAGAATATTAAAGTTGATTATGAAGCGTCTTATTTGTATTGTGATATAGCGGAAGAATTGTATATGGATGAGAAGCAAATGCAGGAAAATGATATAAGATTAAAAGATGCATATAGGGAAAAAGAAGGTCTTTTGACATCAAAACAGATAAGAGGTATAAGGGCAAAATATAATATAAGCCAGAATGATTTATGTGTGTTGCTTGGGTGGGGGGCTAAGACAATAACCAGATATGAAAGCCATCAGGTACAAGACAAGGCACATGATACAATTTTGAAAAAAATTGATCAGGATCCGGAGTGGTTTCTGTCTTTGTTGAATGATGCTAAACCAAATTTATCAATCGAGTCATATCAAAAGTATTTGCAAGCGTCAACCTCATTATATGAAGAAGATAGAGATTTATATTTAAGGAAAGCAATCGAAGCCAGTTATGCAAAATTTCAGGAAAATGAAATGTTTAATGGGAATCAATCACTTTCGCTTGATAAAGTTGTAGATGTGATAAGATATTTTGCAGCTTCTTTGAATGTTACAAAATTATACAAAGTAAAACTTATGAAGTTAATGTGGTATGCAGATGCGTTGTCATATAAATTGAGAGGCTTTGCAATTACAGGGTTAGTGTATCAGGCCTTGCCAATGGGAACAGTACCAATTGGTCATAATTCGATTATAGATTTAAAGGATGTTCCTTGTGAAGAAGTTGATATGGGTGAAACTTATGCCTATCATTTCGAGTTAACAGGAAAACAGAGATATTTATCATTGTCTGATGAAGACAAAAAAATTTTGGATATAGTAATAGAAAAACTTGGAAAGATGAGTAAAAATGATATTATAAATTTTATGCATAGAGAGCAGGCGTATATAGAAACTACCCCTAGAGATATCATAGAATTTAAGTATGCGGAAAATTTGCAAATATAAATATGTGAATGAAAAAAGTAATTATAATAAAAGTAATATGGATCCAGATGGTATAGTTCTTTCTGGATCTTATTTTATACCTGTTAAAATGATAAGATTGTAAACTTGTACAAAGAATAAGTTGACAATTAAAATGAAATACGATAAATTGTTAACTATAAAATGGAAGGAAGGTTAACAATTCGATGAACACAAAAACAAAAAAATTATCAACCGCAAGTATGGTATTATGTGGAATGTTTGCAGCGCTGGTTGCCATAGGAGCATTTATTCAGATTCCGGTTCCATATATGGATTATTTTACACTTCAGTTCTTCTTCGTACTGCTTGCAGGATTGATTCTGGGGGCTAATAAGGGAGCAATATCCGTGGGATGTTATGTACTGCTGGGACTTGTTGGAGTACCGATCTTTGCAGCAGGCGGAGGAATCGGATACATATTCCGTCCAAGCTTTGGTTATCTGGTCGGATTCATTGTAAGCGCATATGTAACCGGAAAAGTATGTGAAAAGCTGAAAGCAAGCTACAAGAACTATCTGCTTGCCTGTCTGGCAGGATTTGTTGTGACTTATGCAATCGGAATCGTGTATAAATTCATAATATTGAACTTTTATGCACATACACCGGCAACGCTGGGCGTAATCTTTTTGTCCTGCTTCCCGTTAGATATGCCTGGAGATTTTGTATTATGTCTGCTGGCAGCCGGTGTGGGACTTAGAATGCGGAAAAGCGGATTTTATCTGAGATAACGAAAAAGGGGCATGAGATTATGGCAAAAGGAATATTTGTGACGGGCACCGGCACGGACGTAGGAAAGACATATGTCACAGCATTAATTGTGAAAAAACTGGCGGATGCAGGAATCCATGCAGGCTATTATAAGGCTGCCTTATCAGGCGCAGAATCCATAGAAGAAAGTGACGCAGGCTATGTAAAGAAGATTGCCGGTATCACACAGGAAGACAGTAGTTTACTGTCATATCTGTATCAAAATGCGGTGTCTCCGCATCTGGCTGCCAGAATAGAAGGAAATTCGGTTGATCCAGAAACGGTAAAAGCTGATTTTGACAGGGTAAAGAAAGAGTTCGAGTATGTCACGGTAGAAGGAAGCGGCGGCATTGTATGTCCGATCCGCTGGGACGAAGAGCATGAGATTCTGCTAGAAGACATTGTGAAAATGCTACATCTGAATACTCTAGTGATTGCAGATGCCGGTCTTGGTACGATAAATGCAGTTGTCCTGACGGTAGAATACATCCGGAATCATGGATTGGACGTAAAAGGAATCATTCTGAATCATTACTCAGGTGGAGTGATGCAGGAAGATAATGAGAAAATGATCGAGAAATTAACGGGAGTACCAGTGATTGCCAGGGTAAGAGATGGTGACAGGGAGCTTGAGGTTGATCTGGAAGTGTTAAAAAGGGTGTATGATTGATGATGGGAAGGGAAAATTGAAAGATACAATGTTTTTAATGTTGCGTTGTTGGTGAGACATGATGCAGATGGAAAACATTATTTGTATGATATTATGAAAATAAAAAAGAAACGAGCATTCTTTTCTAATTTCAAAATCATACTCAGTAACAAAACCCATTTCTTAATTTCTATAATATACTAAAAAGTGTGAAAATACAATACAAAGTATAGATAGAAATAGAAAATTATATAATCAGATATATTGAAAACAATGCAGGCTCGGCGGACAAAGTTCTTTCCGGGTCTTATTTTATACTTTTCGAAGAAAAACAAGGTGAGAATATTATACCCCATCAACTGAATTATACTATACACATCAAAGGGAATAAAACAGAATTCCGGGATATAAAAGTAATTACAAGACACGAAACCCAATTCAGATGAACACGTTTTTAAAGCGAAAGGAGCACACACAATGGCAAAAATATTTATCACCCTGACAGGAACAAAACACTATTTCGGAAATGATTTTCTGGAAAAAGGTATGAAGATCCGATTGGAAAAAGAACCAGATAATGACTATGACAAAGAAGCAATCAAAGTGACGTATGAGGGCCTCGGAAAGATTGGCTACGTGGCAAATAGTTCTTATACAGTCATAGGAGAATCCATGAGTGCAGGCCGGCTGTATGACAAGATCGGTGACATGGCATATGCGAAGGTGGTGCTGGTTACGCCGGCGGGAACGATCTGCAAGATCTGTAAAAAGAGTCTGAAAAGCGAACAGGAGGAAACAGCATGAATTACCTTGTGATAGATTTGGAAATGTGTAACGTACCGAGAGATTACCGGAGTAGATCTTATAAATATGCAAATGAGACGATACAGATCGGGGCAGTCCTTCTGGATGAAGAATTCAAAAGAATCAGAACGCTCAGTCAGTATGTACATCCAGAACACGGCGTGATCGATCCATTTATTCAGAATCTGACAGGGATACGGAATAGTCAGGTGAAGAAAGCACCGCGTATCCGGGAGGCTCTGCTGCATATGATCGACTGGATCGGCGACCGTGAGTATAGGGTCTATGCATGGAGTGGCTCCGACAGGGCACAGCTGCTTCATGAAATCAAGGCAAAGAAAATCTGTGATGAGCGGATTCTGGATTTTGTCTGTGAAGAAAGATGGATCGATTATCAGGATGTATTTGTAAAACGATTCGAAATAGAACGGAAGATTGGTCTGGAAGAGGCACTGGGCAGGGCGGAGATTGAACTGGAAGGAAAACTTCATGATGGTCTGGATGATGCGGTGAATACTGGATATCTGATCGAAAAGCTGGAAATGAATCCGGAGTATAAGTTGGTCAGCTATGAGATGCCGGAGCAAGAGCAGGGGCATCTGTCGTGTACGCTGGGGGAATTGTTTACGGGATTAGAGCTGAAATTGGCATGAGGGATATTTTGAAATTCGATGAATATAAAAAAGAAACGAGCACCCCGCTTGAGCAACAGCTGTACGGTAACAAACCCATTTCTTTATTAGAATACTACTATATTGGTTAATAAATGTCAATTATATTTGAAGAAGCCGTAGAAATATGACTTCTTCTTGTACGTCAACGGTTAGCGAAGTATAATTAATATAAGAAATTTTCAGTAAATATATCGAAGAGGAAAGCAGGAGAAAACAATATGCTATTAAGAGAATATTTAGAAGAACATACAAGAGATGAATTGTTGGATTACGCCCGAAGTATCGAATTAAAGAAATGTTCGGGACTTCGAAAAGCAGAATTAATCGAAAGAATAGTAACAGATTTCTGCACAGAGCATATGTTGAGAAGCAGATTGTCCTGTCTGACGAAAGAAGAGATGAATCTTTTCCGAAAAGCATGTGACGGACCACAAGATATTTCTGCAAATGAAGTGATAGACAGCATGCAGTTAAGTATTATGTACTGGCTTGGTGGATTTGAGGAAGAGACAGATAGATTTGTTGTGTTTGAAGAAATCGCCCAGGCGTTTGTGGCAATTGATGATGAGGCATTTCGGAGAGAACAGAACAAAAAAGGCTGGATGATAAAATGTATCCGTTTTTTTATGAATTATTATGGGATTGCACCGATAGAAGTTATATATAAATTATATCGGTTGAAAGTGAAAGATACGATTGATGAAATGATAAATATGTTATGGGAAATGCCGGTAGATATTGTGGAGTCATGTTTATTTCCTATGGAGAGACTGGGAATGCAGAACTGGCCGGAAGAAGATCCAATCTATTCTTCTAGAGGACTGTTTATACATCTTCCGATATTGGAAAATCAGGAGTTTAATAGCTTATTAGATGAACAGGCAGACAAATCATTCTATATCCCATCCGCACAACAGCTTGATGAGATATGTTGCAGAGGATATGAGGCGAGTGCGCTTGCATATAAAAAACTGGAAAAATATTTTATAAAAGAAATGAATATGCCATATGAACATGCAACAACATGGTGCCTTCAGGTGTGGGCAAATAGTATGAAGGGCGAGTCACCGGCTGTTATCATCAACAAAATGACAGAAGCCGATATAGAATTTTATGGTGAAAAGCAGATGGAAGAACTGGTTGACTTGTTGATGGATGCGCATAATAATACGCGTATGATAGAGAACAGAGGGCACAAGCCGCTAGAACTGGCAAAAAGATATTTAGCAGGTGGTATGCCGACAATCGTGCCGGGGAGTTCTCAGGCAGCAGAGTTGTTAAGAGAATCGACACCATATTTAAACCAAATGGGAATACCGGTTGATTTAGATGGAAATGCGGATACGATTTCAACATCTGTTTATCCGAATGGGTTAAAAGGGAATGCGGTAAAAGTGGAAAAGAAGATTTATCCGAATGATCCTTGTCCGTGCGGTTCAGGAAAGAAATATAAGAAGTGTTGTGGGAGAAAATAGGGGAGTTTTATAAAAAAATAGAACGCCGCCGCAACGCCGTCCTTACAAAAACCGAAGTTTTTATGATTCAAGAACTATTATATACAAATATTGAGAAAAATCAATCTAAATTATATATATAAATATACTTATTCTTATATACAAAAATAAGTACAGTATAAAATATAAAATGATGTTGGAACGAGCAACATAATTTCAGGAGGCAGACGTGAACACAATAAACGAACCAAAAAAATCAACCACAACACTAGACTACTACAACAAAAACGCAAAAAAATTCGTCACCAGCACCATATCCGTAGACTTCGGAACCATACAGAATCACTTCCTGGATAAACTGCCCTCAGAATCAGAAATCCTAGACTACGGCTGCGGTTCCGGCCGAGATACAAAATATTTCCTGAACCAAGGCTACAAAGTCACTGCCATAGACGGCTCAATGGAACTATGCAAACTAGCAAGCGAATATGCAGGCATCCCGGTAAAACACATGCTGTTCCAGGACCTGAATGCAAAAGAATCCTACGACGGAATCTGGGCATGCTCATCAATTCTTCATGTTCCGGCAAATGAACTGCAAGACATTATAAAGAAGATGGCAAACGCTCTTCGAGCCCACGAAATCATTTACACATCCTTCAAGTACGGAACATTCGAAGGTGAACGAAACGGCAGATATTTTACGGATATGACAGAAGAGACATTTGCAAAATTGATTCAGGACATGGATGAATTAGAGATAGAAGAACAATGGATTACATCAGATGTACGTCCGGGGCGGGGAGAAGAGAAATGGCTCAATCTAATTTTGAGGAAAGAGTAGATACATATGAGATCGAATCTACGAATGTAATGACCGGGGACAGAGACCAGAGCCGGTATCTATATTATCAATTGAAAATGAGTATGGCAGAAGCGAAGCAGATTGATATCATCGTCTCATTTCTGATGGAATCGGGTGTGCGGATGCTCTTAAATGATATGAAGCGGGCGCTGGACCGTGGCGTGAAGATCCGTATCCTGACGGGAAATTATCTGGGAATCACACAGCCGTCAGCTTTATATCTGATCAAGAGCGAGCTCGGCGGTCGTGTGGATCTGCGCCTGTATAATGAAAAAGCACGCTCATTTCATCCAAAATCTTATATATTTCATTATGAATCTTCGAATGAAATATACATCGGATCATCGAACATTTCCAAAAGTGCGTTAACTTCAGGAATCGAATGGAATTACAGATTCAGTGATACACAGGACAAAAAGAATTATTAGTTGTTCTATGCTACATTTGAAGATCTGTTTCTGAATCATTCGATCATTATAGATGATGAAGAATTAAAACGGTATTCCAAGGCATGGAAGAAGCCGGCGGTGTCTAAGGATCTGGCGAAATATGACGCTGCAGAAGAGAATGAGGACAAGAATGCTGAAAATGTCCGAATGATGTACCGCCCGCGGGGCGCGCAGATAGAGGCGTTGTATGCGTTACAGGAAAGCCGCATGGAAGGGGCGACGAAAGGACTGGTATATGCAGCCACCGGAATCGGAAAGACATATCTTGCTGCATTTGATTCGGCAAAATATGAACGGGTGTTGTTCGTTGCACACAGGGAAGAAATTCTTAAGCAGGCGGCGGTTTCTTTCAAAAATGTGCGGAACTCGGCGGATTATGGATTCTTTGACGGAAAAGAAAAGGATACGGGTAAATCCGTCATTTTCGCATCGGTGGCGACACTCGGAAGACCGGAATATTTGAATGAGACATATTTTCCGGCGGATTATTTTGACTATGTGATCATTGATGAATTCCATCATGCGGTTACAGATCAATACCGGAGAATCGTAGAGTATTTTCATCCGCAATTCTTACTGGGATTAACAGCAACACCGGAAAGAATGGACGGAAAAAATATCTACGAAATCTGTGATTATAACGTGCCATATCAGATTTCATTAAAAGAAGCAATCAACAAAGGAATGCTCGTACCATTTCACTATTATGGCGTGTATGATGAAACGGATTATTCAAGACTTCGGATCGTGAAGGGACGTTATGATGAGCAGGAGCTGAATCAGGCTTATATCGGAAATGTAAGAAGATATGACCTGATTTACAAATATTATCGAAAATATCGTTCTTCGCGTGCAATCGGATTCTGCTGTTCCAGACAGCATGCAGAAGACATGGCAAAAGAATTCTGCCAGAGAGGAATCGCATCTGTAGCAGTATACAGCGGCGAAAACGGAGAATATGCCGAGGAGCGTAACGAAGCCATCCGCAAATTGAAGAACGGAGAGATACGGGTGATCTTCTCTGTGGATATGTTCAATGAAGGTGTGGATAGGGTTATATTTAGCGTATAATAATTAATAAAGATATTTGTTATCAAAAAATAAATGAGTTGTTAATGAAAGGTAATAGAAACGTATTAAATAATATAGAAAAAATTTTAAGAGACGACTTATTAATTGAAATTAAAGATGGAAGCAAGGTATCGATTGCAGCGCGTGTTTTTATATTTATGTTTTTTAAAAATTAAAAAACAATTAGCAGGTATAGATGAACTCCGTTTTATCTTTACTTCGTCAATTTTCATTACAGAAAAAGCAAAGAAAGAAAAGGTAATGCAGACAGCGTGGATGCTGACGGAAGAACAAAAGGTTGATCTTAAATGGTTAAATCTGGATACCGTCTGGGAGAATATCGTTATTTATGTCGGTGGAGTAAATATAGAAAAAGGAAATACACTTGATGAGCAGATAGAGATAAATGAAAAAACAGAAGCTCGAAAAAGAGATTGTAAAACTCGAAAAGCAGGCAAGAGCGGAGAAACAGCCTAAGAAGTTTGAATTAGTGCAAGCAGAAAAGGAAGCTAAAAAGAAGTTTAAATTATTGGAGGGATAAGGATGTCAGTTGATCAGTATCAGAGAGTTGTAAATGGATTGGATAAAGAAATTGCTGACCTTGAAAAAAAGAAAGCCGCAAAAGATAAAGATATAGCGTCTTTACAGAATAAAATTGTTTCGATACAAAAATCTATTAACAAGAATACTTCACAAAGTGCTCTTAATAGCAAGAGAAAGCAGGTTGCCTCCTGTGAATCAGATATAGCAAAAAAGAGTAAGGAGAGTGCAGAATTTGGCAAGAAGATAGCTGAGAAGAGAAAGAAACGTTCAGATGCGTACTTGAAACTGCAAAAAGAACAACAAAATGAACAGAAGAAACAGGACAGAGTAAGTCAGCGTTTGCAGGTGTTTTATGAAAATCGTATAGATGAGCTTCAGCAGCAATTAGCAAATTCTGGTGTACATCCTCAACAGAACAGTAGTGAAAGCGAAGAAGAATATGATGTATTTGTTTCTCATGCATGGGAAGATAAAAAAGATTTTGTCGATGAATTTGTCGAAGAATTGAGAAAGCAGGGCCTCAAAGTCTGGTATGATACAAATAAGCTCAAATGGGGCGACTCTATGAGAGAAAAAATTGACAAAGGATTGGCTAAATCCAGATATGGTGTTGTCGTTTTATCTCCCAATTATATTGCAGAGCACAAATATTGGACAAAAGGCCAACGAAGAATTTGTAAAAACTTACGATGATTCAAAATATCCAAAGCCATCCGTGACAGCAGATATCGTCATTTTCGGAATGTTTGACAAAGAGGAAGATAATTATAGAAAAATAGCCGAGAAAGAGCTAAAGGTACTTCTGATCCAGAGAGGTGCAGCACCTTATAAAGGATGTTACGCCCTCCCAGGTGGATTTGTCGGCCCGAAGGAAACCATCGGTGAAGCTGCAGAACGTGAATTAAAAGAAGAGACAAACTGCAGTTGCAATTTCCTGGAACAGTTCGGTACCTACAGTAATCCAGACCGCGATCCGAGAAGATGGGTGATCAGCAATGGATTCATGGCACTTGTCAATGCGGGACAAGAAATGATCCAAGCAGGAGATGATGCTTCAGATGCAAAGTGGTTCGATGTGACATTTCAGGAAGAAGACGGTGTATGGAATCTGTGTCTGACACATGGGAATGAGAAACTTCACGCAAGATTAGAAGAGACGACTTCGAAGTGGGATGTAAAGAAAAAATTCAAAACGATAGAAAGCGATGACCTTGCATTTGATCACGAACTGATTCTTGCGGATGCAATCGTACAGCTTCGCAAGTGGATTACAGAAACGCGTATAGCGTTCCGCCTTTTACCAGAGAAGTTCACATTGAGAGAATTGCAGCAGATACATGAGACGGTGCTGGATACGAAGCTTTTGGTTCCGGCATTCAGAAGGAAAGTAGCTGACCTCGTGGAAGATACTGGGGAGATGACAGGGGATGCCGGGCATAGACCGGCGAAGTTGTATCGGGAGAGACGGTAGGATGCAGAATGAAAAATCAATAATTACTCAAGAGCTGTCAATAAACGGAATCCAACTACACCTCGCTCAGAACGGAACTGGCGGCCCGGTCATTTTCTGGGGCATGTATCCACATCAGCCGAATGAAGTGGAACATCTGTGGGAGTCTTTGCTGGAATGTGTACCGGAGCAAAATTTCCTGCTCGTAGCATTTCAGGTGGAAGACTGGAATCGGGATTTTTCGCCTTGGAAAGCATCGGCGGTATTCGGAAAAGAAGCTTTTGCCGGACAAGGTGCGAAGACATTGAAATGGCTGACAGAGGAATGTGTACCATATATTGACCGGACTTTTGGTGCGAAAGACAGGGAGCATTGGCTGATGGGCTATTCACTTGCCGGATTATTTGCTCTGTGTACAGCTTATGAAAGTGATGTGTTTTCTGGAATTATATGTTGTTCGGGTTCATTATGGTTTCCAGAGTGGGATCATTATATGAGAGAGCATGTGCTTCGAAATAAATGTAGTGTATATCTGAGTCTTGGCGGCAAAGAGGAGAAGACGAGAAATAAAGTAATGGCAGCAGTCGGCGACAGAACCAGGGCGCAGGAAGAGCGATTAGAGGAAGATCCGATGGTGGAATCTGTGGTTTTAGAGTGGAATGCAGGAGGACATTTTGCTGATGCGGGGAAGAGACTGGCTAAGGGTGTCAGATGGATGTTTAGTGCGAAAAGTGGCTTATAATAGAAGTTGAGGACGTTGATGTTTCATGGTATCATAATCAGTATAGAAGTAGATTAGAAGGTGTAATATATGGGAAGATTTGTGAATCCGGATAATAGTGCTTTTCAGGTCGCACTGAATTCTAAAATTTATATAGATAAAACTGGTTTAATTGCCTGTATGAATGACGTACTGGACTCAACAGACGGATATATTTGCAACAGTCGTCCGCGGCGGTTTGGAAAATCATATGCGGCGAATATGCTTGCAGCATATTACAGTAAAGGTGCGGATTCGGAAGAGATGTTTTCTGGTCTTGAGATAGGAAAAACAGAAGATTTTAAGAAGCATCTTAATAAATATGATGTGATCCATATAGATGTACAATGGTTTCTGACCAACTGTGAGGAAACGGACAATGTTGTAGCGTATATTACCAGGACGGTATTGGCTGAATTGAGGGAAATTTATCCGGACATTTTGTCATCGGACGTAAGATCTTTGCCGGATGGGCTTTCGCGAGTTAAGGATAAGACCGGACAGAAATTTATTATCATTATTGATGAATGGGATGTGCTTATCAGGGATGAATCGGCGAATAAAAAAGTACAGGATGAATATATCCGTTTCCTGAGAGGTATGTTCAAAGGAACAGAACCTACAAAATATATTCAGCTTGCATATCTTACTGGGATTTTACCGATAAAAAAAGAAAGAACACAATCAGCGCTTAATAATTTCCGCGAATATTCGATGTTGAATGCAGGCCCGTTGGCTTCGTATATTGGATTCACAGAGGAAGAAGTAAAAGGACTTTGTGAAGAATATAAAAAGGATTTTTCTGACGTATCTGATTCATATGGGTTACTTGGGATATTCTAGTGTTACCAGAATGGCGTTTGTACCGAATGAAGAGATCAGACAGGAACTGATTCGTGCGACAAGAAGAAAAAATTGGAATGAGATGTTACTTTTGAACAAAGCAGACAAAGCAGAATCCCTCTTCCGCACAGGCTACAACTGCAGCCAGTCGGTCTACGTAGCGTTTGCGGAAGAACTGGGAATAACAGTAGAAGAAGCAGCAAAGAAGGCGAGCCCGTTTGGAGCGGGATTCGGGAAGCTTCGTGAGGTATGCGGAGCTGTGACGGGGATGGTCATGGTAATTGGTGATTTGTACGGTTACGACGATCCAAAAGACGCAGAGGGGAAAAAGAAACTTTATGCGCTTGTGCAGAAGCTTTGTGCTTCCTTTGAAGAATCGGAAGGGAGTCTGATTTGCCGGGAACTTCTTGGACTGGAAAAAGGAGAAGATTTAGAAGAGCCGGCGGTCAGAACGGAAGCGTATTATCAGAGCAGACCATGTGTAAAAGCATGCAGAAAGGCAGCGGAGATTCTGGAGGAGTATATGAAAGAATAGAAAGACAGATAGAAGCATTTAATAATTAAAATGTTTCATAATGTACCTTTTCAACAGGAAGATCTGAAAGCTCAGTAGACGCTTTTTCTTCAGCCGGCATACCAAGCGACAGAATCGCTTCAAGCTTATATCCTTCCGGGAAATGCAGGCATTCCCGTACATAATCTTCTGTAGTGACGGAATCGGAGGCGGTGCGGAGGCGTCCCTGGATCCAGCAGCTTCCTATACCGAGGCTGCTTGCCATTAAGTGCATGTATGCCATGGTGATGGAACAGTCTTCGATCCATACGTCTGTAGCATCGGGATTCGCGATAACGACGATAGCGGCATCTGCGCCGGCTAACATTTTAGCAGCACCAGTACGGCATTCGGACAGATGACGGAGCATGTCTTTATCTTTGACAACGATAAATTCCCAAGGGCGGATCGAACGGCCGGAGGCAGACAGAAGTCCGGCCTGGATGATCTGTGTCAGTGCAGTATCATCGATCGGGGTACCGGTGTATTTACGAATGCTGTGACGGTGTTGAAAAATTGATAATAAATTCATAAAAAAGACTCCTTTACGTTTTTTCTTATAGTATAATTGAGAATATAAGAAAAAGAAAGAGAAGAACATTTAGATAGAGAAAGCGGGAATCGAATGAGCGAATACATTACGACCTACACAGGAAAGCATTTTAAACCAACAGAACCGGACCCAGAGTTATTTGACATAGCGGATATTGCACATGCGTTGTCACTGATCTGCAGGGGGAATGGTCATGTAAAGACATTCTGGTCGGTTGGAGAGCATTGCATCTGTTGTGCGAAAGAAGCAGAAGCAAAAGGTCTGTCGGATCGTATGGTGCTTGCCTGTTTGCTACATGATGCAAGTGAGTGCTATATGTCGGACGTTCCGTCACCGTTTAAGAAGGAATTGCCGGAATATAATGAGCGGGAAGCTCGTATGCTTGCCATGATCTATGAAAAGTTCCTCGGTTCGGATCTGACACCTGAAGAGAAGATGCAGTTAAATGAGATCGATAAGGCAATGTTGTGGTATGATCTGACGGTTCTTCTGGGAGAGAAGCAGGAGAGTGAAGCGCCGGAATTGCACATTGATCTGGAGTATAAGGTCAGGGCATTTGATGAGGTGGAAGAGGAATATCAGAGGATTTTTGAAGTGTATTATAATTGAGTTATATTACGAAGAAAGATGTTTCTGTTAATAGTTCTCATAATTTTAGATATGTGAAAAATTAATTATTAAAATAATATAAATTAATTGTATTGTTATATGCTTTATCGTATACTAAATAAATGATAATGATATTAAATAATTTACGGTATGGGATATAAGATGAAAACAACGCTTAAAGAAAAGTTATCCAAAACACTTTTTCATGGAACATTAATGGATCGTGCTGAAAGCATCCGTGATACGGGTATTGATTTTAACAAACTTGGGGATAAGGCGGATTTTGCCAAAGGATTTTATTTGACGGACAGTTATGCACTGGCTGAGAATACCGCAAAGTTGAGGTATAATCAAGAAAGTATGATCAAAGATAACCCGGCAATTCCGGTAGTTATGAGATTTAAATTGAAGAAATGTAAGTTAGAAGAGTTATCTATTAAAGAATTTTATGGTGCTTCTGACGAGTGGAGAAGGTTTATATGTACCAATAGGTGGCATGATAAAATTCTAAAAAGGTATCCAGAGTATGATCATAATATAGATAGAAGATATGATATTGTAATAGGACTGACGGCAGATGGGAAAATGAGAAATGTTAATACAGTATTAAAGCGGAATAATTATGTTTTAACAGAAGATTTCCTCAAAAATATTAATCCATTAATGAATTCATATTTTAAATATGTAAATGGAAAGAAAATAATAAAAAAAACGAAATCTTATCAAATATCAATTCATAATGAGGAATTTCTCAGAAGTTGCATAAAATATAAGGGCTATGATATAATACGGTTAGAAAAGGAGGATGAGCATTATGAGTAAAAAAGATATTACTTTATTCTATGAAGATTTGTCCGATTCAATAATGGAATTATATAATGTAGATAAAGATACTGCTTATAATGCCATTAAAATATCAGATATGGATTCGGTAATAAAAAGAGTTGGTGCTTTTGTATACCATGATGTGATTGAAGTATGGGCGAAATCTGTATGGAGCTGTTACCTTAGAAAAAATAAATAAAATAATTTTAATAAAAGAGCAGTAATTCGCTGCTCTTTTATAATATCTAAAAGGACCGCACACGATGATGGAAGACGAGCATACATTAAAGGAAATCGTATGTGAAAAATATCCGGATCTGCCGTATTTCTTATTCGGACATAGCATGGGATCATTTATCACTAGAGATTTCATCGCAAAATACGGTGATGAGCTGACCGGGGCAACGATCTGCGGAACAACGGGAATCTTCCGCGGGGCAGACGATCCGTTTGATGCATTTACCAGACCGACGAGCAACCGTTCGGTATATGATTTCATTCAGATGATGTTACAGATTGAAGGAACAGAGTGGGCCGAAAAAGTGCCGGCGGATCTTCCAATCTATAATATTGCAGGAGATCAGAATCCGGTAGGTGAATACGGAGTTGGTGTATATCAGGTAAGTAACTGGCTGGTACAGACCGGACATAAGGTAACGACAAAGCTCTATTCCGGATATCGCCATGAGATACATAATTATGCTGAGATCAAGAATGAAGTCGAAGCGGGAATTATTGCATTCATGATAAGACATTATAAGAAAAGTATTATGAAAAGAATTATATGAAAAGCATTTATAAGTAATAAAGAGGAAAACATATGTCAGAATCAAGAACAGATGAACTATATCACGCATTAAAAGAAAAGGGCTATCCAGATGATCTCTGCAGAGAGATTGCCTATAAATATATGAATACGGACTATACGGCTACAAGAATGCTGGGCTATCTTTACCGGATATCGAATCCACGAGTGGAAGATGTGGTGGATGAAATGCTGGCAATCTTAAGTGATCGTAATGCAATCATGCAGAAGAAAGAACTGGAACATGCACAGGCAACGATCAACAGCGTGTACCGGGAGGGATTATAATTCAAAAAAAGCATAGAGATAAAATCATGCATGACAGAAACTGATTTTTGATAAAAATTTTGTGAAAACTGAAGATATGCAAATTTTCATAATAGTGTTATCCTTGATAAGGCAAAAATACAATAGTGATAATAACGGAAAGGATTCTATATATTATGAAAAAAGGTATCAAAAGTGCAGTGGCATTTGTAATCGTCATCGTCTTGATCGGTGGTTTATCGATTTATAATAACCGCCAGTATGTGGACGCACAGACGAAAGGAAAGCCATCCCTTACCATAGAGAATACAACTCCATTGGAACTGAAAGACGTGAAGGTGCAGATGAACCATGATCAGACAGTAAATGTGGGAATGATCGGAAAACATGCAAGTGTGGAAGTTCCGTTAAAGGAAGATGCTGACCCGATTGTGTTGACGAAGATTCAGGGAAAGACTTCCATGAACGGAAAGCTTGCCGGAACCGTGCGTGGCTGGATAAAAAGTGACGCAAAGATAAAAGTACATCTGGATGATGAGATGAAGGCATACGTTTCTTCAAATGTTGAGGAAGAATAAATATAAGGAATTTATCTACGGGAGCTGCCGGTGGCAGTTCCTTGCGAATACATGATAATATAAGCCGGGCAGGTCAGAGACGACCTGCCCGGCTTTGCAATACCAAAGTATACATTAAGAATAACGTTTTTTATGTATCATCGTCTGTACGCCCGCAAATCCCAGACCACAGATCACAACCAATATTCCAAGAAGGGTATCATTGACCGTTAATTCCAAAAAATGTTCCTCTTCCATCAAACGGAAGACCCCGTCTACGCTCCACATCAGAGCCGCTCCCCAATACATCAGAGCAAGATGTTCCAGTGAGAATCTTGCGGAAATCTTAGGATATCGAAAATATAACACAGTTGTAATGACTGCGGCAATGCATGTAAGAATCAGGCACATCTCTTATACCTCCCTTACAGTTGCAGACAGGAAACCGCGTTTTTTATCCTGCTGGTAACAGACGGCGGTGCCGATCAGCCAGGCTGCTGTTACCACGATGGCCATTGTGATGCCGACAGTTGCGATCTCATACAGCATTGGCACGAGACCGCCCGGAGTCTGGACAGCAGTGAAGAACGGAAACCATGGAACGATTTCCCCGTGCCAGATGTGTTCGATCAAAAGCAAAAAGCTTCCGCCCCATAACAGTGTACTGAGAATATGAAGCCTGGACATTAGGTAGGTGGAAAACGGAAGTCCACGGGTTTGAGCAGAACAGGCGGTTGTCTGGTGAGAAGATTCCTGTATCTGGTCAGAATGATTTTTTTCGTGTTTTTCATGTGTGTGTCTGACGGCTGAGACGATCACTGCTTCTGCAGCCGGAGCTATAAAACATGCCATATGAATTCCTCCTTTAGATCTTAAACTTAAGTTAAAAATATCACAATAAAATTAGAGCGTCAAGCATAATCTGAATAATAAAATTGGAATTGGTTATACCAGATTCCAATAATGAGCAGCAGGTGGAACTTTTGAAAAATGGGGATACACATAGTAATAAATGTATAAAAAACGGGATAATAATTGACAACATTTATGCAAAATAATATAATGATAAAAAAATAACAGAATCTGGAACAACCAATAAAGGAGTGCGTGAGATGGGAAAATTCAGAACATTGGAAATCAAGCAGAGTGTATTTGCGGACAATGATAAGAGAGCGGATGAAGTCAGAAAGGAATTAAAAGAAAAGAAGGTATTTCTTTTGAATCTGATGTCGTCACCGGGATCTGGTAAGACAACAACTTTGACAAGAACAATTGAAACTTTGAAAGATAAGATCCGGATCGGAGTGATGGAAGCGGATATTGATTCGGACGTGGATGCGAAGACAATCTCGGAACTGGGAGTGAAAGCAATCCAGTTACATACGGGCGGCATGTGTCATCTGGACGCAGATATGACGGCACAGGGACTGGAAGGAATCGGAACCGGAGACCTTGACCTGGCAGTTCTGGAAAATGTAGGTAATCTGGTCTGTCCTGCAGAATTTGACACCGGTGCAGTGAAGAATGCAATGATCTTAAGTGTGCCGGAAGGAGACGACAAGCCGTTAAAGTATCCATTAATGTTTTTCATTTGTGATGTGGTTCTGATCAATAAGATCGATGTACTGCCATATTTTGACTTTGATATGGAAAAATGTAAGGAAAATATTCTGATGCGTAATCCAAATGCAGCCATTATACCAATCTGTGCGAAAACCGGGGAAGGAATGGAAGAATGGTGCAGCTGGCTTTTGGAAGAAGTAGAAAACTGGCAGAAATAATGTCTGAAGAAGGAGTGTAATTATGGCCGAGGAAAGAGAACTTATTTTAAAATTAGGACAGAAGATTACAGACAGAATTGGACACAAGGTAACAACAGAAGATCCGGAGTACTGGGGACTGGTGGGAGTTGTAACAGACGAGATGGCGGAAGTGGCACTGAAGATGAAAGTGCGCAAACCGATGACATTTCCACAGCTGCTAAAGGCAACCGGAAAGGATGAAACAAGGCTTCAGGAATTATTGGATGAGATGAGCATGATCGGAATACTGGAATATAACTGGGAGAATCCAAAGCATGAGAAACAGTATGTGCTTCCGATGTATGTACCGGGAAGTGCAGAATTCTTGAACATGAATGAGGAGAGACTGAAAGAACATCCGGAGCTTGGACGTTTCTTCGAACGGATGTCCAGACTTCCACTTGAAAAGGTAACACCGATGGTACCGCCGGGAGGAGCCGGGATCGGAATGCACGTCATCCCTGTGGAAAAGGCGATCGAGATGGAGAATCAGTCGGTGGATATCGAGCATATCTCGCACTGGCTGAAGAAATATGATGGCAAATATGCGGCAAGTCCATGTTCCTGCAGACTTTCCAGAAAAACTTACGGAGAAGGCTGTGCAGATGATCCGGCGGACTGGTGTATCGCAGTCGGAGATATGGCGGATTATGTTGTGGAGACGCAGAAAGGCGGAAGATATGTTACCTATGATGAGGTGCTGGAGATTCTGAAACGTGCGGAAGATAACGGATTTGTCCATCAGATCACGAATATTGATGGCGAGAATAAGATATTTGCAATCTGTAACTGTAATGTCAATGTCTGTTATGCGCTTCGCACTTCGCAGCTTTTTAATACGCCGAATATGTCACGGTCTGCATATGTTGCGAGAGTAGAGCCGCAGGATTGTGTGGCATGTGGACGTTGTGTGGAATACTGTCCGGCAGGTGCGGTGAAGCTGGGACAGAAATTATGTACCAAAGACGGACCGGTCGAGTATCCGAAGCATGAACTTCCGGATGCAGCAAAGTGGGGACCGGAGAAATGGACAGAGGACTATCGTGATCAGAACCGGATCAATTGTTATGACACCGGTACCGCACCGTGTAAGACGGCCTGTCCGGCACATATTGCCGTTCAGGGATATCTGAAAAAGGCAGCGCAGGGGAAATACAGGGAGGCACTTGCTCTGATCAAAAAGGAAAATCCATTCCCTGCAGTCTGCGGCAGAATCTGTAACAGACGTTGTGAACAGGCCTGTACAAGAGGCACGATCGACCAGGCAGTTGCGATCGATGAAGTGAAGAAATTCATTGCAGAGCAGGATCTGCATGCAAAGACAAGATATATCCCGCCGATCATTCCGCCGACAACAGGAAGATTATTTGAAGAAAAGATAGCGATCATCGGAGCCGGACCTGCGGGACTGAGCTGTGCATTCTATCTGGCAGAAAAAGGATACAAACCGGTAGTCTTTGAGAAGAACCAGAAACCGGGTGGAATGCTGCGGTATGGAATTCCTTCTTTTAAACTGGAGAAAGATGTCATTGATGCAGAGATCGACGTCATGAGACAGATGGGAGTAGAGATCCGGTGTGGCGTGGAAGTCGGCAAAGACATTACATTAGAGGAACTTCGTAAAGAAGGATATAAAGCATTTTATATTGCAATCGGCTGTCAGGGCGAAAGATTACCGGGAATCCCGGGAGAGGAAGCAGAAGGAACGATGCCGGCAGTAGAACTGCTTAAGAAGGTCAGTGAAGACGAAAAGTACCAGATCTCGGGGAATGTAGTTGTCATCGGAGGCGGAAATGTTGCAATTGACGTGGCAAGAACCAGTACACGATGCGGAGCGGATTCTGTTCAGATGTACTGTCTGGAAAGCCGTGAGAAGATGCCTGCATCGGTAGATGAGATTGAAGAGGCTGAGGAAGAAGACATTCAGATCCATTGTGGATGGGGTCCAAAAGAAGTCCTTGTAAAAGACGGAAAAGTAGCCGGAATTATTTTGAAAAAATGTGTATCCGTATTTGATGAGAATGGACGCTTTGCACCGATTTATGATGAAGAAGATATAAGAGAAGTTCCGTGTGAACATGTATATTTCAGCGTTGGACAGAGCATTTCATGGGGAAATCTTCTGAAGGATTCGAAGGTAGAACTGGGACGTGGCAATGGAGCAGTAGCGGATTCACTTACATATCAGACTGCAGAACCGGATATTTTCGTCGGCGGTGATGTATACACCGGACCAAAATTTGCAATCGATGCAATTGCAGCCGGAAAAGAAGGTGCTGTGTCGATTCATCGTTTCGTACAGCCGGACAGCAGTCTTACGATCGGCAGAAACCGCCGCAAATTCGTAGAACTTGATAAAGAGAATCTGGACATTTCCGAATATGATAATGGTGCCAGACAGGTTCCGGGAATGGATAAGACAATGGATGCGAAGCATTCGTTCAGGGATGCACATCTGACATTTACTGAAGAACAGGTGAAAGCAGAGACGGCGAGATGTCTTGGCTGTGGGGCTTCGGTTGTGGATGAGAATAAATGTATCGGCTGTGGTGTCTGTACAACGAAATGTGAGTTTGATGCGATTCATCTGTTCCGGGAGAATCCGGACTGCAGCAGGATGGTGAAGTCGGAAGACAAGATGAAGGCGATATTACCATATGCGGCAAAACGTGCCATTAAGATCAAATTTGGCAGGAAAGAGAAGTAGACGGTTATGCATGAACTTGGAATCGTATTTCATATCATTGACAGTCTGGAGAGTATTGCAAAAGAGAATCAGCTCAGTGAGATCGCAAGTGTAACGCTGGAGATTGGTGAAGTCTCAGGTGTTGTAGATTCTTATCTGAAAAACTGCTGGAAATGGGCAGCCGGAAAGCATGAGATTATAAAAGATGCAGAGCTGATCACATTGGAGATACCGGCAGTCACGTATTGTGAGGATTGTCAGAAAACTTATGGTACCGTGGAACACGGGCGGATCTGCCCGTTCTGTTCCAGCGAACATACATATTTGCTTACGGGTAACGAATTTAATATTAAAGAAATAGAAGCCTGTTGAGTGAAGAAAAGAAAAGGGGGAAATGAGTTATGTTGTTTCAAATTTATGGAGACGGTGCGGGATGGCAGCTGTTGGGTTGGTTATTAGTATTTACAGGACTTGTGCTTGCGAATGAATTTGCAAGAAGGAGTAAGACGGGAGGGATTATCTGTTTCCTTGTTCTTCCGGCAGCGTTGACGGTGTACTTTATCGCCATTTATGTGTGTGCGGCAGCAGGGATGGACTGGGCATTGAATAATCCGACTTATGTACATATGACGAGTTGGTTCCATTATGCCAAATTGTATGCGGCAACGGCTGGATGTATTGGCTTTATGATGTTAAAATACAAATGGGGTATCGGAAAAAAAGACTGGTTCAAGGTATTCCCGTTTGTAATCGTAGCGATCAATATTCTGATCGCAGTTGTCAGTGATTTTGAGTCGGGTGTGCGTGGAGCGATGGCACTTGCCGAGTATGGAGACCGCTGGTGGTTATCTTCTGAAAATGTATGGCTGTATGGCGGCTGGTGGAACTGGGTCAATGGTATTGCCGGCATTTTGAATATTTTCTGTATGACAGGCTGGTGGGGAATTTATTCTTCTAAAGATAAGAAGGATATGCTCTGGCCGGATATGACATGGTGCTTTATCATTGCGTATGATCTCTGGAATTTTGAGTATACATATAATAACCTGACAACACATACATGGTATTGCGGACTTGCACTTCTGCTTGCGCCGACATTTGCCAATGCACTTTGGAATAAGGGTGGATGGATCCAGAATCGTGCCAATACACTTGCACTTTGGTGTATGTTTGCGCAGGTATTCCCGTTATTCCAGGATGCGAGCAGATTCTCTGTGATCCCGGTATTGTATGCGGATGGAGTGATGGACAGTGCAGTACGTCCGACGGCAGCGAATCCGACGATGCAGGGAGTGGTAGCGATCATTGCACTGGCTGCAAATGTGCTTTGTCTTGCATTTATTATCAAACGGGCGAAAGAACAGAAAAAGAATCCGTATAAGAACGAGATATTTACAGATCAGAAAGATTATCAGATTGCAATGGCAAGAGCCGAGTAGAATTTAAGAAGAACTTAAGCAGAATCTAAGCTGGTCGGAAAGAAGAGGACAGCAGATGGAATTTCAGAAAATCAGTTCACCGTCACTTAGGGAACTCTTTGTGGAGCAGGTGCAGCATATGATCTTATCAGGAAAATTGAAGATAGGTGAAAAATTACCGCCGGAACGGCAGCTGGCAGAAGAAATGCAGGTCAGCCGGGCAGTAGTAAATGGTGGTATCGCAGATCTTCAGAGAATGGGATTCCTGATCGTGAAACCGCGAAGCGGGACATATGTGGCAGATTACCGGAGAACTGGAACAATTGAGACACTGCTGTCCATTATGAAATATAATGGAGGAAGCCTCCGCAATGAAGAAATCCGATCGATTTTTGAAGTAAGAATTGCGCTGGATACACTGGTCGTAAGGCTTTGTCTGCCGACGATCAGTGAGGAAGAGACAGAACTGTTGCATCAGAAAGTATGTGAGATACAAGAGGCGGAGAAGACATCGGAAGCCATACAGGCGGCGTTTGAATTCCAGCATGAATTTGCGCTGATGTCCGGAAATGCATTGGTTCCGTTGATCGTACAGTCATTTAAGACGCCGATATTTGCCATGTGGGAACGTTATTGTACATTATATGGTGTAGAGACGTTGTATAAGAGTAATTATAAAATGTGGACCTATGTCAGAGATAAAGATGTTGAGGGTGCTGTGGCGTGGATAGAGGATTCCATGAAAAACTGCATTGAAGGCGATCAGCAGATTTATTACGAATAAAAATAAAGAAGAACTGTGAAAATAGTGAGGAGTCTTGGTACAGTCTTGGCTATTGTCACAGTTTTTATTTTATACGTAAGTGAACAAATGTTCGAAAAAGACTTGAAAACAAGAACGTTTGTTTGTATAATAAAATTATGAATATAGAAATCAAAAACAGCAATTATACAACCCAGGAGAAATTACAGATTCTCGCCGATGCGGCAAAATATGATGTAGCATGTACGTCAAGCGGTTCAAGCCGCCGGGGAAAGAAAGGAGAACTCGGCAATGCAGAGGCATGCGGCATCTGTCACAGTTTTGCGGCGGACGGAAGATGTATTTCCCTGTTAAAAATCCTGATGACAAATCATTGTGCCTATGATTGTAAATATTGCATTAATCGTGCAAGCAACGATGTGAAACGGGCAACATTTACACCCGAAGAGATCTGTGAACTGACGATTGAGTTTTACAAGCGTAACTATATAGAAGGTCTTTTCTTAAGCTCCGGAGTTTTGAAAAATCCGACATACACGATGGAAAAGATGTGTGAGACTTTACTGCTGCTTCGCACAAAATATCATTTTAACGGTTATATCCATGTGAAGACGATTCTAGGAGCTTCGGATGAACTTCTTGCTGCGGCAGGATATCTGGCCGATCGTATCAGTGTCAATCTGGAACTTCCGACGGAAGAGGGACTTCGGACTCTTGCACCGAATAAGACGATGAAGACAATCCTGAATCCTATGGGAAAGGTTCAGAATACAATTGCCGCACACCGGGTGGCCATTGGAAAGACGGCATATATGGAAAGAAGCCGGGGAAATCAACTGCTAAATAACGGCATTTTTTCGGAAATATCAAAAAGGAATTATCAGGAAAGTCTGGAAGAAAAAAAGAAGCTGGACAGGCTGGCAGCTGGACAGAATGGAAGTTTGTCCTCTCAAAAAGAAAAGGGGACATTGGATGGGCTTCTGACATGGGACAATGCATATCAGCTGGCACCCCATGATATGTCCAATTTAAAGCGTCATTTTGCGCCTGCCGGGCAGAGTACGCAGATGATCATCGGTGCGACGGGTGAAAGTGACTATACATTATTGCAGACGACCCAGCAGTTGTATCAGGGGTTTGATCTGAAACGAGTGTTTTACTCAGCATATATTCCGCTGAATGAGGATGCTGCGCTTCCGGGGCTTGGAACGCCGACACCGCTTTTGCGTGAACACCGGCTCTATCAGGCAGATTGGCTGCTTAGATTTTATGGATTCCAGGCAGGTGAATTATTGTCGGAAGAAAAGCCGGATTTCAATGAGCTGATCGATCCAAAGTGTGACTGGGCATTGCGCCATCTCGAACAATTTCCCGTGGAAGTAGAGACTGCAAGCTATGCAAGACTGCTTCGGGTACCGGGAATCGGACCCAAATCCGCCAGTCGGATCACACATGCAAGACGGTATGGAAGACTGGATTTTACAAGTTTAAAGAAGATGGGTGTGGTACTTAAGCGGGCGCATTATTTTATTACCTGTGGGGGAAAACAGATGTATCATACACCGATTGAAGCGTCGTATATTACAAGACAGTTGGTCAGTGTAGATAAGAAAGATGTATGGAATATAGAACATGCCAATGAATCTTATGTGCAGTTGTCATTGGCAGACTTTGGGATTGGGTAGAAAATTATGAAGATATATACTTGCAAGGACCGTCTGGAGGATATTATGACCTGTATCTATGATGCCTGGTCAGCGGCACTCCGGATCGGCCATGATCAGATACAATTAAAGAAAGAACCGATATTACAGCAGACAATGTTTGATGAATATGTCCATGTAGACGGGGATAATGTGAAAGCAGAAAAAGTAATTCGTTCCGTTCGCAGGGATATTTCCGATGAAGCATATCTGGATGTATATTATGCAACACTTTCAGCAGAGGAAGACGCATTACAGGCAATCTATAATTTCCTGCGTGTCGGATTCGCGGTGGGAAGTAAAGTGTTGGAACAGTATTCAAACCCTCATGTAATGCGCATATTGGAACTTCGGCGGCAAGTCGGTAATGAAAGTCACCATTTTAATGAATTTGCACGATTCCAGTCGCTGGATGGAAAGGTCTATGTCAGTCATCTGGAATCTAAAAGTGATGTGATCATGCTGGTTGGCAGACATTTTGCGGACCGGATGCCATCAGAACATTGGATGATCATAGATGATAACCGGAAAACTGCATGCGTACATCCGAAAGATGGAACAAACTACCTGCGTTATCTGACGGATGATGAATTTGAATCACTTCGTAAAACAGAACTTTATGAAGATGAATATACAGAGATGTGGAAGACATTTTTTCATGCGGTTGCGATCAAAGAGAGGGAGAATTATGTGTGTCAGCGGAATTTATTCCCAATCTGGAAGAGAAAACATGCGGTAGAATTTGCTTAGTCATAAGTTGTTAAGAGCTTTTTATAGAACTTTTTTATATGCGATTAAGCAATGTGCACAAAAAAACTAAGATATAATTATGAATTATGTTCAAACAGACTCTTGCACTTTTATGCAAAAAAGAGTAAAACATTAAATACAGTAAAGTAAATAAGAAATGCAGTGAAAGGGACACGTCACAAATGTGGGCCGGATTTCAGAGAGTCACTGGTTGGTGTGAAGTGACAAAAGGAATTTTGTGATATCACCTGGGAGCATCCCACCGAAATATATAAGTCGAACATAATGTATAAAGTAAGCAGGGACGTAGTCTTCACGTTATAGAAGAGACTGTTTATATATGACAGTGATGAGTGGTTGCAGTTAGTGATAGTTGCAGTAATACAAAGTGGTACCACGGAAGAATATTCCGCCTTTGTTATCCGAAAGGATAGCGAAGGCGTTTTTTTATATATTTTTTAAAAGCTAAAATGCTAAAGAGAAAGAAGAGGATAGTTTTATGAGTGGAATATTAATGATGATAATCGCCATCGTTGTTCTCGGGGGAGCATATCTCCTGTATGGCCGTTATCTCCAGAACAAATGGGGCATTGACCCGAACGCCAAGACTCCTGCATATGAGATGGAAGACGGAGTTGACTATGTACCAGCCGATACGAACGTTGTATTTGGTCATCAGTTTGCATCAATCGCAGGTGCAGGCCCGATCAACGGACCAATCCAGGCAGCAATCTTCGGATGGCTTCCGGTACTTTTATGGATCTTAATCGGTGGTGTATTCTTTGGAGCCGTTCAGGATTTTGCATCTATGTATGCATCTGTTAAGAACAAAGGCCGTACAATTGGATATATCATCGAAGAATATATCGGAAAATTAGGTAAGAAGTTATTCCTGTTATTCTGCTGGCTGTTCTGCATCCTTGTAGTTGCAGCATTCGCAGACGTTGTAGCCGGAACATTTAACGGATTTTCTGTAAGTGAAGCCGGAAAGGTTACAAAAGTAGCAGCTAATGGTGCAGTTGCAACGACTTCTATGTTATTCATATTAGAAGCTGTTGGACTTGGAATGTTCTTAAAATATACAAAGTTCAATAAATGGATCAATACAGCAGTTGCAATTGTATTATTAGTAGCAGCAATCGCGCTGGGAATGAATTTCCCAATGTATGTAGGACTTGACGCATGGCACATCATCATCTTCGTATATATTATGATCGCAAGTGTTGCTCCTGTATGGGCACTGCTTCAGCCTCGTGATTACCTGAACAGTTATCTTCTGATCTTCATGATCGTAGGTGCAGTTGTAGGTGTATTTGTAGCAAACCCATCATGCAACCTTCAGACATTCACAAGCTTTAATGTAGACGGACAGTATATGTTCCCAATTTTATTCGTAACGATCGCCTGCGGTGCAGTTTCCGGATTCCATTCACTGGTATCTTCCGGTACTGCTTCCAAACAGATCAAAAACGAGAAAAACATGCTTCCTGTATCATTCGGAGCAATGTTGATGGAAAGTATGCTTGCAGTTATCGCACTGATCGCAGTTGCATCTTTCGCTAAAGGAGAGGCAGCAGCACAGGGACTGACAACACAGCCACAGATCTTCGCTGGAGCAATTGCGAACTTCCTGTCAGTTATCGGTCTGCCACATTCACTTGTATTTACACTGATTAACCTGGCAGTATCCGCATTTGCACTGACATCACTGGACTCTGTAGCCAGAGTCGGACGTCTGTCGTTCCAGGAATTCTTTATCGATGACGACACAGATATGGATCATTTGAATCCATTCATGAAAGTGGTAACAAATAAATACTTTGCAACAATCATTACACTGGTACTTGCATATTTCCTGACAAAAGTCGGATATGCAGAGATCTGGCCACTGTTCGGTTCAGCCAACCAGCTGTTATCTGTACTGGCACTGGTAGCCTGCGCAGTATTCCTTAAGAAGACAAAACGTCAGGGATGTATGCTCTGGATTCCAATGGTATTCATGATGGCAGTTACATTTACAGCACTTGGTATGACAATCGTAAAACTGACAAAAGCATTCATGACAACAGGTCTGGACTTCGGAAATACATTACAGCTGATCTTTGCTGTACTGCTTCTGATTCTTGGTGTGTTGGTTGCAATTCAGGGAGTAAAGAAACTGATTGAAAAACCAGATGATAAGAAAGCAGCAGCTTAATTGTTAGTTTATTTGTAATCGCTAAGCGTTTGGGTTTGGTATACCAAAGTATGCAAGAGAGTTGCCAATGGTGAGTTTTAAGTATAGAAATGAATGAGAAAAACTGTGATAATAGAGTAAAAGCTATTATCGCAGTTTTTTTATCGCCGTGTGTCCAGCGAAGCTGGACCACACTAGCCGGTGCAAGTCCGGTCAC
>CAVBHX010000021.1:0-46054 GCA_963595255.1 bacterium
CACGGTGGTGTGAGAGGTCGGGAAAATTTATTTAATTTTCCCTCCTACTCGATTATACCAAAGTATACAAGAGAACTTGTTGGGCTTAAGAAAGAAACGATCAGCGAAAGTTCGACAGATGGATATAATAATCTTGAAGAAAATAATCCAGTTATGTATACTTAAAAATATAAAATAAAATTAAATTAAGAGGAGAGCAGTATGCAAAATCCGGAAATAGTAATTATAGGAGCAGCAATTATTGATGTTCTGGCATATCCTGTAAACGTGAAAGTATTTGAAACGGGATCGTATTCGACAGAAGATATACATATGACGACAGGGGCAGATGCATTAAATGAAGCCACTATACTTGCCAAAAAAGGGCGGAGAGTTCAGTTGGAAACAGTGATAGGTCAGGATGATGCAGGGAAATTCATACAGGCTCATTGCGATGATGCAGGGATCATGGTACGGGATGCGTGCATCAAAAAAGATGAAAAGACAGGTATGAATATTGTTCTTGTGGAGCAAGATGGAACAAGAAGTTTCTTGACGAATCCGCATGGTACACTTCGAAGCCTGAAAGTAGAACATATCCAGATGCCATTTCCTGAGAGTGCAAAGATCGTATGCTTTGCAAGCATATTTGTATTTCCGAAGATTGGTCCGGATAAATTAGTGCAAATATTCTCACAGGCAAAAATGCAGGGGAAAATTGTCTGTGCGGATATGACAAAGCGTAAAAAGGGCGAGACGCTGGAAGATATGGCGGAAGCTTTTTCGTATATTGATTATCTGTTTCCAAATGATGAAGAGGCGATGCTTCTGACGGAAACGGAATCAGTCGAAGAAGCAGCAGAATGCATAAAATCCACAGGTGTGGGAAATGTGATCATAAAATGTGGAAAGCGGGGATGCTACATTCGGACAGATGTGGAAAAGTGTTGGATAGCTGCGGAAGAGAATGTAAATTGTATTGATACAACTGGAGCCGGAGACAGCTTTGCGGCGGGATTCCTGAATGCACTGTTGGATGGAAACGGTGTGAAAAGATGCGCGAAAGAGGGAAACCGTTATGGCGCAGAGGCGGTTCAGCATATCGGAGCGACTGCATGGCTGAATGGTGGACTCTGAGAATTGAAATGAATAAATGATGATATGGAGTAAAAGGGTATGGAATATTCACATGAGATCATTGTGCCCAACGATGATCTCCCATTTAAAATGTTCATATTTGAGGGAAGTCAAGGAGGATATATCCGCCAGAAACACTGGCACAGATCAATAGAAATATTTGCAGTATTTGATGGGGAGATGGAATTTTATCTAAATGACAAGAGATATCCGCTTCACCCGGGAGAATTTATGCTTGTGAATTCAAATGAATTGCATTCCATCTATGCGCCCAAAAAGAATAAAACGCTGGTCATACAAATACCGGTTGCGACATTCGAAAGATATTATACAGACGATGGATTCATATATTTTTCTCACAGTTCCAGGATCCAGGATGAAGAGGTAATGGGTCTGTTTGAAGAAATGTATCATGTATATGCGGAGAAGAAGAATGGATATGAATATAAGGTTCAGAGTCTGTATTACCGTCTGCTGTATCTGTTGGTAAGTAAGTACCGCAAGACGGATCTGGATGCGGAAAAGATACGTGCAAATAAAAAATTAAATAAGCTGTCAACAATTACGGATTATATGAAACAAAATTATAGCAAGGAACTTTCGCTGGAAAGCCTTGCAAGGACATTTAATTATTCTCCGACGTATTTATCACGTATGTTCCGGAAATATGCACAGATGAGTTATAAGACCTATCTGGACGATCTGAGACTCCGGCATGCGTATAATGATCTGATGAATACGGATCTTTCGATCGGTATGGTTGCGGAAAAAAATGGATTTGCGGGAAGTAAGGCATTTGCGAGGGTATTCAAGGAGCAGTATGGAGTATTGCCGAGTGAATATCGGAAAAAGAATTAAAGGTATTTTAGTGGTGTAAGTTGTAATGACAGAAAAAAGATAAGAAATCGCCATAATCAGGCTAATTTATAGGTGGTAAGTACAAAATCAGGTTGATATAATGACATTGTAAATAAGAGAACGACAAATACACGGAGGAAATCAAATGGAGATTCTGAAAGTAACAGATGCAGAATTTAAGACCTACGGAAGAGTTCTGGAAGGATATGATATGACGGATCTTCTGAAAGCAATGGAGCACGCACCACTTCCGCTGGATGAAGTAATCTATGAACCATCGATTGAAGAACTGGAAGGTCTGAAGATTGCAGATGAGATGAAAGAACGTGCTTACGGCGGACTGGAGATCCAGATCGGATACTGCAACGGTAATAATAAAAAATTAAATGCAGTAGAATATCACCGCTCCTCAGAGCTTGATATTGCCGTAGATGATCTGATTCTTTTGCTTGGATGCCAGCAGGATATCAAAGAAGATTACACATATGATACAGAAAAGATCAAAGCATTCTTAGTACCTGCAGGAACAGGTGTGGAACTATATGCAACCACACTTCACTATGCACCATGTTCGGTGTCAGAGAATGGCTTCAGATGTGTTGTTGTACTTCCGAAAGATACGAATACAGAACTGACAGAAGTGCAGAAAAAGACAATTGAGGAAGCCAAAAAAGCAGAAGGAAAGATGCCGGAAGATGGATTACTTACCGCAAAGAATAAATGGCTGATCGCACATGAGGAAGCTGAGATCGAAGGCGCATTTAACGGCCTTTGCGGAGTCAATGTAACAGTGTAACGGCAAAAGTATTACAGATGAAATAAAGCGGGACGAAAACCCGTTAGAATAATTATAAATAAAATATTTAGGAGGAATCACACAATGAACAATATGCCAGAAGTAAAAATTGGAGTAGTAGCAGTCAGCAGAGATTGCTTCCCGGAAAGTCTTTCTGTTAACAGAAGAAAGAATCTGATGAAAGCTTACACAGAAAAATACGGAACAGAAGGGATCTATGAATGTCCGATTTGTATCGTAGAAAGCGAAATCCACATGGTACAGGCACTGGAAGATATCAAGAAAGCAGGATGTAATGCACTCTGCGTATATCTTGGAAACTTCGGACCAGAGATTTCTGAGACATTACTTGCAAAACATTTTGATGGACCGAAGATGTTTGTAGCAGCAGCTGAAGAAAGCGGAGATAACTTATTAGACGGACGTGGAGATGCATATTGCGGAATGTTAAATGCAAGCTATAATTTACAGCTTCGTAACATCAAAGCATATATCCCGGAATATCCGGTTGGAGATGCCGAAGAGTGTGCAGATATGATCCATGAGTTCCTTCCGATTGCAAGAGCTGTTGTAGGACTTCAGAACTTGAAGATTATCAGCTTCGGACCAAGACCGATGAACTTCCTTGCATGTAATGCACCAATCAAACAGCTTTACAATATCGGAGTAGAGATTGAAGAAAACTCTGAGCTGGATCTTTTCGAAGCATTTAATAAGCATGCCGGAGATGAAAGAATTCCTGCAATTGTAAAAGAAATGGAAGAAGAACTTGGAGCCGGAAACAAGAAACCGGAGATTCTTCCAAAACTTGCACAGTATGAAATTACATTAAAAGACTGGGTAGAAGAACACAAAGGATATCGCAAATACGTAGCACTCACAAGCAAATGCTGGCCTGCATTCCAGACACAGTTCGGATTTGTGCCATGTTATGTGAACAGCCGTCTGACAGCACAGGGAATTCCTGTATCTTGCGAGGTTGATATCTACGGAACATTAAGTGAGTTCATCGGAACTGTTGTAAGTCAGGATACAGTAACATTACTCGATATCAACAACTCTGTACCTAAAGATATGTACAAGAACGATATTGAAGGAAAATACAACTATACACAGAAAGACACATTCATGGGATTCCACTGTGGAAATACTGCATCAAGCAAGCTTTCATTCTGCGAGATGAAATACCAGAAGATCATGGCAAGAACTCTTCCGGAAGAAGTTACACAGGGAACTCTGGAAGGAGATATCGTGCCTGGAGATATTACATTCTATCGTCTGCAGAGCACAGCAGACAACAAACTCCGTGCATACGTTGCACAGGGAGAAGTTCTTCCGGTAGCGACAAGATCATTCGGTGCAATCGGTGTATTCGCAATTCCAGAGATGGGAAGATTCTATCGTCACGTACTGGTAGAAAAAGGATTCCCACATCACGGAGCTGTTGCATTTGGACATTTCGGAAAAGAACTGTTTGAAGTATTCAAATATATCGGAGTTCCGGTAGATGAGATTGGTTATAACCAGCCGGCAGGGGTAAAATACCCGACAGAGAATCCATGGGGATAATAACGGACAGGTAATAAGTAATAGATGGGACTGAATTTTCAGTCCCAAAAGTGATTATGGAGGTAAATGATGTTATACATAGGTGTAGATCTTGGAACATCAGCAGTAAAACTTCTGGTGATGGATGAGACAGGAGATATTAAAAAGATTGTTTCGAAAGAATATCCGCTCTTCTTCCCACATCCGGGATGGTCAGAGCAGAAACCGGAAGACTGGTTTGAAAAATCAATGGAAGGGATCAAAGAACTGACTGCCGAGTGTGATAAGTCACAGGTAGCAGGAATCAGCTTTGGAGGCCAGATGCATGGTCTGGTTGCTCTGGATAAAGATGATAATGTTATTCGTCCGGCAATTCTCTGGAATGATGGAAGAACAGGGGAAGAGACAGGGTACCTGAATGAAGTGATCGGAACAGATAAGTTATCAGAATATACGGCAAATATTGCGTTTGCAGGATTTACTGCACCGAAGATTCTCTGGATGAAAAAGCATGAGCCGGAGAATTTTGAAAAGATCGCAAAGATTATGCTGCCGAAAGATTATCTGGCATATAAACTTTCAGGATCGTTCTGTACTGATGTATCGGATGCATCGGGAATGCTGCTTATGGATGTGAAGAATCGCTGTTGGTCAAAAGAGATGATGGATATCTGTGGAATTACAGAAGATAAACTGCCAAAATTATATGAAAGTTATGAAGTAGTTGGAACTCTGAAAAAAGAAATTGCAGATGAACTTGGATTTTCAGAGAATGTAAAAGTAATTGCAGGAGCTGGAGATAATGCAGCAGCAGCGGTAGGAACAGGGACAGTAGGAGACGGAATGTGTAACATTTCCCTCGGAACATCCGGAACTATCTTTATATCAAGCAATAAGTTTGGGGTAGATGAGAATAATGCACTGCATTCATTTGCACATGCAGATGGTCATTATCATCTGATGGGATGTATGTTAAGTGCGGCATCATGTAATAAATGGTGGAATGAAGAGATTTTAAAGACCAAGGATTTTGCTGCAGAACAGGCCGGAATTACAAATCTTGGCGAAAATCGTGTATTCTATCTTCCATATCTGATGGGGGAAAGATCACCACATAATAATCCGGATGCAAGAGCGATGTTTATCGGAATGTCAATGGATACGACCCGTGAAGATATGACTCAGGCGGTGCTGGAAGGTGTAGCGTTTGGACTTCGTGATTCTCTGGAAGTTGCAAGGAGCCTTGGAATTAAGATCGAGAGAACCAAGATCTGTGGTGGCGGAGCCAAGAGTCCACTTTGGAAGAAAATGATTGCCAATATCATGAACCTGAAGGTTGATGTAGTTGAAAATGAAGAAGGACCGGCACTTGGCGGAGCAATGCTGGCAGCAGTTGGCTGTGGTGAATATCCGGATGTAGAGACGGCGGCAGCGAAGATTGTAAAAGTAGTAGACACCGTGGAGCCGGATGAAGAGCTGACAGCAAAATATGAAGAACGTTATCAGCAGTTCAGAAAAATCTATCCAACTGTGAAATGCTTATATGAAAAATAAGAATTTTACTTCCGCAGATAAGCCGGATATGTTAGAATAATTTAAAGAGTGAAATCTTAGATAAAGAGGTATGAGATGTGTAATTCTCATACCTCTTTTTTGAAAAACGGCAATATAAAATGGCCAGGAAAAAATCAGGCAATTCATATAGAAGCCGGTTTGAAGGAGTTCTGAGATGGATCATAAAATGAATGAAGAAAAGAGGAGGAAAATGAAACATGGAAAGTCATAAGATTATCCAGGTAGAAGAAAAAGTACCATTGAAACTATTGCTGCCGCTTAGTATCCAGCATATGTTTGCGATGTTTGGGGCATCTGTACTGGTTCCGTTTATTTTTGGAATCAATCCGGCAATCGTACTTTTTATGAACGGCGTAGGAACGCTGATTTTTATTGCAGTGACAAAAGCAAAGTCACCGGCATATTTGGGGTCGAGCTTCGCATTTCTTGCACCGGCAGGTGTTGTTATCAGTAAGATGGGATATCCGTATGCACTGGGAGGATTTGTTGCGGTCGGTTTATGCGGATGTATTCTGTCCTTTATTATTTACAAATGCGGAACAAAATGGATTGATATCGTACTCCCACCGGCGGCTATGGGACCGGTTGTTGCGTTGATCGGTCTGGAATTGTCAGGTTCGGCTGCAAGTAATGCAGGGCTTTTGGACGATAAGATTGATTCAAAGAATGTGATCGTATTTGCAGTGACATTGGGCGTTGCTGTATTTGGAAATATTTTATTTAGAGGCTTTTTATCGGTAATTCCGATTTTGATTGCGGTAATTGCAGGATATCTGACAGCACTTGCCTGTGGAATCCTGGATTTTACACAGGTAGTAGAAGCTTCATGGTTTGCAATCCCGAATTTTCAGACGCCGAAGTTTGATATGGGGGCAATTTTAATGATTTTGCCGGTACTTTTGGTTATTACATCGGAACATATCGGACATCAGGTTGTAACGAGTAAGATCATAGGAAGAGATCTTCTGACAGATCCCGGACTTCACAGATCTTTATTCGGGGATAATTTTTCTACAATGGTGTCAGGTCTGATCGGATCAGTGCCGACTACTACATATGGAGAGAATATCGGGGTTATGGCAGTCACAAAAGTATACAGTGTCAGTGTTATCGGAGGAGCTGCAATATTATCAATTATATGTTCATTTGTCGGGAAATTGTCGATGATGATTCAGACAATTCCGGGACCGGTTATCGGGGGAATCTCATTCCTTCTGTATGGTATGATCGGTGCTTCTGGTTTACGTATTCTGGTAGACTCCAGAGTAGATTACGGAAGATCCAGAAACCTGATGTTAACATCCATCGTATTTGTAACCGGTCTGTCTGGAATATCTGTGAATATCGGAACCGTGTCATTAACCGGAATGGTTCTGGCATGTGTTGTTGCCATGGCACTTAGCCTGATATTCTATATCTTAGATAAATTAAAGCTTACCAATGATCGGGAAGCGTAAGGTCTTCTTTTCTCATGGCGAGTGAAGCGCCCGGAACCGAGAAGTTCGGCATGCCGTCTTCGTCCCAGAAGACTTTTCCTATATAGGCGTTTCTTCCGGCATCGTAGAGCGGTTGATAATCACCTTCACCTAAGTAACGCTCTTCCTGACGTGCATGATAGACCATAAGATCTTCTGTGTCGTCAGTGGAGCGGGTAAAGCTGTTGTGTCCTGGTCCGAAGAATCCGGTAGCATGGCTGCTTTGGAATACGGGATAAGGAAGTTTGGTCCAGGAAGAAGAATCCAGAAGATCAGAGTCTTCATCTGCATATAAAAGTCCCATATTATAAAGTGCATCTGTACCACTTGCAGAGAATGTAAGGAAGATGCGACCGCCATGTTTGATAACGGCAGGTCCTTCATTTACCGCAAATCCATGAAGTTCCCAATTATACTCAGGATGAGTCAGAAGAACAGATGGAGTACAGATCGTCCACGGATTGGATAATTTTGCAATAAAAATATCAGAAATATTATTCGTCTTCTGTGCCCATACGAAATAATCCTCCCCGTTATGATGGAAGAAAGTATGGTCCAGAGAGAAGTCGGTAAAAGCAATATCATTTTCCACAGTTGTCTGGATTGGTCCCGTGGTGATCCAAGGATCGTTCATCGGATCGTCACCGGTGCAGGCAAGGCAGTGTGGACGGATCCGCCATGAAGAATGGTCGGAAACGGTTGTGGTGTAATACACATACCAGCCACCCTGGATATAGTGAATTTCAGGAGCCCAGAGGTGTGGACTGACACGGTCAGGACCGATGGGCTCTCTTTCATAAATGACTTTTTCTGTGTAACGTCCGGAATTATCAGTCAGATCTTCGAGTGTATCGGCACAGCGGAGAATGATGTAAAGATACTGATAGGTACCATTTAAGTTGTGCCCGGCATCTGTATGAGATCCAAGAAAATAATACTTTCCGTCGGTATGTTTATAAATGTAAGGATCGGCGCGGTGACTGATGATCGGTGCCGCATAATCATTATCCTGAATGTGTCCGATGCCATCTTCACTTCGGATGATGTTACGGATTTCTTTCATTCCGTTTGTATACGTAACCTGTACGGTCTCCGGGTCTGATTCGCATCTTTCTACAGACTGAATACATACTGGTTCCGGCTTTCCATATTTATTCTGTAAAGAACTGAGGGCTGCAACAGAGATTGTTTCTCCATTAGGGTCCTGGGTTTCAAGTGCGTCGGTAACAGAAAGTTCATCGCAGGGAAGTACAATCGGAAATCCACCGTTAAGTGCATACCAGTCCTTCTGATTATAGCTGTATTCAAGATAATAATGGTCTTTTTCTGGTTTTTCCCATGAGACATTCACGGATCGTATGAAAGCAGATGTCTGCTTATCATGATAGAATTTATCTGCCATAGGAAGTGTAAGTGATTGATTCATAAATCCTCCTTGGGCATTGTATTTATTAGAAAAATAAGGTTTGATTCATTTTAGCATAGAATTAATTGATTGACAAGACAGAAAAAAGTAGTCTAAGATAGTAGGAAAGGGTAACGAATATGTGGCTTTAAGCCAAAAAAATGTGCAAAGGAGAAATAAAAAGATGGTGACGATTAAAGAGATTGCAAAAGAATGCAATGTCTCTGTCGCAACAGTATCAAATATCTTGAATCACAAACCAGGCGCCAGTGATGAGACCAGAAGAATTGTGATGGCCAAGATAAAAGAGCTGAATTATAAGCCCAATACTGTGGCGAGAAATCTGAAGACCAAGAATACCAGGACAATAGGGGTAATTGTCGAGGATATGACGATCTTCAGTATTCCGGATATTGTAGACGGAATTACGGAACATTGTGAGGAAAATAATTATCAGATACTTTTGATCAATCTGAGATTATTTAAAAAATACAATGATTTTTATTATCACAGAGATGATTATTACGACCGGGTTGAGCAGGAAATCGATAAATTAATCGCAAGGCAGGTTGAAGGCGTTATATATGTAACTGCTCATGAACGTGTTATGAAGTGTATCCCGGAAAAACTTTCGGTACCGGCCGTTATGGCATACGGATATACACAAAACAAAAATATCCCGTCCATTGTAGTAAATGATGAAGACGGGGCACATCAGATTGTCAGGCATCTGATTGACAATGGCCACAGGAAGATAGGAATTATAACAGGAAAACCGGATAGTGTTCATACACAGGAAAGACTTCTGGGTATGCAGCGGGCATTTTATGAGAATCAGATTCTGTATAATCCCGAAAGTGTATATTACGGGGACTGGACCAGACAAAGTGGTTATAATGGTACGGATCAGCTGCTGGAACAGGGGGTTACAGCGATTTGCTGCATGAATGATCTTATGGCCGGTGGAGTGTATGACAGAATGGAAGAAAGAGGAATGCTTCCGGGAAAAGAGGTCTCGGTAACCGGATATGATGACCGTGAACTTTCAGGATATTATAAGCCGCCGCTTACTACGATATCTCTTCCGCTTCATGATATCGGTTATACGGCAAGCGAGGTAATTATGCGTATGGTAGAGGAGAAAGAACTGAAAGAACTGGATGGTATATATCGTGTAGGATGTCATATGCTGGAGCGTAGTTCGGTCAGAAATCTCAAAGAAAATTCATAATCAAAACAATAAATAATGAAAATCAGAAAAAAAAATAAGCACTTACAGAAGAAAAAAATGTCTGTAAGTGCTTATTTTATAACAGGTTTGTGCATATTGCACAAAATAAAACGTTTAAGTTCTACTTGCGCTTATCATAAAAGTGAGTGTATAATCTAATCAAACAAAGAAACAGGTAAATAAGATAAAAAATATAAACCTGTAAAAAGAAATTTGCATTGTATTATATTGAAAAAAGGGAAATTGTAAAAAAAGAATATTAAACGATTAAGGAAAAAGAAATCGGAGTTAATGTTTTGAGGAAAAAATTATGGATGACAAGAAGCTGAAAACAGTACCATTGAATAAGATCAAGATATCGGATCAGTTCTGGAACAGATATATACATCTGGTAAAAGATGTACTGATTCCGTATCAGTGGGACATTTTAAATGACAGACTTCCGGATGTGGAGACAAGTCATTGTATTGAAAACTTTAAGATTGCGGCGGGAGAAACTGACGGAGATTTTGAAGGGGCGGTATTCCAGGATACAGATGTAGCGAAATGGCTGGAAGCGGTAGCTTATTCGCTGGCAGTAGAGCCGGATGAACATTTGTCTTATCTTGCGGATAAAACGATTAACCTTATAGGACGTGCCCAATGTGAAGATGGATATCTGAATACATATTTTACAATTAAGGATCCGTCAAAACGTTGGACAAATCTGAAAGAGGGACATGAATTATATACGGCAGGACATATGACAGAGGCAGCAGTTGCGTATTATAAAGCAACCGGAAAAACAGAGTTTCTGGATATCATGAAGAAATTTGCAGATCTTATTTGCAAGACATTCGGACCGGATGAAGGTCAGATCCATGGATATCCGGGACATCAGGAAATCGAGCTTGCGCTTATCCGTCTGTATCATGTAACCGGTGAAAAGAAATATCTGGAAACAGCAAAGTATTTTATTGATACCAGAGGCGTGGGAGAAAATTATTTCCTGGAAGAAGAAAAGAGACCTGAATATAAACAGATATTTCCGGAATTTGCCGGATATGATCCGAGATATTCACAGTCACATGAGCCGGTAAGAGAGCAGAAGACGGCAGAAGGACATGCAGTAAGAGCCGTATATATGTATTGCGCAATGGCAGATCTGGCATATGAATACAAGGATAAAGAATTGTTAGAGGCCTGCAAGACATTATGGGAGGATATGACAAAACGTCAGATGTATATTACAGGAAGCATCGGAGCATCCGGTCTTCTGGAACGGTTTACAACAGACTATGATCTCCCGAACAACTGTAATTATTCAGAAACATGTGCATCGATCGGACTTGCGCTTTTCGGAAGAAGAATGGCACAGATCACAAAAGATGCTTCTTACATGGATGTGGTAGAAAGAGCACTTTATAATACCTTGTTATCAGGAATAGCGCAGGATGGAAAGAGTTTCTTCTATGTGAATCCTTTGGAAGTGTGGCCAGATAACTGTATCGACAGAACTTCCAAAGAGCATGTAAAACCAGTGAGACAGAAATGGTTTGGAGTTGCATGTTGTCCGCCAAATATAGCGAGAACGTTGGCGTCCATGGGACAGTACATATATTTTACTGATAAGAACACAGTATATGTGAACTTATACATTTCTAATGAAGCTCAGATCGAACTGGAAGAAGGATCATTAAAGATTCAGATAGAAAGTGATCTGACGAATACAGGACATATTCGGATGGCAATAACTCCTGATGGAGAGGGTGAACACAGGCTGGCACTCAGAATACCGGATTATGTGAAGACCTATACGATCAAAAGAGATGGTAAGATTCTAAGAAATGCCAGAATCAGTCAGTCTTATCTTTTAATAGAAGACATCAAAGAACAGACAGAGATCGAGATTGACTTTGAGGTACCCGCGAAATTCGTAAGAGCGAATCCGAATATCAGAGAAGATGCAGGAAAAGTTGCTCTGGTAAAAGGACCGTTAGTATATTGTCTGGAAGAAACAGACAATGGAGAAAATCTTCCATCTATCTTCGTTAACATGAAACAGGAGCTGAAAGAAACATTTGAATCCGAACTTCTTGGAGGGGTAACGACGATTCGGTTCACAGGAAAGAAACTGAACATGGATACATGGCAGGATGGTGCATTATATGATGCCAGAGAACAGATATTCGAAGATATAGAACTCAAAGCAATTCCATATCATTGCTGGAATAACCGTAAAACAGGTGAGATGCTGGTATGGATGAAAGAAATGTTTTAATTATTTTGAATCTGTCAGGGAACATAGACCCTGTAGAGAAATATATATCTAAAAGGAGGAAAATCTATGAAAAAGAAGGTAGTGTCAGTGCTTTTATGCGTGGCTATGACAGCAACTATGCTGCTTGGATGTAGCGCAGGAAGTGAAAAGAGTGATTCTAAGAAATCATCTAAGAGCGAATCTGGCGGAACAACCGAGATGGAAGTTGATGGGGACGCAACAACGATCAACGTATGGACATTCATCGAGTTGCATCAGGAATTCTACACCAACATGGCGAAGAAGTGGAACGAGGAACATCCGGATAAGAAAGTTAAGTTAGTACTTTCCAACATGCAGTATGATGATATGCACAACAAATTATCACTTGCACTGGAATCAGGAAAAGGAGCTCCGGACGTAGTTGATATCGAGCTCGGAAAATTCCCTTCATTCACAAATGGTAAGATCGGACTTATGGATCTGACAGATGCGATCGCACCATACAAAGACAACATAGTTGAATCCCGTCTTGACATCTACGGAAAAGATGGAAAATATTACGGATTCCCAACACACGTTGGTACAACAGTTGCATTCTACAATGACGACCTGTTAAAAGAAGCAGATATTGATTACACAACGATCAAGACATGGGATGACTTCAAAGCAGCCGGTGTGAAATATCATGAGAAAACAGGTAAGAACTTCGCTTGTGCTGAGACAACAGCTCAGTGGATGGTTAACCTTATGTTAGCTCAGAAAGGTACTGATTACCTTGACAAAGATGGTAACCTTGACCTTACAAATGATAAAGTTGTAGAAGTACTTCAGTACATCAAAGATATGCAGGATGCAGGCGCACTTGCAACAGTAGCTGGTGGACAGCCGGATAACGAAGAAGCTTATCCAGAATACAACAGCGGTAACTTTGCAGTACAGATCATGCCATTCTGGCAGACATCAAGATTCACAAACTATATGTCTGACCTGGATGGAAAGATCGCAATCGCAGCTCCTCCGGTATTTGGAGACAACGATGCAGTTAAGACAATCGGTGGCGGCGGAACCGGTACAGCAGTTGTTAAGACTTCTAAGAATGCAGACCTTGCAGCAGAAGTATTCGCTTACATCAAACTGTCTGAAGAAGCTAACAAAGAAGTTTGGAACGTATTAGGATTTGACCCTGTTAATACATCTGTATGGACAGACACAGACCTTACACAGAATCCGGACAACCAGTTCGTAAAATACTTCAAGACAAAACCATTTGACACTCTGTTAGAGCTCCAGGATAGCATTGGCGGACTTGATTCTTACACAAGTTCTAAATATCCATCTATCAACAACGAGTTCTGCACAACAACACTGAACAACATTTTCGAAGAAGGAATGGACGTAAAAGATGCACTGAAACAGTCTCAGGAAACTCTTGAAAATGAATTCGGTGGCAAATAAGATTTGCAATTAAGAAATTAGTAATGTAATAATCAGGGGGTTGCGTGCAAAAACTGCCGCATCCCCTTCTTTTTAAGAAGGAGGATACATAAAACCATGAAGAAATTTTTCTATTCTCAGAAATTAGCTCCTTATGTGTTTATCCTTCCTTTTGTCCTCACTGTTATATTTTTCTGGGCAGTTCCAATCGCGAACGGAGTCCTTTTAAGTTTTCAGGATGTATTACAGGATAAATGGGTTGGATTGGATAATTATAAGAGACTTCTGTCCGATAAGATTTTTTTAAAAGCTTTGTTTAACAGTACACGTTATATGATCGGAACACTGGTACTTCTGATCCCATTTCCGATGCTTTTTGCAACACTTCTGAACAGTAAGCTGATGAAGAAACCTGGATTTTTCAAATCCATCTATTTCCTTCCGGCACTTACATCAGTCGTAGTTGCAGGTACGATCTTCCGTCTGATGTTTGGTGAGATGGAGACTTCTCTTGCCAACCAGGTGATCGGAATGTTCGGACTTGGACCAATTAAATGGTTAAAGAATGATCTGACCGGTTATTTTGCACTGTTACTTCTGGCATGCTGGAGATGGACAGGTGTTAACATCCTGTACTTCCTTGCCGGATTACAGAGTATTTCAACAGATCTTTATGAAGCGGCTTCTATCGACGGAGCAAATAAGTGGCAGCAGTTTACAAAGATTTCCCTTCCACTTCTGAAACCAACAACCGTATATGTGTTAACGATCAGTATCTATGCAGGACTTGCAATGTTCAATGAAAGTTACATGTTATGGAAAGGTAACAACTCACCGCAGAATATCGGACTTACGATCGTCGGATATCTGTACAGGCAGGGAATTGAAAAACGAGCGATGGGTTATGCCTGCGCGGTAGGTCTTGTACTTCTGATCATCGTTATGGTCGTCAACATGATTCAGCTGGCAGCTACAGGAACATTCAAGAAGGAGGAAAGATAGTATGGGCGAAAAGAGAAAAAATAAAGACCGGCTTTGTACAATATTGATGATCGTCTTCTTCTCGATCCTGGCTATCCTGGTGATCCTTCCGATTTATACAATCTTTCTTGCCAGCTTTAAACCGGGCGGAGATCTTCTTCAGTATGGTCTGAACCTTGGAATTGACTGGAGCCGTATGAGTCTTGATAACTATGTACTGCTGTTTACCGGCCAGCATGATTACTGGAGATGGTTCTTTAACAGTATCACTCTTACAGTCGTTACAGTAGTGGCAACACTTCTTGTAAGTGCATTTGTAGGATACGGATTTGCAGCCTATGAATTCAAAGGAAAGAACTTTATGTTCGTAATCGTTCTCCTGATCTTATCTGTTCCACTGGAGGTTATCATGCTTCCACTGTACAAACAGATGACAACATGGGGACTGATGGATAACTATATCGCAATTGTATTACCATTCGTTGCACATGCATCTACAATCTTCTTCTTCAGACAGTATCTTCTGGGACTTCCGAAGTCACTTCTGGAAGCAGGACGAATCGACGGAGCAACAGAATATGGTATCTTCTTCAAGCTGATCATGCCGATCATGAAACCGGCATTTGCAGCTATGGCGATCTTAAATGGTATGAATGCATGGAATAACTACCTGTGGCCATTACTGGTAATCCGTTCTTCAGAAAAATACACACTGACACTTGGACTGAACACCCTGATCAACCCATACGGAGATAACTATTCACTCCTAGTTGTAGGTTCGTTCTTCTCAATCATTCCTATCTTTATACTGTTTGTATGTTTCCAGCAGTATTTCATCGAAGGTATGACAGCAGGTGCGGTAAAAGAGTAATCATTGTAATAATAGGAGGTTGAAAATGAGTAAGACAGCAAAGATGATCATTGATAAAGATTTCCAGATTTCCAAAGTAGATGAAAGAATCTATGGCTCTTTCATCGAGCATCTCGGACGTGCCGTGTATGATGGATTATATCAGCCGGGCAATCCGTTGTCAGATGATGACGGATTCCGTAAAGATGTCATTGATCTGGTAAAAGAACTGGATGTACCGATCATCCGTTATCCGGGTGGAAACTTTGTATCCAACTTCTTCTGGGAAGACAGTGTAGGACCTGTAGAAGAGCGTCCGGCGCGTCTGGAACTTGCATGGAGAAGTCTGGAAGAGAATAAGA
Organism: bacterium; assembly: GCA_963595255.1. GTDB lineage: Bacteria > Bacillota > Clostridia > Lachnospirales > Lachnospiraceae > Dorea_A. Next base: position 15,874 of record CAVBHX010000021.1, read on the forward strand.
TCGGATTAAATGAGTTCGCAAAATGGACAGACAAAGTAAATTCCAACATGATGATGGCAGTCAATCTTGGTACAAGAGGAATTGCAGATGCCTGCAACCTTCTGGAATACTGTAACCACCCGGGTGGAACAAAATACAGTGACCTGCGTATCAAACATGGTGTAAAAGATCCACACAACATCAAAGTATGGTGTCTGGGAAATGAGATGGACGGACCATGGCAGCTTGGACACAAGACGATGGAAGAATACGGACGTCTTGCAGAAGAGACAGCAAAAGCAATGAAACTGATCGATCCATCCATCGAACTGGTATCCTGCGGAAGTTCTGCTCTTGATATGCCGACATTCCCGAAATGGGAATCTACAACACTGGAAAGTACATATGATTATGTTGATTATGTATCTATGCACCAGTATTATGGAAACCGTGATAATGATACTGCTGATTTCCTTGCATGCTCAGATGATATGGATGAATTCATCCGTACCGTTGTTGCAACATGTGATTATGTAAAAGCGAAAAAACGTGGTAAGAAAGATATCAATATCAGTTTTGATGAGTGGAATGTATGGTTCCATTCGAATGCAGCCGATGATGATATCACACAGAACCATCCATGGCAGGTAGCACCTCCGATGCTGGAAGACATTTACACATTCGAGGATGCACTGGCAGTCGGACTGATGCTGATCACATTATTAAAGCATGCAGACAGAGTAAAGATTGCATGCCTGGCACAGCTGGTTAATGTTATTGCACCGATCATGACAGATCAGGGCGGCGGAGCTGCATGGAAGCAGACAATCTTCTATCCATTCCTTCATGCTTCCAAATACGGCCGTGGTGTAGCACTGATGCCTCTGGTACAGACAACAAAGCATGACACAGCAAAACATGAAAATGTTACTGACGTAGAAAGCGTTGCAGTGTATAATGAAGAGAAAGAAGAGCTTACAATCTTCGCTGTTAACCGTACACTGGAAGATGATATTGAACTGACAACAGACTTAAGGGGTATGGAAGGATTCCATCTGGTAGAGCATATCGTTATGGAAGAATCTGACCTGAAGCTGGTAAATAGTTCTTATGAAGAAAAAGTAGTACCAAAGACAGTTAACCGTTCAAAGATGGATGGTGGAATCATGACAACTCTTCTTGGAAAAGCATCTTGGAATGTAATCAGATTAAGTAAGTAGAGGCGGTTAAGATATGAAATTTTGGGCAATTGACAGTCCGGTAATGAGAGTGCTTGGACGACTGGGGGATATTATTATACTGAACATGATCTTTGTAGTCGGATGTATTCCAGTGATCACCATCGGAACTTCCTTAAGTGCTCTGTATGCGGTGGCGATGAAGATGGCAAGAGGGGAAGACCCGTCGGTGTGGAAGGAATTCTGGAAAGCCTATAAGAGAAACTTCAGACCGGCAACCATCTGCTGGCTGGTCATGGCTGTCATTGCCGTATTGCTGTTTGTGGATTTCCGAATCATCGGAGTTCTGAAAAGAAGCAGCGAAAGTATGTACAGCATTATGCGTATTGTACTTGCAGTGATCCTTGGAATGTGGATACTGATGTTCCAGTATCTGTTTCCATATATTGCAAGATTTGAAAATGGAATCTTTGCAACACTGCGCAATGCACTGCTTCTTGCGGCAGCGCATATTCCATCTACGATCGTGATCGTAGGATTAAGTGTCGGATCGCTGATCTTAACATTGTTCACATCCAGATCCTTTGTGATCGCAAGTATTATATGGGTGTTCTTTGGATTTGCGGTACTGGCATATGTACAGGCATTTCTCCTGTGCAGGATTTTTGAAAAATATGAAAAGTAAATTGTATTAGTAGTGTTCCAATAAGATCCTCGAAAAGAGGACGGAAAATGGGCAATATTATATACATACGGCTATATTTGCTTCATTCAAAGCTGCCGCTTGTATGTAATATTGCCCATTTTCTGCAGAGATCAAAGTATGCAGGATAAGTTGCCGCCTGCAGGAACTGTCAAAGGCAGTTCCTTGTAAATCTTCCGGCGGAGATGTCCGGTTCTGTGACGTTATAGTGCTGGTAATTCGTCAATTATCTGCTGCAAGATTTTCTCTACAGAATCCGTAACATTGGTTGCGTATTTATCGATGCCGGGAGCAGCATTCGCCATGGCATAGCTTGTGCCGGCGATCTGCAGCATTTCGACATCGTTATACTGATCTCCGAATACGACACAGTCTTTTGCTTCAATATGTAAATGATCGATCAGATCTTTTAATGCACTTCCCTTGTTGGCGGTCGGGCAGATGAAGTCTACCCAGAGATTGCCGGAAGTAACAACCTTGATGTCAGATGAAAACATTTCTTTTAGATGTTTTTCACACGCATCGGTTCCGCTGTAATCGCAGACTGCAATCTTAAGGATCGGTTCCGGAATCTCAGTTTTGGGGTCATCGATGAATTTCATATTATTCTGGATGACATTTACCATGTGATTATAGAATTCCGGATTTTTCGAGGTGCTGTAGCAGACACGTTCGCCGGAGATGATGCAGTTGTATTGTGGATATTTGGCAACTTCATCCAGGATACGGTAAGCAAGATCCTGCTCAATAATTCCTTTGGAAATAGTCTCTTCGTTGTATATACAGAGAGAACCGTTTTCGGCGATGTATGCAATATCGTCCTGAACCGGAGTGAACAGTCTGCGAAGATTCAGGTACTGGCGTCCGCTGGCAGCTGCAAACATGATCCCGTGTTCTTTCAGTGTACGGATCTGGTCGAACACAATTGGATTGACATCGTGTGCGCCATTTTGAAGTAGTGTGCCATCAAGGTCGCTGGCGATTAATTTAACCATAAATAACTCCTTATATAAAACATTTCTGAAAACATTGATATTTATTTCGCTACTAATTATAATATAAATGAGTAAAATATGAAAGACAAAGGTAGGAACAGGAATATGAAGATTGGAATTGCAAATGATCATTCTGCAGTAGACATGAAAAATGAGATTGTAGAATATCTGGAAAGTCTGGGACATGAAGTCGTGAACTATGGAACAGATTCTTATGAAAGCTGTAATTATCCGGAATTTGGTGAGAAGATCGGGAATGCAGTGGCAAGCGGCGAAGTAGAGCAGGGGATCGCAATCTGCGGAACCGGTGCCGGAATCTCACTGGCAGCGAATAAAGTAAATGGAATCCGTGCAGTAGTGTGCAGTGATCCATATACAGCAAGAATGGCGAAAGAGCACAACGATGCGAACGTGATCGCATTCGGGGCACGTGTGATCGGTATCGAGACTGCGAAATGCATCGTGGATGAGTGGCTGAATGCTAAGTTTAAAGGCGGAAGACATGCCACAAGAGTGGACATGATCATGGACGTGGAAAAGAGAAATCATAATTTATAGAATACATTTTTGAGATATAGACATATTATGGATATGGAGGAAGAGACTGCTGACGGTGGTCTCTTTTTTTAGGATAAAAAAACGACACGCAGAGCTTGTGTGATCTGCATGCCGCCTTTTATATCATATTATATTGGAGAAATGAAAAAAATGATAATATCTGTTTTAAAATTACCTTTTATAACTTATTTCTGGTGAGCTGCTTCGTACTCTCTGAAAGCATCTACCTTTGGCTGAGAAGAGCATCCCGGAACGAATTCGTTTGTCAGGAAGGCGTCTGTTAATTCTTCTCTTAATTTGTTACCGATTGTGAAAGCTCCCATACATGCGATGTTGGCATCGTTGCTGAGACGGGCTCTTTTCGCTGAGTAGATGTCTGAAAGTAATGCTGCATAAGCGCCTTTTACTTTATTAGCTGCGATAGAAACTCCAAGACCTGTTCCACAGATCAGGATTCCACGGTCATACTCGCCGGAAGCAACAGCTTCTGCAACTGCAACTGCTGTGTTAGCATAGATCGGATCTTTGCTTCCGAAGTCTTTGATCTCTCCATAACCCTTATCTTCCATAAATTTGATCAGTTCCTCTTTTGCCTGCTGTGCGTTTGGATCACATCCGATTGCGATTTTCATAGTGAATATCCTCCTTAGATATAAAAATTAAAATGTTTTAATGAATTACTGTTTGCTGAAATGTTTTCCTGCTTAATATATGTCTTCTATATTAAGCAGCTTTATTTTGCATCGTGCGCTTTGATCGCATCGCGGATCAAAGTGTCGAATTTGTCTGCCTGCCATGCAGCACGTCCTGTAAACAGACCATCGATGGATGGCTGAACGATCAGATCACATGCGTTTCCTGGATTTACGCTTCCGCCGTAAAGTGCCGGAATTTCATCGGCTGCATCACCGAAGATTTCGCGTAATGTCTGTTTGATGACTTTGTGCATCTCTTCTGCGTAATCGGCAGAAGCAGGAGTTCCGTTGACTCCGATAGACCACACAGGTTCGTATGCTACCCAGATGTTCTTTGCGTCTTCTACAGATACACCATGGAATCCTACTTTTAACTGTGTACGGAGTACTTCAGCACTGATGCCGAATTCTTTCTCTTCAGCAGTCTCGCCGATACATAAAAGAGTTTTGAATCCATGTTCCAGTGCGCAGAGAACTTTCTTGTTCTCTTCGATATCCGTTTCGCCAAATACATGACGACGCTCAGAGTGTCCGATCATGACAAGTCCGATGCCAGCCTCCTGTAACATCAGAGGAGAAATCTCTCCTGTAAACTGTCCCTGTTCCTCCCAGCACATATTTTGTGCGCCTAAGCGGATGTTCTTCTGGTCAATAGCTTTTGAAGCACTGTCCAGAGTTGTATAAGAAGGAATAATGAAAAGTTCAATCTCATCCCTGCTTATATCTTTTGTAAGAGATTCCAGCTCCTGAAGATAGGAAACGGTATCTTTTATGTTCTTGTACATTTTCAAGTTACTTCCAAAGAAAAGTTTTTTACTCATGATACCCTCCAGTTTCGATATTTTGTTTTCTTTTGCTTGTTTTGATTATATCTCTAAAATAGAAGAAAAGCAATAATAAAAACGAAAATAAACGAAACAAAATGAAAATAAAGCCAAAAAAGTGATAAAACCTTAACAAACTACTGAAAAATGCACAAAAAATGAAAAATGAATCTATGCAATTGTGATAAAGTTACGAAAAAGCGATAAAAACTATTGCAAAAAACAAAAAAGAAATGTAAGATATAGACATCGAAACGAAAACAAAACCGAAAGCGAAACGAAAAAGAAAGGAAAGTAAAGAATTATGAGTACACAGTATAAACCAATTACAGCAATCACAATGGGAGATCCTGCAGGTATCGGACCTGAGATCGTAGTAGGAACAATGTTAAGTGAAGAAATCCACGACTGCTGCCGTCCATTCGTAATCGGAAGCATCGCAATCATGGAAAGAGCTGCAAAGGTTCTCGGAAAAGAATTGAAATACAACAAGATCGAAGATCCATCAGAAGCAAAATATGAATTCGGAACAGTAGACATCATTGAGACTGGTGATTACGATACAGACTCTATCGAATGGGGAAAAGTTCAGGCGCTTGCAGGACAGATGGCAGTTGACTGGATCATGAAATCCATCGAACTTGGACAGGCAGGAAAGATCGATGCAGTTTCTACAGCACCAATTCACAAAGGAGCAATCAAACTGATCGGCGTAAAAGAACCTGGACATACAGAGATCTATCAGAATGCAACACATTCTCCATATGCACTGACCATGTTCTCATGCCACAAATTAAGAGTATTCTTCGTAAGCAGACATATGTCACTGGTAGATGCATGTCACTACGCTACAAAAGATGTCATCCTGGAAGATGTCATCAACATCGATAAAGAGTTAAGAAAAGTCGGAATCGAGAATCCACTGATCGCAGTTGCAGGATTAAACCCACACAACGGAGATAACGGATTATTCGGACGTGAAGAGATCGATGAGATCGAGCCTGCGGTAAAAGCAGCTCAGGAAAAAGGAATCAATGCAATCGGACCTTGCCCGGCTGACTCCGTATTCCACATTGGAAAATCAGGTAAATTTGATGCAATCCTTTCTTTATATCATGATCAGGGACACATCGCTTGTAAGACATTAGACTTTGAAAAATCTGTAACACTTACATTCGGACTTCCATTCATCAGAAGTTCTGTAGATCATGGAACAGCATTTGATATCGCAGGTAAAGGAATTGCAGGATGCATCAGTATGATCGAGTCTACAAAAGTAGTTGCAGAATACGCAGCAAAACAGCACGAGAAAAAAGAAGCTTAATCAAAAATGATAACAAGGTAATAACAGAGGTTCACAAAAGGGGTGGCGGATCCCTTTTGTGAACGGCTCATATGTGAACGGATAGAAAGAGAGGAAAGTGCCATGCCTTTGATAGGAGCAGTTGCAGATGACCTGACAGGAGCAACAACGACAGGCGTATTATTAGCGAGATCGAAAGCAAGAACAGCAGTATTTTTTAATGAGGAAGCAGCGCAGGAAGCAAGAGAGACAGCATCTCTGGATGCAATCCTGATCAGCAGTAACTCAAGACCACTTCCAAAAGAGGAAGCATATGACAAAGTAAAATCAGCTACCAATGCGTTAAAAGCAATGGGCGTAAAATACTTTTCAAAACGTATCGATACAACTTTGCGTGGCGGCGTAGGAGTAGAGATCGACGCAATGTTAGATCAGTTAAATGAAGATACGATAGCAGTTGTCGTACCGGCAATGCCACAGTCCAGAAGAATCCTTGTTGGCGGATATTCTGTGATCGACGGAGTTGCACTGATCAACACACCGGTTGCACAGGATGTACGTACACCGGTAAAAGAGAATTACATACCAAGACTTCTTGCAGGCCAGACCAGAAGAAAGGTCGGACTGGTTACATTAGATCAGGTTCTGAAAGGAAAAGACGGAATCAAAGAAGCTCTTACTGAAGTAAGAAATGATGGCGCAGGTGTCATTATTGTGGATGCGATCACATTGGAAGATGTAGATCAGATTGCACAGGCTTGTATCGATCTTGACTGGGACGTAGTCGCAGTGGATCCGGGACCGTTTACTTCAAAACTTGCATACAGAAGAGGACTCATTCAGGAAGAACAGCCGAATGTACCACCGGCAGCAAGTGAAGCTGGAAAGACTGTTCTGATCGCAGCCGGAAGTGCAACACCGGTTACGAAGAAGCAGATGCAGGTATTATGTGAAGATTCCAGACATGTCAGAATTAGTGTAGAACCAATCCCGCTGATCAATGGTGGAGATGAAGCGTTAGATGAAGCGTTCAAAGCTGTGAACAAGGCAGTTGAACTGATCGAAAGCGACAAGCAGCCAAGAGCGATCCTGTTCGAAACAGCGCTTCACGGAGAACTTTTAAATCTGGACGAAGAAGATAAAAAACGTGGTTATGCAGGCGGAATGAGTGCGAACCGTATCAATGCCGGACTTGGAACTATTATCTCACAGGTACTGGAACAGGTAGGAAGAGAGAAAATCGCCGGTCTGTATACTACAGGTGGTGACACGATGGTAAATGTATGCTATCAGCTTGGAGTTGAGTGCATCGAAGTGATGGACTACGTAATTCCACAGACAGACGTCGGAAGATTAGTCGGAAAATATGACGGACTTCCGGTCGTAGGAAAGGGCGGACTTACAGGTAATGACAATACAGCCTGCGATATCGTTGAACGTCTGTTTAAAGAATCGGCAAGATAGCATCGGGGAGAACCATCCTGATCATAAACGTTAAACGCATCATAAAGAGAAAAGGAGAGAGAAAATGAGCGAAGAAAAAACACAGGTTCAGAATGCAAGAAAAGATTTAGATATTCTGAATAAAATGAAAAACCTCCCGGGAGGTCTGGTAATCATCCCATTGGTAATCGCAGTTGTACTTGCAACATTTGTACCACAGGTATTCCAGATCGGTGGATATGTAACAGCACTTTTCTATGAAGGAAATGCATGTATGATGGGATTCTTCCTGATCGTATGTGGATCTATGATCGACATCAAACAGGTAGGTATGCCGCTTTACAAAGGTGTAATTATGACAGGTACCAAGTTCTTACTTGGAGTTATCATTGGTCTCGTTGTTGGTAAGATCTGCGGACCAGAAGGATTCCTCGGAATCGCACCATTTGTATTAATTGCAACAATTACAAACTCAAACGGATCACTGTACATTTCCCTTTCTTCACAGTTCGGAAATGCAACAGATACAGGAGCTATCTCAATCCTGTCACTGAATGACGGACCATTCTTCACACTGATCGCTCTTGGTGCAACAGGACTTGCAAATATCCCGATCAAATCCCTGATCGCAGTATTAGTTCCACTGCTTATCGGATTTATCTGGGGAAATCTTGACAAAGGATTCCGTGATGCTTGTAAGACAGCTCAGCCGATCGTAACATTCTTCATGACCATTTCAATTGGTGCGAAGACAGATATCAAGACAATCCTGACAGCAGGTGCTTCCGGTATCGTACTTGGACTGATCTCTGCAGCAACAGCAGTTATCTTCTTCTTCGTAATCAACCTTCTTCTTCCAAAGAAGGAAAGAAATGCGATGGGTGCAGCCATCGGTACAACAGCCCTGAACTCAGCTATGACACCTGCTGCAGTTGCAGAAGCTGACCCTTCAATGGAAGGAATGGTAAGTATGGCAACAGCACAGTGTGCAACAGCATCTATCATTACCCTGTTCCTCTGCCCGTTCATTACAGCAGCATTTGATAAATGGATGCAGAAGAGACAGAAAGGTATCTACAGTCCGGAAGGATGGGCTTACGATAAAGTAAAAGCAAACTAATCTGAAATAGCAATATAGTACGAGTAGTACAAACATTTCCAGTCCTTTTATATGTCAAAGTATAAAAGGACTTTTCTAAAAAAGAGATAAATAAAAATCAACAGGAGGTAATGTTAAATGAGCATGGTAGAAAAAGAGACAAAAGTAGTGAATGAGAATAAGATGACGGTGAATATGACAAAAGAAGCATTGTATGACTTCCTTTTATTCCACGCATATTCCAAATTCAGCGGATTTCTGGTAAATATACTGGGACTTGCAGTTGCATTTATGGGAATCTTCTCTTATACAACCGGAAGAGTGAGTGGCGTAGGAGCGGCGCTTTATCTGGTGGCAGCGGTAATATTCCTTGGCGGCACACCGTTCCAGCTTAAGATGAGAGCAAAAAAACAGGTTGTTGTAAACAGAGAATATAACGCACCGGTAGAATATACATTTTCCGAAAAAGGAATCACACTCGAGCAGAATGGAGAAAGTAAGACATACGAGTGGGAACAGATCGAACGTGCGGTAGTTACACCAAAGACGATCGGAATCTATTATGCACCGGAATGTGCGATGATACTTCCAAAAGAAGATTTCGGAGATCAGTTTGTACCGATTTTTACAACGATTGCAACACAGTTAGGACAGAGTAAGGTAAGAATGAGATAACAAATGTTCTCAAAAAGGAGCTGTCTGTATGCTTGACAATTGATATAAAAAGTGTAAACTGATTTATTAAGAGGATAGTTGCGGGGAGGCAGCCATGGAAGAACGTAGAAATGAGATATTAAAAGAACTTGACAGAAAAGGAAGAGTAAAAGTTACAGATCTGAGCAAAGAATTCGGCTGCTCAGAGGTAACGATAAGAAATGACATCAAAGCGATGGATATAGAAGGGTTGTTGAAACGTACCCATGGCGGAGCAGTAAAGGTCGAGACAGAGACGGAACGGAAGTATTCGGCAGAGACGATCTACCGGAATATTACACAGAAGAAGCAGATTGCAGAGGCAGCATATGAGTTTCTGGATGACAGGGATACGATCATTATTGATGATGCATCAACCAGCTTTTACCTTGCACAGGAGATTAAGAATCATCCGGAGAAGCGGATCGCAGTTGTAACCAATTCTCTGATTGCGGGAAATGAACTTGCGGGAGTCGGGCATGTGGAATTGTTCATGATCGGCGGATATGTAACCGGGCATCTCGCTGCCACGATGGGAGATGTGGCAATTCAGAATATGTCAAAATTTCATGTAGATAAAGCGTTTATCGGAGTGCACAGTATTAATTTCAATGTAGGACTTACATCGATTGCCACACCACAGATGGAAGTGAAAAAGGCGATCATGAAGGCGGCAGAGAAAGTATATGTACTGGCAGACAGCAGTAAGTTTGGCGGAGGCTATCTGTCTGTAATCTGTCCAACGAATGAAGTGGATAAGATTATTACAGATGATGGAGTATCAAAAGAGGATATCCAGAAGGCAAAAGAACTGGATGTACCGTTGGTTATCGCGTAACGGGAGAAGTACGGATGGAAAGACAGCAGAAAGCCTATAAAGGTGTCATAGACTATTTTAAAAAGAAGATCATGGACGGAGAATTGCGTCCGGGAGAAAAATTACCGCCGGAGAGAGACATTGCAGAACAGCTGAATGTGAGTCGTAATTCGGTGCGGGAAGCAATCCGTATCATGGATATGACAGGCGTGATCTCTTCGCAACAAGGTTCAGGAAATTACATCACATGTGAATTTCAGAAAAGTCTTGCAGAGACCATGACGATGATGTTCGCTATGGATCAGATTGATTATAAGCAGATCAGCCAGATTCGTCAGGCACTGGAATGCCTGGCATTTTCGCTTGCCATAGAACATGCATCGGACGAACAGATAAAAGAAATGGAATCATTGGTAAAAGAGCTGGATAAAAGCACCGATGATGTAAAGAATGCGGCTCTGGATAAGAAGCTTCATTTTATGCTTGCACAAAGTTCAGGGAATATTCTGGTACTGGATTTTCTGGAAGCGTGTTCCGGCGTTATAGATTCGTTTATTCATGATATGCGTGCAGCGATTCTGCGCACGGAAGAACGGAAAAAATTGTTAAATGAATGTCATAAAAAATTGATAGAAGCACTGAAAGAGAAAGATGAAACGAAAGGTCAGGAAGCATTAAAACGCCACTTTATGCTGATCAATGAGATTCTGGAAGAGCGGGAAAATAGAAAAATATAGGGAGCATAAAAGGAAAGAGGCTTTGCCAAGAAGCCATATTTCAGAGAATCCCTTCCGACAGAAAACCTGGAATTGATGAACGGAATTAAGAGGGTGTTTGATCCGAAGAATATTTTGAATCCACACAAAGTCGCACAGTTATAAATTACTGTCAGATAGAAGAACTTTTGACATATAATTTCATATTTTATAGCAGATGGGAGTATATCCTGTCTGCTATTATTTTGCATATTTATAATAGGAAAGGAATGGAATTATGGCGTATTCGATCATGTTGGATGCCGGACACGGCGGTGCAAAAGATCCTGGAGCAGTCTATGAAGGACGTCGGGAAAAAGATGATAACCTGAAACTTGTGCTGGCAATTGGAGAGATACTGTCGGACAGAGGACTGGATGTAGAATATACGCGGACAACAGATGTCTATGAAACACCTTATGAGAAGGCGATGAAAGCAAATAATGCGGGAGTTGATCTTTTTGTTTCTATTCACAGGAATTCGTTTCCTGTAGATAATGAAGTGGAAGGTGTGGAAAGCCTGGTCTATGATCTGTCCGGGTTAAAATATGAAATGGCACAGAATATCAATGAGCAGCTGGAAGGCGTAGGGTTTGTGAATCTGGGGGTGAAAGCAAGACCGAATCTTGTAGTCTTGAAACGTACAAAGATGCCGGCGGTGCTGGTAGAAGTCGGATTCATCAATTCGGATACAGACAATCAGCTGTTTGATGATAATTTCCAGGATATTGCACAGGCAATCGCGGATGGAATTCTGGATACACTGGAAAGTAACGGCCTGATCCGGGAAGAAAAGGTTCCGGTGTACCGGGTGCAGGTAGGACTGTTCCGCAATCAGCGGTATGCGAACCGGCTGCTGAATGAGCTGCTGGAACAGGAATATCCGGCGTACATTGACCGGTCCGGTCCGTATCACAGAGTCTATGTGGGTGAGTTTGACAACCTGAATGATGCGGTACAGATGGAACGGCGCCTGAAACGGGCAGGATATCAGACATTGATCGTACAATGAAAAAATTAACATAGATTTTTCATTACTGAGATATTCTATTTAACATAGCCTTCTTATACTTGAATCAGCAAATGAGATAGAGAGAAGATTCAAGGAAAACGGGAGGCGTTTTGAGATGAAAAGTTTATGGAATATGTTGAATAAAGAATTTACAATAGAAGGAGCGGTCAGTGCATTTCTGGTGATTAATATCATTGCCTGGACGCTGATCACAATGGGAGCAGGGATGCTGGTTTGTAAGTTACTTGGATTCTCGATTGGCGGTAACATGACGAATCTTATGTGTGCGGGAATCTATGGCGGTCTGATCGTTGGATTGATCGGAGGAATCTTGTATCTGTATGAGTTATACAGACATCATTCTATGGAATAATAAGAATAAATATATAATTATAATGTAATAAAAAGATCTGCTTTACAGAAAAATGTAGGGTAGATCTTTTTGTGTACAGAGGTTTTCAGTATGATGAGGAATGGAAAGCAGATTGACATGGCAGTATTTTCATAATATGATGGAATTACTTTGAGAAAAGATGAAGAAACAAGAGTATCAGGAGAGACGGAGGATTATCAATATGGCGGATAGATTGGAATTTAAAGAAAAACTGGCGGGAATTCTGGCGCTGGCAGAAGGACAGAATGGAAAGATCACAGTAGAGGAAGTGGAAAAATACTTTGAAGAAGACGGACTTTCGCAGGAACAGATGAATCTGGTCTGTGATTATCTGTTATCGATGAAGATGGCGGTAGTCGGATACAAACAGACCGGAGGGACGGTAAAAGAGGCTGAGAAAGAAGAAAAACAGCCATTAAGTGCAGAAGAACAGAAATACGTGGAAGAATATCTGCGCGGACTCGGGGATATGAAAGAAGAGACACAGGAAGAAGTACGTATGGCTTATTATCTGCCGAAAGTAGTGGAAGAAGCGGTCAGATTGCATCATCCGGAAGTGTTTATCGGTGACATGATCCAGGAGGGAAATATAGCATTGATGGTCGCATTGAAAGAGATTCCGAAGGAAAAAGACGAAGAAGAGATTCTGGAGCAGGTGCGTGCCGGAATGATGGCTTCCCTGGAGTCGCAGACAGAGGTGAAAAGAAGAGATCACAAGATGGTTGAAAAAGTGACAGAACTTGATGAAGCAATTAAGAGTATGAAAGAAGAGTACGGACGGAAAGTCAGTGTAGACGAAGTGGCAGAACGTCTCGGAATCAGTGAGGATGAGATCGAAGATATTCTGAAACTTGCCGGAGAAGAGGTAAAAGACGAAGAATAATGAGATATGAAAAAGGAGACGGGGTTAATCCTCGTCTCCTTCTTCATCTTCCGGTTTCGGTTCCGGCAGATATAAATGTACGCTTTCGATTCTGTTTTTATCTAATTTCTCTACAACCAGATGGATGCCGCCTTCGGTGGTGACGCCGTCGCCGATCTCAGGAAGACGGTCCAGATGCTCGATAATGAATCCACCGACGGAATCATACTCTTCTGAGGTCAGGTCAAGATCGAGCCTGTCGTTTAAGTCATCCAGATTCGTGGAGCCTTCTACAATGTATTCCCGCTCTCCGATCTGCTTTATGAAGTCTTCTTCATTCTCGTCATATTCATCATGAATTTCTCCGACAATCTCTTCCAGAATATCCTCCAGTGTGATCAGACCGGAAGTCTCACCGTATTCATCCAGAACGATGGCAATGTTAAAAGAAGCCTGACGCATCTCCACAAGTAATTCGGAAATGTTCTTGTATTCGTAAGTGAAATAGGCCTCACGCATAAAGTCGCGGATATGAAACTCTTTTTCCTTATCATATAAGAGAAGGTCTTTCATATTGATCGTACCGACAACGTTGTCTGTTGTATCTTCAAAAATCGGAAGACGTGTGAATTTGTCCTCGCGGAAAATGTCGATCAATTCTTCGTAAGTAGCATTTACATCGGCGAATGTAACATGGACTCTCGGTACCATGACATCTTTCGCTTTCGCGTCGCCGAGATCGAACACGTTATAGATCATCTCTTTTTCATCGGATTCGATGACACCGCTTTCATGGCTGACGTCCACGATCGTACGAAGCTCAGATTCTGTCATCTGGTTATTCTTCGCATTTGGATCAACGTGGAGAATACGCAGAATGATATCAGAAAGCTTGTTGATAATAAATACAAATGGTGTCATGACCTTGATGTACAGATTGATGACCGGAGCATAACGAAGAGAGATCTTCTCTGCATGCAGTGTAGCCATCGTCTTTGGTGTGATCTCTCCAAAGATAATAATAAGTACAGATAAAACAGCACTTGCCACTGCTACCATAGAACCGCCAAGGTTGTAAGCAAGGGTTGTGGTAAGGGAAGCGGCGGAAAGATTCACCACATTATTACCGATCAGGATCGCACTTAACATTTTACTGGTGTCATCTGTGATGTGCATGACGGTCTTCGCTTTTTTATTTCCCTCGTCGGCAAGACCACGGATACGCATCCGGTTGACCGTCGTAAGAGCTGTCTCCGCAGATGAAAAAAATCCTGAAAGTATCAGTAAAATCAATAGAATAATGAGCTGTATCGCGACACTCGTGTCCAATTGTAAAATCCACTCCTTTAAAAAATAAATACTTGGCACTAATATACAGCATTTACGCCAAATTTGCAAGTGTACGTTGAATTTGCGATACGTTTAGTGTAAGATGTAGTTATTGTTTGAGGGTGGGAATTTTTTGGACTGAAAATTCTGTATGATATAATAATGGTTGAAAAAAGCAACCTGCTGATGAAAAGGGTGGAGATGAGAATGAATCAGGAATTAGGAAAGAAATTATTAAGTATTTTAAAAGAGGAACAGGTAAAAAAAGACGAACCGATGAAAAGTCACACGACATTTCGTGTGGGAGGTCCGGCAGATTATTTTGTGACACCGCAGACAGCAGAAGAAGTTGCGAAGGTGATAGAAGCATGTACACAGGAAAAAGTTCCTTATTATATAGTGGGAAATGGAAGCAATCTTCTGGTATCGGATAAAGGATATGAGGGCGTGATCATCCAGATCTATAAGCAGATGAATCAGGTAAAAGTGGAAGGTGCACAGATCCATGCACAGGCTGGTGCGCTGCTTTCGATGATCGCAAAGAGAGCGTTGGATGCAGAACTTACCGGATTTGAATTCGCGGCAGGAATTCCAGGAACGCTCGGCGGAGCCTGTGTAATGAATGCAGGAGCATACGGTGGAGAGATGAAAGACGTCCTTAAGTCTGTAACAGTACTGACAGATAAAGGAGAAGTGAAGACGCTTGCCAAAGAAGAACTGGAACTGGGATACCGTACCAGTGTGATCGCGAAAAAAGGATATATCGTATTAGAGGCAGTGCTCGAACTTCAAAAAGGCGAGAAAGAAAAGATACAGGCAGTGATGGATGATCTGAAGGAAAGACGTGTGACAAAGCAGCCACTGGAATATCCAAGTGCAGGAAGTACATTCAAGCGCCCGGAAGGGTATTTTGCAGGAAAACTGATCCAGGATGCAGGGCTTCGTGGTTTCCAGGTAGGAGGAGCACAGGTGTCTGAAAAGCATTGTGGATTTGTGATTAATAAAGATCAGGCTACAGCATCAGATGTGATGAATCTGATGAATCAGGTGTCTGATAAGGTATATGAAGAGTTTGGAGTACGGCTTCAGCCGGAAGTAAAGAGACTGGGAGAATTCTAAGATGAGATGTGTGATTGTTACCGGAATGTCCGGAGCTGGAAAAAGTACAGCACTTAAGATGCTGGAAGATATGGGATATTTCTGTGTAGATAATCTGCCGGTGCCATTGATACCGAAGATGGCGGAGCTGTTAAGTGTTCCGGGCACAGAGATTAATAAAGCGGCACTTGGAGTTGACATTCGAAGCGGACAGAATTTTTCTGAACTTGAAAAGATTTTAAAAGATCTGGACCAGTCAGGAACCAGATTTGAGATCCTTTATCTGGAATCCAGTGATGATGTTCTGATCAAAAGATATAAAGAAACGAGACGTTTTCATCCGTTGTCCGGAAAAGGCGGCAGGGTGGAAGAAGGAATCAGGGAAGAGAGAAAACGCCTGAGGTTCTTAAGAGAACGGGCAGATTATCTGATTGACAGCAGTCATATGCTGACCAGAGAACTGCGTGCAGAGCTGTCGAAGATTTTTGTGGAAAATAAGGAATATAAGAATCTGTATATATCTGTGCTGTCGTTTGGGTTCAAATATGGAATCCCGGCAGATGCAGATCTGGTATTTGATGTAAGATTTCTTCCTAATCCTTATTACATAGATGAACTTCGTCCAAAGAGTGGTAATGACAGAGAAGTCAGAGAATATGTTATGAATAATGACAAAGCAAGGGAGTTCCTTGCAAAATTGACGGATATGATAGAATTTCTGATTCCTAATTATGTACAGGAAGGAAAGACACAGCTTGTGATCGGCATCGGATGTACGGGAGGAAAACACCGCTCGGTTACGCTGGCGAATGAGCTGTACGAGGCGCTTCAGAAGAATGATAATTATGGTATCCGGATAGAACACCGAGATATAGGAAAGGATGCTATTACCAAAGCGAGGTAGAAGATCAGATGTCATTTTCTGGAAAAGTTAAAGAAGAATTGTTAGAGCATTATGCCCGTGCGAGACATTGTGATATTGCGGAATTATCGGCAATTGTTCACATGGCGGGAGAATTTAAGGTGGGACACGGAGGTGTATGCTGCCTTGAGGTGCATACGGAAAATCTTGGAGTTGCGAGAAAATGCTTTACATTATTGGTAAAAACGTTTAATATAAAAACTGATACCGTAGTCCGCAGAAATACGGGAAAGGATAACTACAGCTATTATATTTACGCAAAAGGTGAAGAATTGCTGGCGATACGTGACACGATCGTGCAGGCAGTCTGCTGTAAAAGGGCATATATAAGAGGGGCATTTATAGCATCGGGGTCTATGAGTGATCCAAGTAAGTCCTATCATTTTGAAATTGTCTGCAATGATGAGAATCAGGCAGAACATCTGAAAGAGATGATGAACAGTTTTGGCGTGGATGCCAAGATCGTTCAGCGTAAAAGAACATATGTGGTATATCTGAAAGAAGGGTCACAGATTGTAGATATACTGAATGTGATGGAAGCACATGTGGCTCTGATGGAACTGGAGAATGTACGTATTGTGAAAGAGATGCGCAATTCAGTGAACCGTAAAGTAAATTGCGAGACGGCTAATATTAATAAAACCGTATCTGCTGCAGTAAGGCAGATGGAGGATATTACATATATCAGAGATCAGATCGGTTTTGATAAGCTGCCGGAGGGATTAAGAGACGTTGCCCTTACGCGTCTGGCGTATCCGGAAGCAGCTTTGAAAGAACTGGGTCAACTGATGGCAAGCCCGCTTGGTAAATCAGGGGTTAATCATCGACTCAGGAAGTTAAGTGAAATAGCACAAGGGTTAAGGGAACAGCAAGGAGGAGCAAGTCGTTATGATTAGAAAGCCTGTTACCATTCAAAACAATATGGACATGGAAGACCGTCCGGTGGCTCATCTTGTACAGGAAGCAAGCCAGTACACGAGTCAGGTATATATTCTGATGGGAAGCAAAAAGATTAACGCAAAAAGTATTATGGGGATGATGAGCCTGAAACTTCAGAAAGGTGAGGATGTTACGATCGTAGCAGACGGCCAGGATGAAGATGCAGCCGTAAGTGGTGTGGCAACATTTCTTGGAGCACAGAAGTAATACGGGAGAATAATATAGAAACGTTATGTAAAATAAAGGGGCCGTTGTGATGGAAGTTGCAATAGCCTCTTCGTTATTAAAAAAGATAAGGAGGAGGCATGTTTATGAAGCGTTTGCTTTTTATCTATAATCCACATGCAGGAAAAGAACTTTTAAAACCGAAACTTGCAGATGTTATTGATATCTTTGTGAAAGCGGGATATGAGGTTGTAGCATATCCGACGCAGGCATACCGTGATGCCTATAAAAAGATTAAAAAATATGACTCAAACGAATATGATCTGGTCGTGTGCAGCGGAGGAGACGGAACGCTTGATGAAGTTGTGACCGGTATGATGAAGCGAGACAGGGATAAGAGGGATCCGATCGGCTATATCCCGACCGGAACAACGAATGACTTCGCAAGCAGTCTTCACATTCCGAGAGGTTTGCTGGAAGCGGCAGATAATGCTGTGAATGGAGAGGTATTTTCCTGTGACGCAGGAAGATTTAATGATGATATTTTTGTGTATATCGCGGCGTTTGGACTTTTTACGGATGTATCGTACCAGACCAAACAGTCAATGAAGAATGTATTGGGACATTTGGCATATGTTCTGGAAGGGGCGAAGCGTCTGTTCAACATTCCTTCTTACAGAGTGAAAGTAACACATGATGATGAAGTGATCGAAGATGAATTCGTATATGGTATGGTTACGAATTCCAGATCGGTTGGCGGATTCCGTAATCTGGTCGGAAAACAGGTGGGGTTTGATGATGGTGTGTTCGAAGTAACATTGATCAAGACACCAAAGAATCCAATCGAATTACAGGAGATCATTGCTGCACTGATGATTCAGCAGATGGATTCCAAATATATGTATACGTTCAAGAGCGGACGGATCATGTTTGAATCGATTGAGGAGATTCCGTGGACACTGGATGGGGAATTCGGCGGTGAACATGATGAGGTTGTGATTGAGAACCTGAATAAAGAACTTCAGATCATGGTTCCGGGAACGCATGAAGAAGACTAAAAATCCATGAATTGTAGAAAAATCCAAAAAATTTAAAAAAATTAAAAAAAGTACTTGCCTTTTTGCAAAATCCTTGCTATACTAGGCAAGTACCAAACAAATGGCTCCGTGGTCAAGCGGTCAAGACGCTAGCCTCTCACGCTGGAATCAGGGGTTCGATTCCCCTCGGAGTCACTGAGATCTGCAGAAAATTCTGCAGATTTTTTTTATCTAAGTATGCAAGAGAAAAGGCTGATGATAAGTTCTCGGTATATCACTAAAATATTCGAAGCAAATCTAATAAAATTTATTTATTAATTTCATAGATAAAATCTATAACATACCTTTTGTATAAAGAAAAACAATTTCAACAAGCAGACAATAAATGCTACTATTGAAGCAGTCAGAAAGGAATAGGAATTATGAAAAATCTTTTGATAGTATCTCATTGTATTTTGAATAATGCGGCAAAAGTAGAACAGGATGAAGCTGAGCTGGCTGAAGAATATAAAATCCGTGAAGAACTGTTGCAGCTTATTTTGAAAAAAGATGTACAGCTGCTTCAACTGCCTTGTCCGGAATTTATTATGTATGGATCTCAGAGATGGGGACATGTGAAGAACCAGTTTCAACATCCATTTTACATGGAACAATGCCGTAAAATTCTTGAACCGGTTCTGCTTCAGTTGCAGGAATACGCACAACATGTGGAAAAATTCCATGTTCTGGGGATTGTTTCTGTAGAGGGCAGTCCGAACTGTGGATATCATCTTACCTGTGAAGGAGAATGGAAAGGTGAGATTGGTACGGATGAAAAAAGAATACAGGACATTCAGAATTCTCTGAAAATGACAGAAAATCCGGGTGTGTATATGGAAGTACTGGAAAAAGAACTTCAAAAAAGAAATATGGAGATTCCTATTGTGACGATGAAAGAAGCAGTGCAACTGCTGAACAACTAAAGGTTAGAGAGAAAAGAGGAGAACAAAATGAAAAACAGAAAAGTCTATGTAACAACTTTTTGCGGTGTTGCAGTAGCAATGAACATCGTGCTTGGAATTATCACATCGGCACTGGGAATCCCGTTATATCTGGATACACTGGGAACTGTGCTTTCCGCAGCAATTCTTGGTCCGGTACCGGGAATCATCGTGGGAGCATTGAGCAATATTATTACGGGGCTGATCTATAGTGTGTCAGATATTCCATTCTGTCTGGTAAATATGGCAGTCGGTCTGATCGTAGGTCTTGTGGCGAAAAAATGGAAATTTGGAATCGTACCTGCAGTGATTACAGGTATTGCACTTAGCTTTATCTGCCCGGCAATTGGAACGCCAATCGGAATCTATGTATATGGTGGTCTGAATGGATCTGTATCTGATATGCTGGTAATGTCACTGGTACAAGGCGGAAAAACAATTTTCCAGGCTTCATTCCTTAGAAATGTTGCATCAAACTTAATCGATAAGATTGGAACATGTATTATTGGATGCCTGCTCATTAAGGCAATGCCGATGAGATTCCTGGATAATTTTAAGAAAGAGGCATAAATTTCATATGATAAAGATTGAAAATCTGGTACATAAGTATACGATATGGAAAGATGAAAATACAAAAAGTGAGAAGACAGTATTGGACGGAATATCATTAGATATTCCGTCTGGTCAGTTTGTGGCAATTTTAGGACCGAATGGTTCCGGAAAGTCTACATTGGCAAAGCATTTAAATGTATTGCTGCTTCCGAATGAAGGGACGGTATGGATTGACGGGAATGATACACATGCAAAAGAAAGACTCTGGGAAATCAGAAGTCAGGTCGGTATGGTATTTCAGAACCCGGATAATCAGATTATTGGAACAAGTGTAGAAGAAGATGTTGCATTTGGTCCGGAAAATAAGAATGTAGAGTCGGAAAAAATAAGAAAAATTGTAGAAACTGTTTTGCGAAAAGTGAAGCTGTGGGATCGGAGAAAGGCGTCACCTTCCAGATTATCCGGCGGACAGAAACAGAGGCTGGCAACAGCCGATGCGCTGGCAGGACTTCCGGGATGTCTGGTGTTAGATGAACCGACAGCTATGCTTGATCCGGATTCAAGAAAAGAAGTAATAAATATCGTGAAAGAATTGAATCGGAAAGAAGGAATGACGATTATTCTGATTACGCATCACACGGATGAAGTAGTAGATGCAGACCGTATTGTATTGATGAAGGATGGGAAAATCATCGGTGATGACATTCCGAAGAAAATATTTGCGGATTACGAATTGTTAAAAAGGGCAAAAATGGATATTCCGCCGATTGTAGAATTGGGAATGAGATTAGAAAAACAGCAAATTGGATTAGAGGGTCCGGTTTTACAGGAAGAGGAAATGATCGAAAAAATCATGAAACTATACAGAAGTAAATGTGGAGGCAAAAAGGATGCTGCAAGGTAAACATATCACATTTTCTTATTCGGGTTCGGCGAAAGGGAAGATAGATGTTTTAAAAGATGTCTCATTTGAGATTAGAGAACATGATTTTATAGGACTGATAGGGACATCCGGATCGGGAAAGACAACATTGATCAAGCATCTGAATGGCCTGCTGAAGGCGGAATCGGGAGAGATCTTTTTCAATGGGGAAAATATATATAGTAAAAAATATCCGATTTCAAAATTAAGAAAAGAAGTTGGTCTTGTATTTCAGTATCCGGAGCAGCAATTATTTGGCAGGACGATTCTGAAAGATGTTATGTATGGTCCATTAAATCTGGGAATGAGTGAAGATGAAGCTGAGAAGTCGGCAGTAGAAAGCCTGGAACTTGTCGGGATTTCAAAAGAGTATTATCAGATGAGTCCAATGGAGCTTTCGGGAGGACAGAAACGATGCGTTGCAATTGCGGGAGTACTGGCGATGCAGCCGGAGATATTGGTGTTAGATGAACCGGCAGCAGGACTTGATCCTGAAACAAAAAATGAGATATTCGAGTTGCTATGCAGGATAAGGAAAGAACGAAATAATGCAATTGTGTTGGTTTCGCATCATATGGAAGATGTAGCGCAATTTGCTAACCGCGTATGGGTGATGCATGAAGGAAAGATCGCAATGGACGGAACCCCGGAAGAAGTATATGGAAGAGTGGAAGAGTTAGAAGAAATGCATATAGGAATTCCACAGATCACGCATTTGACATATTCGCTGATACAGGAAGGTCTGCCTCTGCCGCGGCCGGCGATCAGCGTGGCGGAAGCCGAAGAGATGCTGACAAGAATATTTAAAGGAGAGAAGGAAAAATGATTCGGGATATTACGATTGGAAGATATTATGATTCGGAATCTGTGATTCACCGGATGGATCCGAGAACAAAACTGATGGGAGTTCTGGTTTATATTATTTCTTTATTTCTTGTAAAAAATGTCTGGTGGTATCTCGGATGTCTGATTGTGATGCTGGTTCTTTATAGGCTTGCAAGAGTTCCAGTGGGATATCTGTTAAAAGGATTAAGAGGAATTCTTGTGCTGCTTTGTTTTACTTTTCTGTTCCGTATGCTGTATACACCGGGAGATGTGATTGCATCCGTCTGGATATTTACTATAACAAAACAGGGAATATGGAAAGCTGTGCAGATGACAGCCAGGATAGCTTTGATGATCACAGGTGCGTCTCTGCTTTCTTACACTTCAACGCCGAAAGAACTGGCGGATGGACTGGAGAAGGCATTTTCAGGATTGGGGAAGATTGGGGTCCCGATACATGAGATGGCAGTGATTGTGATGATAGCATTCCGTTTTATTCCGATTATGCTGGAAGAGTTGAATGTATTAATGGATGCACAGGCGGCAAGGGGTGCAAAGTTTGAAGAAGGAAATGTTATTGAAAAATGTAAAGGAGTTATGACGTTATTGTTTCCGCTGTTTCTGATGACGGTCAGAAGATCATCGGATCTGGCTATGGCGATGGAAGCGCGGGGGTATACCGGAAGCACAGAAACTTCGAGAATGTATCCGTTGATATATAAAAAAGAAGACAGGGCAGGATACATTGTTATATTGATATATCTTGCCGTTTTCATAATTGGCCGGATAAGTTTCTTGTCTTTTTAGAAGTTATGATATATAATGCAAGTGAAACAAATTTGTCATAGTGAAAGTAGTAATACTTATGGCATCAAGAATTGGAGGAATAACATATGTTAGTATCAGCAAAAGAAATGCTTGATAAGGCAGTAGCAGGTCACTACGCAGTAGGACAGTTTAACATCAACAACTTAGAGTGGACAAGATCTGTTCTTCTTACAGCAGAAGAGTTAAAGTCACCAGTTATCTTAGGTGTATCTGAGGGAGCTGGAAAATACATGACAGGATTCAAGACTGTAGCAGCTATGGTTAAAGCTATGATGGAAGAACTCAACATCACAGTTCCTGTAGCATTACACCTTGACCACGGAACATACGAAGGATGTAAAAAATGTATCGATGCAGGATTCTCTTCAATCATGTTCGACGGATCTAAATATCCAATCGAAGAGAACGTAGCAAAGACTAAAGAACTCATTGCTATCTGCAGAGAAAAAGGAATGTCTATCGAAGCTGAAGTAGGATCTATCGGTGGAGAAGAAGACGGAGTTATCGGTAAAGGTGAATGTGCTGATCCTAACGAGTGTAAGATGATCGCTGATCTCGGTGTTGACATGCTCGCAGCCGGTATCGGTAATATTCATGGAAAATACCCTGCAAACTGGGAAGGATTAAGCTTTGAGACTCTGGATGCTATCCAGAAACTGACAGGCGATATGCCATTAGTTCTTCACGGAGGTACAGGAATTCCGGAAGACATGATCAAGAAAGCAATCAGTCTCGGTGTTGCTAAGATCAACGTTAACACAGAGTGCCAGCTGTCATTTGCTGATGCTACACGTAAATATATTGAAGCAGGAAAAGATCTGGAAGGAAAAGGATACGATCCTCGTAAACTCCTGAAACCAGGTGCTGAAGCTATCCAGGCAACAGTTAAAGAGAAGATGGAATTATTTGGTTCAGTTGGAAAAGCTGAATAATTAAAAATTTTCACTTGCCTTTTTTGACTGGTTGAGTTATACTAACTGGCATAGGAAGAACAAAGGCGTTCCAACGGAAGTTGGAGTGCCTTTTTTCATATCATGGTATGCACAGAAGCAACAGATTGTATGCATACCATAGTGTGAAAGTTATACTATAAATAACAATAAGAAAGGAAACGAGGAGACATGAGTGAAGCAATCAATGTAGCCAAGATATTTGGCGAAGACGTATTTAATGACACTGTAATGCAGGAACGTCTTCCAAAGAAAGTCTATAAGGATCTGAAAAAAACAATTGAAGAAGGTAAGGAATTAGACCTTGCTACAGCAGATGTAATTGCACATGAGATGAAAGAATGGGCAATTGAGAAGGGGGCTACACATTATACTCACTGGTTCCAGCCTCTGACAGGTGTAACCGCTGAAAAGCATGATTCCTTTATTTCAGCACCACTTCCAAATGGAAAAGTACTGATGAGCTTTTCAGGAAAAGAACTGATCAAAGGTGAGCCGGATGCATCTTCATTCCCATCAGGCGGACTTCGTGCAACATTTGAAGCAAGAGGATATACAGCATGGGATTGTACATCACCGGCATTTGTAAGACATGATGCAGCAGGAGCAACACTTTGCATCCCTACAGCATTCTGCTCATACAAAGGAGAGGCACTCGACCAGAAGACTCCACTTCTTCGTTCTATGCAGGCAATCAATGAGCAGTCACTGAGACTGTTAAGATTGTTTGGAAATACAACATCTAAGAAGGTAACACCTTCTGTAGGACCGGAACAGGAATATTTCCTTGTAGATGCTGAGAAATTCTTACAGAGAAAAGACCTGATCTACACTGGACGTACACTGTTCGGAGCAATGCCTCCAAAAGGACAGGAATTAGATGATCACTACTTCGGAACGATCCGCCAGAGAATCGCAGGATTCATGAAAGATGTCAATGAGGAACTCTGGAAAGTCGGAGTTACATCTAAGACACAGCATAACGAAGTTGCACCTGCACAGCATGAGCTTGCACCAATCTATGCAGAGTGTAACGTGGCACTGGATCACAACCACATCGTAATGCAGACTCTGAAAAGAGTTGCATGCCAGCATGGTATGAAGTGCTTACTTCACGAGAAACCATTTGCAGGAGTTAACGGTTCCGGTAAACATGATAACTGGTCTCTTACAACAGATGACGGAAAGAACCTGTTAGAGCCAGGTAAAACTCCTCATGAAAATATTCAGTTCTTACTGGTACTTACATGTATCCTGAAAGCAGTTGATACACACGCAGATCTTCTTCGTGAATCTGCAGCAGATCCTGGTAATGATCACAGACTTGGAGCCAATGAGGCACCACCGGCAATCATCTCTGTATTCCTTGGAGAACAGTTAGAAGATGTGCTGGAACAGCTGATCAGCACAGGTGAAGCTACACATAGTCTGAAAGGTGGAAAACTTCAGACAGGAGTTGATACACTTCCGGATCTTGCAAAAGATGCAACAGACCGTAACAGAACATCACCATTTGCATTCACAGGTAACAAATTCGAGTTCCGTATGGTAGGTTCCCGTGATTCTATCGC
Organism: bacterium; assembly: GCA_963595255.1. GTDB lineage: Bacteria > Bacillota > Clostridia > Lachnospirales > Lachnospiraceae > Dorea_A. Next base: position 41,302 of record CAVBHX010000021.1, read on the forward strand.
AGGACCAAACGTAGTACTGAACACAATCGTTGCAGAAGCATTCTCAGAAGCTTGCGACGTTCTTGAAAAAGCAGACAACTTTGATGAAGCAGTACATGATCTGATCAAGAAATATGCAACAGAGCATCAGAGAGTTGTATTCAATGGTAACGGATACTCAGATGCATGGGTAGAGGAAGCTGAAAGACGCGGCCTTCCAAATATCAGATCCATGGTAGAAGCTATCCCTGCTCTGACAACAGACAAAGCTGTAAATATGTTTGAAAAATTCAAAGTATTTACAAAGGCTGAGCTGGAGTCACGTGCAGAGATCAAATTCGAAAGCTATGCAAAGGCTATCAATATTGAAGCTCGTACAATGATCGATATGGCAAGTAAACAGATTATTCCTGCAATCATCAAATATACAAAAGATCTGGCAGATACTGTTGTTACAGTAAAAGAAGCTGGTGCAGATGCATCTGTTCAGGCAGAATTGCTGACAGAAATTTCCGGACTTTTAGCAGAATCTAAAAAAGCACTGGAAGCATTGAAAGTTGTTACAGATCAGGCAGCAGCTATGGAAGAAGGAGAGGATCAGGCAAGATTCTATCACTTCGATGTAGTGCCTGCTATGGAAGCTCTCCGTGCACCTGTTGATGCTCTTGAGATGATCGTTGACAAAGAAGCATGGCCAATGCCTTCATATGGAGATCTGATGTTTGAAGTATAGTCTGCAGATTATTTGTTAGACGAAGAAATTATTTTAGAAATACATTAGAAAAATTTAAGAACCCTGGACTTGGAATGGACACACGATTGTGCTATTCTAAGTTCAGGGTTTTTGAATACCAAGGTATGCAAGAGAAGCTGCCGGTTGCCAAAGCATCCGTAATGAGCTGCCAGTGGCAGGTCATGTAGGTGACAAGTTCTCTGTATCCTGTAAGGAGGGCAATCATGACGAAAAGAGAATTTTTAGATAAATTAAAAAAAGCACTTTCCAATGATCTTTCGGGAGCTGTAATTCAGGATAATGTGAATTATTACAATGATTACATTACAGAAGAAGTAAGAAAGGGCAGAAGAGAGTCGGAAGTAATTGAAGAGCTTGGCGATCCGTGGGCAATTGCGAAGAATATCATTACTTCAGAGGAAATCAAAGGAAATACCGGGGAGACATATGACAGTTATGAACCTGGAAGACAGAGAAGCCAGTCGTATGAACAGGACTATGATAATGAATCCGGGCACGGAGACGTACATGTCTTTGGACTGGATACATGGTGGAAGAAGCTGGCTCTGATACTTGGAATCATAGGAATTGTTGTACTGGTTGTGGCAGTGATCGGAGGAATCATAAATCTGCTTGCACCGATATTTGTGCCGCTTCTGATCCTGTGTCTGATCATCCGTCTGATCAACGGTTCAAGACGGTGAAAGTATTAAAAGAGCGGTTGGAATTGGAAAATATAGATATAGAGAAAAATAAAAGACCGATGGGGGAGCCATCGGTCTTTTGAGGGGAGTATAAATAATTAATAAGGGGTTGTAGAAAGTGTCCTTTCTACATCAACAGTATAATATAGTAAAAAATAAAAATCAAGAAAAATATTAAAAAAATCTTAATATATGGCGGGATGTATAATTGAAAAATGACAGGACATACTAATCACGTAGCAAAAAGTGATTAGGAGGAATTCAAAATGGCTAAAAATTACAACTCATCAGAAAACTGTCATAACGAAGCAGACAAGAACACATCGAACAGAAATGCATCCAGAAACACATCCAACAAGAATGCATACGGAAAGAACGCATATGATAAAAATGCGTCGAACAAGAATGCATCCAATAAAAATGCATATGACAAAGATGCAAAAGATAAGAATTCTTACAATTATGGAAATGAGAACAGCGGCTATTAAAAAGTTTTCCGGGCAGGACGTGCGAAAGCGCGTCCTGCTTTTTTATACCTGAGTATGCAAGAAAAGCTGCCAGTGGCAGGTTTTCTGTATACCAAAGTAAGCAGATGCTCTGTACGTGAAATAGGTTGACAAAGACAGGCGGTTATCAGTAAGATAAGTAAGTAGGAAACAATAGCAAAAATACAGTTTTACTGCATGAATATAGCAGATAATGGAGAATTGAATGAAAAAAATGGAATTGATCGCTCCCTGTCATTTTGGACTGGAAGCGGTATTAAAACGAGAGATACTGGATCTGGGATATGATATCTCGGAAGTAGAAGACGGAAGAGTCGGATTCTGGGGAGACGCAGAAGCAATCTGCCGTGCAAATATCTTCCTCAGAACGGCGGAGAGAGTCCTTTTAAAAGTAGGAAGCTTTAAAGCAACAAGCTATGAAGAATTATTTGAGAATACAAAGGCTCTGGACTGGGAGAATTATATCTCGGAAAACGGTAAATTCTGGGTGGCAAAAGCGGCATCTGTAAAAAGTAAATTATTCAGTTCGTCGGACATTCAGTCGGTGATGAAAAAAGCAATGGTAAGAAGGCTGCAGCAGAAGTATCAGGTAGAGTGGTTTTCGGAAGACGGAGCCGCATATCCGGTACGTGTATTTCTGAAAAAGGATGTTGTGACCGTTGGAATCGATACATCCGGAGTATCCCTGCATAAGAGAGGATACCGTGAAGTATCGGGAAAAGCGCCGATCACAGAGACACTGGCAGCAGCGCTGATCATGCTGACTCCGTGGCATAAAGACCGGATTCTGGTAGATCCGTTCTGTGGAAGCGGTACATTTCCGATAGAGGCGGCAATGATCGCGGCAAATATCGCACCGGGAATGAACCGTTCCTTTACGGCGGAAGAATGGACGAACCTGATCCCGAAGAAGCTCTGGTATGAGACCGTAAATGAGGCGAATGAGCTGATCAACGATGATATCGAAGTAGACATCCAGGGATATGACTTGGACGGTTCTGTGATCAAGATCGCAAGACGTAACGCGAGAGAGGCAGGAGTCGATCATCTGATCCATTTTCAGGAAAGAGATGTGAAGGACTTAAGCCATCCGAAAAAATATGGATTCATCATCACCAATCCGCCGTATGGAGAGAGACTGGAAGATAAGAAGGATCTGCCGGCGTTATACAAGGCATTCGGCGAGAGCTTTAAGAATCTGGATTCCTGGTCTGCATATATGATTACTTCTTATGAAGATGCAGAGCGTTATTTTGGAAGAAAGGCGGACCGTAACCGCAAGATTTATAATGGTATGTTAAAGACATATTTTTACCAGTTCTTAGGACCAAAGCCGCCAAAGGCAAAGCGTCCGGCTGACAGACAGGAGAAGAAGTAAGATGGAAAAAATTATATTTGCAACAGGAAATGAACATAAAATGATAGAGATCCGTGCAATCTTAAGTGATCTTGGAGCAGAGATCCTTTCGCAGAAAGAAGCTGGGATTAAAGCGGACGTAGTAGAAGACGGAGCAACATTCGAAGAAAATGCGATGATCAAAGCAACAGAGATTGCAAAGATCGCGCATGAGATGCCGGAATATGCGCATGCAGTTGTTCTGGCAGATGATTCCGGGCTGGAGATTGATTATCTGAATAAAGAGCCGGGAATCTATTCTGCGAGATATATGGGAGAGGATACTTCGTATGATATCAAGAATCAGGCACTTCTGGACCGTCTGGATGGTGTGCCGGATGAGAAACGTACCGCAAGATTTGTCTGTGCGATCGCAGCGGCTATGCCGGATGGTTCCTGTGAAGTGGTAAGAGGAACGATGGAAGGAATCATCGGACACGAGATTGCCGGAGAAAATGGATTCGGTTATGATCCGATCTTCTTCCTTCCGGAGTATGGCTGCACCAGTGCGGAACTTTCGCCGGAAAAGAAGAATGAGCTGAGTCACAGAGGAGAAGGACTGAAAAAAATCCGTAAGATCCTGGAACAGAGATAGAATAGAGATAGAATTCCGGAGAGACAGACAAAATAAGCAGATAGAAGAAACAGATAGGGTAAGAGAATATGAAGATACTGATCATAAGTGATACGCATGGTTCGCACAGGAATTTTGACCGTGTGATAGAAAAAGAACAGCCGCTGGATATGTTGATCCATCTCGGTGATGTAGAAGGTGATGAGGATTATATTCCGGCAGTTGCGGATTGTCCGGTACATATGGTGCGCGGAAATAATGACTTCTTTTCGGATCTTCCGGGCGAGGAAGAGTTCATGATCGAGGGGTATCATATATTTATTACGCATGGACATGGATATTATGTGTCTATGGGAGAAGAACGGCTGAAGCAGGAAGCAAGAGGACGCGGCGTTGATATTGCTATGTATGGACATACACACCGTCCGTTTTATGAAAAAGACAATGATCTGATTACTTTGAACCCGGGAAGTCTCTGCTATCCGAGACAGCAGGGAAGAAAACCGAGCTATATGATCATGCAGATTGATGGCGATGGGAAGATGGAAATTACACAGGAATATCTGAATGTGTGATGGCTGATTTGCAGGAAACAGATTGTAAAACAAATGATAAATGTGAAAGAAACTGTATCAGAATAGTGCAGAAACCCTTGAAAAATAAAGGGTTTCTGCACTGCTTGAAAAAAAGATGAAAAAATTGAAAAAAGTTGTTGACATTTAGTATGTGCTCATATATAATATGTCTTGTGTCACGGAGCGGAAGCGAAAATGACACGGGAAAACACCGTCGGGGTGTGGCTCAGCTTGGCTAGAGCGCCTGGTTTGGGACCAGGAGGTCGCAGGTTCGAATCCTGTCACC
>CAVBHX010000022.1:0-44830 GCA_963595255.1 bacterium
AGAAATTAAAAAACCTTTATTTTAAAGGAAAAAGACTTGATTAATTAGGGAGGAAACACTAACCTATGAACACAAGAAACGAAAAAACAGGATATCTGCTCGTATTTATAGCAGGCACCCTCTGGGGACTCATCGGAATATTCGTAAAATCCATGGCTGCATGCGGCGCATCTGCTACTATGACCAGTTTCTTACGTGTATTTTTCGCATTTCTGATCATGCTGCTTCTGTGCCTTGTAAAATGCAGACCTCACGATCTGCTGATCGGATGGAAGCCGCTGTTAAGCTGTGCATTGCTTGGAATCCTCTGCCACGGTGTCTATAATATCTGCTATAGTATCGCTGTTACAACCATCGGCGTTGCCTTAAGTGCCGTACTGCTTGATATCGCGCCATTATTTACATTGCTTTTTTCTGTTCTCTTCTTTCAGGAAAAGGTTACATTTCTGAAAGGCATTGCCGTTATCATCAATATTATCGGCTGTATCCTGACCGTAACCAATGGTAAACTTGAGATCCAGTCACTGGCTCTTTTCGGACTTCTGATGGGTGTCGGTGCCGGATTCTTATATGCACTTACCGCAATCATTGGAAGAGTTGCAGCCGAGAATACACACCCATTTGTCATGAGTATGTACAGTTATTTCTTTGCCGCTGTATTTCTTGGCATTTCCATGGGAGTTTCTCGTGCTGAATTCACATTCAATACCGGAATTCTTTTCTGGGGATTCTTCTATGCGCTGATTCCAACGGCAATCGGCTATATCTTCTATTATGAAGGCCTGAAGCACATCACGGAAAGCAGTAAAGTTCCGGTCATTGCTTCCATGGAAGTCATTGTTGCCAGTTTGATCGGAGTTGTATGGTACCGGGAACACCTTGGATTCATCAGTTTCCTTGGCATTGTGGCTGTACTTCTTTCTATTGTATTGATGAATCAGAAAGCGGAGAATGCTTTGCAGACGGAGGATGCGGCTGCTGAATCTTTATAAACTTATCTAAAATAAGATATAAGAAAGTATTCAGTTAACCCTTTTTCATATCTCAGTATGGAAAAAGCTCAGAAAATATTCCACACATTTTCTGAGCTTTTGTGTTTATTTCACTCTTCGTTTTTATATTCACTATTTTCTAATTTCTGATATATCTTCTGAACATCGTAATCCGGAACATATTTCTCAGCTACTTCACATATCTTTTGTATCTTTTCTATCGGCTCATCGAGTATCTCTGCAATTTCGCCTGTTGTTTTTCCTTTATGTTTCAGCTTTCCAACTAAAGTAATAATGTATTCTTTCGTTCCATCTTTCTTTCCATCTTCGTATGATTCTTCTTTTTCCATCTCTATATGTTTTTCCTGATCATATTCAAACAACCACATTCGCATAACCTCCGCACGGCTTTTTTTGAGAAATTCCGAAAGTATTCCCGTTCGTATACATTCATCAATTGCCTGCTCCATCGCCTGTTCAAACGGATATTCTTTTTGAAATCTTCTGACAGTATCCACGAACATCATATATTGATATAGCGTAGGACTTTTTTTCATCAGACCGTCGTTATATCCACGATTTACATTTAGAACTTTTACTTTCAATTCTAATGATACGTCCTGTGATTTCTTTTCATACGCATCCGACAATGACATATAAAACTGTTCCGGTAATTCTTCCAAGCCATTATAAAATACTACAAATTTAGGTTCCGGTATCCTGATTAATTTAGAACCATATATATTGGTATTCATTGTTAATGCAGCAAGCATACAGGTTACATAAAATAAATTTCTAAGCGGCATATTCGGATTATTGGTTGACTGCTGTTCAAACAATACCAGCTCTGACCCTATAATAAATGATACATCATTTTTCATTCCCAGATACACTGCATTTTCCAATGTTGTAATAATCACATCTTCCGGATTGTCATAATGTGTGTCATTAATTGCATTATAAATTTCTAATGCAATCTTCTTTTCCTTAACCAGCATTCGGAATATCCGGTCTTTATATGTTGCTGCCGGTGTTCCTAGAATGTTAATCAAGCGTTGAATTGATTTTTCTAAAAATTCCGTAGAAATTCCATTTACATTTGCTATATCCAGAATAATCTCCCCAAGCTGCTTTGGTCCTCTTTTTGTTGCATTTACCATTCAGTGTCCTCCTTTTAATTTGTAAGAGGATTTTCCCGTGTATTCAACATTCAATAATCCTCTCTGCCTAATTTAATGATTTTGAGTTCAAGCATTGAAGATCTTTTAGATGCTGATTGCATAGATTACAGAATGGCTTATGCCATAATAGATTCCAGAACTATAATGCTTATTCGGATTGTAGCATTTTATTATTGTTCTGTCTATACTTTTTTATTTTTTAATTAAGTTTATTATAATTAAATTACAAATACTAAGAACCTATCAGCTCACTACGATACTTTGATAACTGGCAAATTCTTTCAAACATATCTACAGAACCTGCCACTGGCAGCTTCTTCCGAACGCATGGCGATAACAAAAAAAGCTTTGCCATTTTGTTTCCAACAAAACAGCAAAGCTTTTTCTTACTCTATCTCTTTCTTCTCCTGCAATACATTTTCTCCCATATATGTATCACATTCTTTTTTCTCAGTCACTGCCTGATACAGCCAGTTCCCTCCATACTCACAGGCAAGTCCTAAGAATGCTCCGATCACCAGCGATACCGCAAGCACACTCCAGTTTCCATTCGCTGCGAATGTCGTAAAGCATCCCATGAATGTTCCCGGGCAGAAATCAAACCACTCGGATTTTGCAATGATGCACATCACAAATGTAATGATCCCGCACCAGATCCCAAGGTTGCCGAACACAGGACTAAACTTACTCAGTGTAATGATCGTCATTCCACATAAGACACCTGCAAGATTTGTAACAACGGTCTTTTTCACCCCGCTCATGCCGTGTTTGCCACAGGCAAAGTAGGTAGTGCATCCCGCAAATCCGGCCCAGCCGATCAATCCAACGATTCCTGCAAGATAAGACCAGATACCACAGAGGACTGCTGTTGCAATGCTAAGTGCACACAAAGAACTCATATCTTAGTATCCTGCACCGTTATCTGTATTTTTCATGATCTTTACCAAACGGCTTGTTCCAAGTCTGTCTGCTCCGAGGCTCATGAATTTCTCAGCGTCGTCGAATGAGCTGATTCCGCCTGCAGCTTTTACCTTCACACCTTCTCCAACATGATCATGCATCAGTTTTACATCTTCGAAAGTTGCTCCGGCTGTAGAGAATCCTGTAGATGTCTTGATGAATTCTGCTCCGGCTTTTGTTACGATTTCACACATCTTGATCTTCTCTTCTTCTGTCAGAAGGCAAGTCTCGATGATGACTTTTAAGATCTTTCCATCGCATGCTTCGTGGATCTGACAGATCTCTTCTTCTACTTCATCGTATCTTCCGTCTTTTAAGAATCCGATGTTGATTACCATATCGATCTCAGATGCTCCGTTAGCGATCGCATCTTTTGTCTCGAATACTTTTGTTGCTGTTGTGCTGTATCCGTTCGGGAACCCGATAACTGTACAGATTGGAAGTTTTCCCTCTACGTATTCTGCTGCCTGTTTTACGTATGCAGCCGGGATACATGCAGAAGCTGTTTCATATTTGATTCCATCGTCAAGAATTGTCTTGATATCTTCCCATGTAGCTGTCTGTGTTAATAATGTGTGGTCAACAATTTTTAAAACTTCACTTGTATTCATAATTTCTTGCCTTTCTTTTTTCATTCATTGTGATAGGTTTACTAATTTTCAGTTTGTCTGATTCCGTTCTTTTAGTTCAGCTTGTCCAAGATCGAATGTCCGATCGTTCCTTCCGGCATCTCAACACCGAAGTTGTCTGCGATTGTTGCTCCGATAATGGCAAATGTGTCTGCTTCCTCAAGTTCTCCTGCTTCCTTCATAGATGGAGAATATGCAAGGAACGGTACCTTTTCTCTTGTGTGGTCTGTTCCGGTATGTGTCGGATCATTTCCATGATCGGCTGTAATGATCAGAAGATCATCCTCTTTCAGTTCTCCTAATAATTCACCGAGTTTGACATCAAATTTTTCAAGTTCCTGTGCATATCCTTTGACATCTCTTCTGTGTCCCCACAGTGCATCGAAATCTACCAGATTGACAAAACAGAATCCTTCGAAATCTCTCTTTGCGATTTCGATTGTCTGCTCCATTCCGTGTACGGAACTCTTGGATTTATTTGACTCTGTGATTCCTTCTCCATCAAAGATATCGAAGATCTTACCAACGGAAATGACATCCAGACCTGCATCTTTCAATGCATTCAGCGCAGTTCTTCCATATGGCTTTAATGCGTAGTCATGACGGTTGCTGGTACGTTTGAACTCGCCTTTTTTCTTGCCGACATATGGTCTTGCAATGACACGTCCGACTTTCCACTCGTCTTTCATCGTAATCTCACGGGCGATCTCGCAGCAGCGGTACAATTCATCCAGACCAAATGTCTCTTCATTTCCACAAATCTGAAGCACAGAGTCTGCAGATGTGTAGACGATCATATGTCCGGTTGCGATCTCTTCTTCTGCCAGTTCGTCCAGGATCTCGGTTCCGCTGGCACTCTTATTTCCAATGATCGTACGGCCTGTTCTCTTTGACAGTTCATCTATCAGTTCCTTTGGAAATCCTGTCTCTGTAAATGTCTTGAATGGAGTGGTGATGTGAAGTCCCATCATCTCCCAGTGTCCGGTCATTGTGTCTTTTCCGTTGCTTGCTTCTCTTAATTTTCCATAATAAGCCAACGGTTTTTCTACAGGTGCAACACCTGCAAGATCTTTTAAGTTCGCAATTCCAAGTTTCTGCAGATTCGGAATTTTAAACTCTTCTACATTTGCCGCAATATGTCCCAGGGTATCTGTCCCCGCATCACCATAAGAAGCGGCGTCCGGCATCTCTCCGGCGCCGAGTGAATCTATGACTACGGTAAATATTCTTTTATATTTCTTTTCGTTCATATTATACACCTTCTTAATTCTCGTATGTCAAATATCTGGAACAGTAACGTATTTGCATTCCTGTTCCAGAATTCTCTATCTGCTTTCATTATACATTTTCAATTATACTTAATATCAACCTTAACATGAATCTTATAATTGATCTTATATTAGAACAGAGTGATCAGTCCAACGATCATTGCACTTAAGATACTTACGAATACACCACCAAGCATTGCTCTGAATACCAGTCTTGAAAGAGTGCTCTTCTTTTCCGGGCAGAGTACCGCAATACCGGATACACAGATACCAAGGCTTGAAAGGTTTGCAAATCCGCACAGGGAGATTGAGCATACAATTCCTGTTCTGTAATCTAAGGATGATAAGATTTTTCCCAGATCCTGGAAAGCAACGAATTCATTTACGATCAGTTTGTTTCCAAGGAATGCGCCTTCCATCAGTACCTGATTGGTATCAAGTCCCATCAGGAAACCAAACGGTGCGAATACATAAGAGAAAATCTGCTCCAGGCTGATTCCTGCAAATCCAAGAATCATATTAATTACTGCAACGATACCAATGATACCAACCAGAGATGCAGCGATAGCAATTACCATCTGCATACCTGTTCCGGCACCTTCTGCGATCGCATCGATCACGTTGGCGTTATTGCCCTTATTGTCCATCTTTACGTCTGTGATAGACTGTACAGGCTCTGTCTGCGGCAGTAACATTTTTGCAACGAGGATACTTCCAACCGGTACCAGTGCGCTGGCGATCAGAAGATATTCCATCGGGATACCAAGTGCATGATATCCTCCGAGGATGGATACTGACATACTTCCCATACCGGATACCAGGATAACTAAGATCTCACTGTCTGTCAGGTTTCCGATATATTTGCTGACCAGAATCGGGCTGTCCGTCTGGCCTAAGAACATGTTGGCAACTGCAACGAAGCTTTCTACTTCTGTTGTCCCCATCAGTTTTCCAACTGCTTTACCGATCCATTTTACTACGAATCCAAGGATTCCAAGATAATAAAGTAAGCTTACCAGTGCAGATACAAAGATAATGTTACCAAGTGTCTGTACGATAAAGATACTTCCTGTTGAAGCACTGCTGTCTGCAAGGCTTCCGAATACAAATGACAGACCATTCTGTCCGCAGTTGATAACTGCTGTTACACCGTCCGATATGGCAGACACAACCATCTTACCAACCGGGACTTTTACAAGTAAGATTGCAATAACAAACTGTGCAATGATTGCTTTTCCTACTGCTTTCCAGCGGATATTCTTACGATCCCAGGAAATCAGAAAGATCAGTCCGATTACAACCACAATCCCCAATAAATTTAAAAAGACTTTCATCTCGTTCCTCCGTCTATTTCAGCTGCATTCGCTTTATCTGCGTTTGCTTTCCCTTTGTTTCTTCCGTTCTGATCTTATTTCTCGCGGTCTGCTTTGATCAGTTTTCTGATTGCTTCTACAGCAACTGTGATAGCTGCTTCTGTATCATGTACGATTGGATTTTCCATTCCAAGTGCATTTCTTTCCTGGTTTCCTACTACAAGGAAATCAGATCCACAACGTACTCTTAAGTGGCTTGCTGCGATGAAGAGTGCTGCTGACTCCATCTCGGAAGCTTTACATCCCATACGTTTCCATGCTTCCCATTTATTAAGCAGTTCATAGCTTACCGGCATTCTCTGTGGTTCATGCTGTCCGTAGAATGCATCTTTACACTGTACCACACCTGCATGGTATGTATGTCCAAGTTCTTTTGCTGCTGCAACCAGTGCATTTGTTACATCCAGATCTGCAACTGCCGGATACTCGATCGGTGCATACTCTCTACTTGTTCCTTCCATACGGATCGCTCCTGTTGCAACTACGATGTCTCCACCTTTAACATCCAGTTCAATTCCTCCGCATGTTCCGACACGGATAAATGTATCTGCTCCGCAAAGTGTCAGCTCTTCGAGTGCGATAGATGCTGACGGTCCGCCGATACCTGTTGATGTTACACTTACTTTTTCTCCGTCTAAGTAACCTGTATAAGTTACATACTCTCTGCTGTCTGCGATCAGTTTTGCATCATCAAAATGTTTTGCGATCTTCGCACATCTCTTTGGATCACCAGGCATGATAACGTAACGTCCAACGTCTCCCGGTCTGATCTGTAAATGATACTGTAATCCTTCTTCTCCTGAATAATTCTGCATGATATTTGTCCTCCTGAAAATAAAATGTTAAATATTGTTTTTATACATGTCTACTACTTGTCTCGCTGTTGTCTATTCTATATCTATACTTGTATATTTGCAATACGCAATATTTTACAAATATCCTTGTCTGTTTTTGTGCATCTTTTACAATGTCTGGTTGTGTAAATTAGACAAGTCAGAAATAACATTGACTTTTGCCATATTTGCTTTTATTATTTTAACAGGGTTTGAATCGGATTATACATGCTCATAATATATAAATAGAAGCTTCTATATAGATCTTATTCCCCTGCTATTTCTATATCTTTAATCTACAGGAGTAACTGAATTTATGGAAACAAAAACAGACAAGTCTAAAACCAGAAAATTAAAACATGTAAAAATATACAATGAATTATATGAACTGATCCAGAACGGAACTTATGAACCCGGTTCACAGCTTCCGTCAGAAACTACACTTTCCGCGACTATGAATGTCAGCCGTATGACACTGCGGAAAGCACTTACTTTATTAAGAGAAGACGGACTGATCAAAGATGTACAGGGTGTCGGACATTTTGTGCGTGAGCCTAAAGCTGCCGGTTCCAGGGGACGCAAACATCCCCGGAGAGCCGGTTCTGCAGATTCCGCAGCTGTTGCAGATGCGGAAGACAGCGCTTCAGATGAAATGCTGTCTTCTGATGGCAGTATGACACATCCTGTCCACGACTGCTGTCAGGAAGAACTGGACAGTGTCGAACTGGATTTCCGTATCGAGCCGCCGTCAAAATCCATTTTAGACAACTTCGACCACTACACCGCCGCTGTTGTCATCGTCGACCGCTGGTATAAGCATGAAGGACATACCATTGCATATTCTTTAAGCTTTATTCCGATTGAACTGGTCGGCAGGCTGCAGATCGACCTGAACAGCACAGATGCACTGTTGGAATTTCTGGAACATACCTGCTATGAACAGGGACATCACTGCAGCCGCTGTGTTACATATTCTACCGCGGGTAACTTCTCTGCAAAGAATTATAAGCTTTCCAGCCACGATTCTTTCCTTATGACACAGGAGAATGTGTATGATGAGAATGAGGAGATACTTGTGGTTAGTAAGCATTATATACCGGCAGAGGTTTTTGAATTGAAGTTTTCTATCTAGTTGATTAACGGAGATGGCCTCTCGGTCCTTGAAGAAAACAGTATAAAGTGGTTCTTGTTCAGGTTCCATGTCCTAAGAAAAACTAAGAGAGCCAGAATCCCCTAAAAACAAAGGAATTACGTTCACAACTCGCCCCTTTGGGGCTCAAACAGGTTCACTACATTCCTTTAACGGGGATTCTGACTCTCTAACTTTTTCTAAGGACACTCCACATTCACTAGAACCACTTTATACTGTTTTCTTCAAGTCGTGACTGGCTGCGAAAGTTAATCAATTTAATAGCGCACGCGGTAACAGAGTGAAATCCACTACTGTACAGAAAATAGCGATAAGCATTGTAAATCCACTGCTTTTCTAAGTTTTTCACGACTATTTATTATAACCTTTACGTATAACCGGAAAGTTATAATATAAGCCTTGATTTTCCGTTGCTTCTACACGCTTTCGGTATCACAAAGGTTACGCTCCCACCATTTAATTCTTCAGGCATTCGATACACACGGAATAAAGGTTAGAAACTCGTTCCAGTGAATGTGACGAGGTGTTGGAATATCTTAAGGTGTAAAATTATGCGTTGGGGCTCTAAAATTTGCCTGTTTGAGCCGAATGGCGAGTTGCAAATTTTAGAGCCCCGTTTTTAGCATAATTTTATGCCTTTAGATATTCCCACCGATGGAACCTGAACAGGAACGAGTTTCCAACCTTTATTCCGGTCCGGGTAGCCGGTCTGATGAACTAAATAGCAGCTATCACATCTGTCACAAGTTTTTCAAAATCTTTTGCCACGCGGTCTGCTGTCTCCTGGACTTCGGCGTGGTTAAGCTTTGCATTGCTGACACCAGCCGCCATATTCGTAATGCAGGAGATTCCGCACACTTCCATTCCCATATGTCTTGCTGCCATGGCTTCGCAGGCGGTACTCATACCGACTGCATCTGCGCCCCAGCTTCTGACCATGCGGATTTCTGCCGGTGTCTCGTAGTTTGGTCCGGTCAGCTGCACGTATACGCCTTCCTGAAGTGGTATTCCACAGTCTTTGGCACTTTTACGGATGATATCCTGCAGTTTTTTACTGTATACTTCGCTCATATCCGGGAATCTGGTTCCGAGTTCTTCTATATTCGGTCCAATCAACGGACTTGGTACTGCTGTCGTGATGTGATCTGTGATCAGCATAAAGTCACCCGGTCTGAATGATGGATTGACTCCGCCTGCTGCATTGGTCAGAAGGATCTTCTTTGCTCCCATCATCCCCATCAGTCTGGTCGGAAGTACAACGTCCTGCATCGGGTAACCTTCATAATAATGTACCCTTCCCTGCATCAGTACAACCGGAACATCTTCCACATATCCGAATACAAACTGACCTTTATGCCCCTGAACAGTCGATACCGGAAAGTCTTCGATGTCTGTGTATTTTACGATCTTTTCTATCTTGATCTTCTCGGCATAATCTCCGAGGCCCGATCCTAAGATAACTGCTTTTTCTGGTTTGAAATCCGTCTTTTCTCTTATGCTTTTTAAACATTTTTCCAGCTTTTTATACATACTTCAACATCCTTTCTTTCACCGCATCATCCGCAAATGCCACATCCACTCCATTCCTCATCAGCAGATGAATCTCCTCATCAGTGATTCCGTAGTTTTTTTGGATGAATTCCAGTTCTTTTGCCAGTGTCGTATTGCTGACTGTACGGTTATCGGTATTTACTGTTACCTTTAATCCGGCATTCAGGAACTCCCGCATCGGATAGTCCTTTGTACTTTCCACTGCTTTGGTCTGCAGATTACTGATCGGACACATCTCGATACCGATGCCCTTTTTCTGCAATTCTTTCTGCACATCTGCATGTCCCCTCATTGCGATTCCATGTCCGATTCTTCCGGCTCCGGCTTCCACAGAATCAAGTATATTCTTTACACTTCCGCATTCACCGGCGTGTAAGGTAAATGGCATGCCAAGTGCTTTCGTCTTTTTGAACAGTTCCATGAACTCTGACATCGGATACAGGCTTTCCGCCCCGGCAAGATCTGCCGCACACACGCCGTGTCCCAGATATTCTCTGGCAGTCCGCAACATCCGGGCATTCTCTTCTTCACTGTGATGGCGCATCGCGCACGTGATCACTCCATACTCTATGCCAAAATCGCGTTTTCCTTTTTCCAGTCCTGCAAGCAGTGCTTCGATCACTTTATTGCAGTTCATGTCCGGAGTCTCGGACAGAAGCGGAGCAAAACGGATCTCTGCATAGCATACATTTTCCTGTTTCATACTTTTTAATACATCATAACCGGCTTCTTTCAGTCCTGTCTCATCCATAATGCATTTACCCGGAAGGTCGAATTTTTCCAAATATTCATTCAAGCTCCTGCAGTCTTCGGATACACTCAGCTCACTTTGTGATACTTTCCGTCCCAGCCTCTTTTCTATAAATCTACGGCTCAACGACCCGTCCAGATGACAGTGCAGTTCTACTTTTGGCAGTGCTGTTAATTCTTCTGTTGTCATATTGTTTTTATCATTTCCTCCATTTTACATTCTTCATTTTTCTTTTCTTCTATTTCAACATTCCACTTTTTTCCTGAATATTGCCTTTACCCCTTATACGGTCTTCTTTTCTTTCAGATTCCCAGGTCCGAAGCCCAACGGCAATAACTCCTTCAACGTATAGATATCATAATGTTCTACATCCGTTGCCAGGATAATCTCAAATGCTTCCGGATCACAGAATTCCATCATCACCTGTCTGCACACTCCGCACGGCGGTGCATATTCTGTCAGGACTCCGTCTTTTCCTCCTACGATACAGATTGCATCGAATTCCTTCACGCCTTCACTTACCGCCTTGAAAAATGCCGTTCTTTCTGCACAGTTTGTCGGTGTGTATGCCGCATTTTCAATATTACATCCGGTATAAACCGTTCCATTTTTTGCCAGCAGTGCTGCCCCGACCTTGAAGCCGGAGTACGGTGTATAAGAATATTTCAACTGTTCTATCGCCGTCTCAATCAACTGACTTGTATGATATGTTTTGCTGTTTTCTGTTTTCCCCATCTTGTTTCCCCGCTTTTATATTCGTATTCCATTTCTGGTAATCAGTATTATACATGATTTTCCGAATGATTCTACTTATTTTTTTCATTATCCTGACGGATCAGATTCCGGACTGCACCTACCGCTGTCCGGACTGCCATATCGGTATCATGTACCACCGGATTTTCAAGTCCGAGTTTCTCTCTTTCCTGATTTGCCATTACAAGGAAACATGCACCGGCTCTGGCACGAAGTTTCCCCGCCACGATAAAAAGTGCCGCTGATTCCATCTCGGAAGCCAGACATCCCATCTTCTTCCAGGCTTCCCATTTATTCAGCAGTTCATAACCTACAGGCATTACTTCCGGTTCATGCTGTCCGTAGAATGCATCCTTTGACTGTACCACTCCTGTATGCCAGGTGCAGCCATCTTCTTTTGCAGCCTGCACCAGTGCATTCGTTACTTCCAGATTGGCAACTGCCGGATATTCGATCGGTGCATATTCTTTGCTTGTCCCTTCCATGCGGATCGAACCGGTTGCGACTACGATGTCACCGCTCTTTACTTCCGGCTGCATCCCGCCACAGGTTCCGATCCTGACAAATGTATCCGCCCCGCAGCGCACCAGTTCTTCCATTGCAATTGCTGCCGACGGTCCTCCGATTCCGGTCGATGTCACGCTGACTTTCTCCCCGTCCAGCATTCCGGTATAAGTGGTGAATTCCCGGTTACTTGCAACCAGCACCGGATCATCCAGATACGCAGCAATCTTTTCGCATCTGCCCGGATCTCCCGGCATGATCACATAACGTCCGACTTCACCTTTTGCAACCTGAATGTGATACTGTCTGCTTGCATCTTCTGAATAGTTTTTCATACCGATCCTTCCTTTCTGTACATTCTTATCTTACCATTATTTTACCACAATTCATATCAAAACGTTTTATATTCTGACTTTTTCACAAAAAGCTTTCAAATATAACCGTATCTGCAAGACCTGCCACTGGCAATTTCTTTCAAACATATGGCAATACAGAAAACTTGCCACTGGCAACTTTTCTTGCATACTATGGTATAAAAAAGCCAATGAGGACAGGAAAAATATATTTTTCACGTCCGCACTGGCTCATCTTTTTTATGTCTGCATTTTTATTTCTTTATTCACTTTGCACTTTCTCGATATAATCCATGATCATATCTGCCGCATCTTCCAGGTCGATCTTACTGGTATTGATCATCAGATCATAATTCAGAGGATCGCCCCATGTCCTGCCGGTATAATAATTATAGTATCTCTGTCTGGATGCATCTTCTTTATCCATCTCTTTCAGGGAAATGCCCTCGTATGCTTCCTTACTTCTTGTTTCCCTGAATGCATCGTCTGCATAGATGAAGATGTGATAACAGTCCGGTGTGTCAGCAAGTACCGCATCCGCACAGCGTCCCAGGAATACTCCTCCGGATTTATCCGCAAGTCTGTGGATCAGTGCTGCCTGCTCTTTATACATCTTATTATAGTCCGGGATGACATCGCTTCCGATTCCAAGTCCGCCGAAGAAACCGCTGTGACTGCCCGGCACCTTATATGCTTCTTCCAGAATGCTTTCCACATCCAGATCACCATTTCCGATCTTCTCTGCTGCCAGATATACGATCTGTCTATCATAGCAGCGCACCTGCATCTTCTTTGCAAGAATCTCTGCAACTTCTCTTCCACCGCTTCCATACTGGCGGCTGATGGTAACAATCGTATGTTCTCTCATTTTACAGTTCTCCTTTCGCTTCACGTTCGATCAGTTCTTTCATGATATCCGGATACTGTTTATCCAGATGATAGAACAGAAGCACTACAAGCACACCACCGGCAACAACCAATGGACCGCCTTTGTAAATGTTCACGATCATATGTAATGCACTGTCCGGCTGAGTGACACTTCCGGCTGCCGTACTGATGTATCCGCCCATAGAAAGAAGTCCTGTCATAACTGCAGATGCCACACCGGCACCGACTTTCGTTCCGATCGAACCACCGGCAAAGATCAGGCTTTCCTGACGTACATGTGTCTTCCATTGTCCGAACTCTACTACATCACCGATCATACCGAATACTACTGCATTCAGCGGTGCAAGTCCGACTGCTCTTGCAACACAGCTCATCACCATCCATGGAATGCTGTACGGATTCAAGAAGAATAACAACTGTCCTGTCAGTGCGATGATACTTCCTGCCAGTGCAATATTTCGCTTTCCGAACTTACGGATCAACGGTGCACATAAGAAAATGCATACAACCAGTGTCAGGATTTCCGTCAGATACAGTGCACTGTAAAGCCATGTATCGTTATGGAAAATGTATTTGCAATAGTATGGTAAGATTGTTCCTGATACGCTAAATGACACACTCTGGAACATCCAAAGTAATAATACAGCCCAGAAATACTGGTTGGTAATAAGAAGTTTTAACCCTTTCTTTACCGGAACCTTTTCCGCCTTATCCTGTCCTGCGATCACAACTGTCTCTTTACAGTTGATAAAACAGATCAGAAGTAAGATCAGGGCGATGACTGCCCATACCGTCATCGTCTTTACCCATGCTGCCTGGTCATTACCGAATAATTTGACCAGCGGAGTGGTACAGGTAACGGCAATAATCTTACCGAGAGGGGATAATCCCATTCGTACTACACTTAACATATCCCTTTCGGATGATACTCGTGTCATCATGGCCGACAGACTTCCGTATGGAAGATTGATTGCTGTATAACATACGGTTGTACAGAAGTTATAAGTTACAAAAATATAGATCGACTGAACCACTCCCATCGTATGTGGTACGGTAAATAACAGGATCGCAGACAGCGCATATGGTACACTCATCCACAGAATCCATGGTCTTGATTTTCCCCATTTGGAATTGGTCTTTTCTACGATGATTCCCATGATCATATCGGAAAATCCATCGAAGAATCTGGATAACAGCATGATCAGACCTACGGTTGCGGCTGCCACTCCTACATAGTCTGTATAAAATAATGTCAGAAGTGTTCCGACCATACCGAATACTACATTACATGCCACGTCGCCTCCGGCATAAGATAATCTGACCGGCCATGACAGTTTTCCGTTTGCTGCATTGTTCGCCTTTTTTTCTTCCACGTCTCTTCTCTCCTTTTCCTTCATAAAATGACTTCCTTTTCCGGTTCATTTCATGTCTCTCTTGATATGCGAAAAGATCTGTAAATGCATGTTTCACAGATCTTTTCTCTTTCATGTCGATGCATCTACAGGACTTGCCCTCAGCAGGTTCTGTCAATGCCTTTACATTATGTCTTATACTACTTATATTCTAGACTGTGATCTCAGATATTTTAACCGGACGGTGTTCTTCCAGAGATTTCTTAGCTGCAAGTCCCATCAGTACCGGCTGCAGTCCATCCATTACACCGAGTGGTGTGTCTGTATCATTTTCGATTGCTTCAATGAAGCACTTGATCTCTTTTGCGTAAGCTGCCATGTAACGCTCCAGGAAGAAATATAATGGTTTCTCGCCTGTTACACCGTCTGCGCTGCTGATGACTGCGGATGATGTAGAGTCATTGGATACTGCAACCATTCCTTTTGATCCGAATACTTCTGCTCTCTGGTCATATCCGTAAGCTGCTTTTCTGGAGTTGTCGATCACTGCGATCGCACCATTCTCCATCTTCAGTGTGATGACTGCCGTATCTACATCTCCGGCTTCTCCAATTGCAGGGTCTACCAGTACGGCTGCCTCTACGTATACTTCTGTTGCATTGCATCCTGCGAGGAAACGTACCATATCAAAATCATGGATCGTCATATCAAGGAAGATTCCTCCGGATACTTTTACATAGTCTGCACATGGCGGCTCCGGATCTCTGGATGTGATCTTGATGATATGTGTATCTCCGATCTTTCCATCTGCTACTGCTTTCTGTACTGCTTCAAAGTTATGGTCAAATCTTCTGTTGAATCCAACCTGATATTTTACATTGCTGTCTTTTAATGCATCGATGACTTCTTTGATCTTTGCTACATCATGATCGATTGGTTTCTCACAGAATACATGCTTTCCAGCTTTGATTGCTTCTACCGAGATTGGTGAATGTGTATCTGTAGATGAGCAGATCAGCACTGCATCGATCTCCGGGTCTGCAAGGATTTCTTTATAATCCTTTGTAACTGCTTCTACGCCCATGTCTTTTGCCCATTTTGCTGTCTCATCATTCATGAATGGGTCTGCAAGCATCTTGACTTTTGCATCCTTTACCTGTGTGCAGATACTTTCTACATGTACTTTTCCGATTCTTCCTGCTCCGATAATTCCTACGTTAACCATTTTTTCTTCTCCTTTTCGCGTTTATAATCTTTTTATTTCTATATTCTTGTTCAGTTCCGTTTTTATCCCTTTGTGGGATCTCCCGGTATTTTTCCTGGATGATTTTGTCTGCAGATTGTATTTTTCTTCTATAATCCTGTCTTTTCAGAAATGAACTTTCTTGCTTTCAGTGCATATTCCAGTGGATTGGCTTTTGCCGGATCCTGTTCTGCCTCTACTACCATGTATCCGGTATATCCTGATTCTTCCAGAACTTTGAAAATTGGATCAAAATCAATATCGCCGTCTCCAGGTACTGTGAACGTTCCCATTCTGACTCCGTCTAAGAAACTTAATTCTTCTTTCTTTACTTTCTCTACCATGCCTTTTCTGATGTCTTTCAGATGTACATGTTTGATTCTGTCTGCATATTTCTGTACCATCTCCAGTGGGTCTTCTCCGCAGTATGCGAAATGTCCGGTATCGAATAAGAGACTTACATATTCCGGATCCGTATTGTCCATCATGCGCTCTACTTCATCTGCATTCTGTACAACCGTTCCCATGTGATGATGGAAGGTAAGTGCAATTCCATACTCATCTTTTGCGATCTTTCCAAGTCGGTTCATTCCGTCACAGAATGTCTTCCACTCTTCATCATTCATCACATATTTGTGTCCGAAAATCGGTGTATCAAGCATGCCCTGTACGCTATAGCTCTGCTCGGAAGCTCCGATCACTTTTGCTCCCATTTCTTTTAAATATGCAAGCTGTGCACGGAACTCTTTTTCTACTTCTTCGAATGGCTTTGTGATCAGAAATGCTGAGAACCACTGGTTGCAGATCTCTACACCTCGAAGATCCAGTGCATGTTTCAGGACTTTCGTATCTTTTGGATATTTGTTGCCGACTTCTGATCCTGTGAATCCTGCAAGTGCCATCTCGCTTACGCACTGTTCAAATGTATTCTCACTTCCAAGGTCCGGCATGTCATCATTGGTCCATGCGATTGGTGCGATTCCAAGTTTTACTTTCTCTTTGTCAAACATCTTTCTTACCTCTTTCTTTTTGTTATTTCTTTTCTTATCTTTTTTGTTCTTTCGTGTTTTTCTTTGTGACTATATAATACTAAGGATCCGCCTGTTCCGGCATTGGGAGAATCTTTTGAAATGTGTACTTTATTTTTAGATGGTATTTTTCTGATTTTTGTGTCTTTTTTTCAGGTATTGCTTTCCACACTTTTTGTGTCTTTTTTTTGGGTTTTATTTTTTGATTTTTTTTGTGCTTTCTTTTTTGCCAGGTATTTGCACGCAAAAAAAGATACAGTTGCTTTTCCTTTTACATATAGAAAAACAACTGTATCTTTTATTTTTAAGAATGCTTCCGGTACTGCGCCGGGCTCATCCCCTCTGCTTTTTTAAATACTTTTGAAAAATAATGGTAATCATTGAATCCCGATTCTTCTGCTACCTGCCACATCTTAAGATTGGTCTCTCTTAATAACTTCTTCGCATATTCCATCCGCAGGTTCAAAAGATAATTGGCAAATCCAATCCCCATCTCCTGACTGAACAGATAACTCAGATAGGTGCTGTTCACGCCTGCCGCTTCTGCCGCATCACCAAGTCCCACTGCTTCCCGGTAATGTCTCGCCGCATAATCCGCTGCAATCTTAACTGCCTGGCTTAAATCTTCCGGGATATCCGGTTCGCCACATTCAAATGCCTGCTCTGCCAGATGTTCCAGCTCTTTTTTCACCTCTCCGATATAGCCAAAATGCTGGTCCGACCTTGTGCCGTCTACCTGTAACTTATGTTCCAGCCTCCGGAACCACTGCCGTACCAGCTGACTGTCGCACCGCTCTTTTTTGAACGCCTGTATTACTGTACCGGCCATGAGAAGAAATTTATCCTTTTCACTTTTCTTCTTTAACAGCTCTGCCTCCTCCAAAAGTGTTTCTGCTTCTTTCGGAAGTTCTTTTCCCATCGCTCTATCTGCTTCATAATAGGCAATTCCATCCTTTTCATAGAAACTATTCTTTATCATCATCCTTGCCTGCTGATATGCCTGGCGAAGTGCATCTGCTCCAATGCAGATATTACTGACACCGATCTTATAGACTTTCTCTTCTTCCGCACAGATCTTATAACATGCCGATGCCGTTCCGGTCAGATGCTGATACATCACACTGCTTTTGTATTCATCTGACAGATCCAGAAAGCAGCAGTATGTTCCATTTCCGAGATAGATGATTTCTTTTTCCGTCTCGGATTCGCCGGGTCTTGACTGTAGCTTTTCCTGCATACGCCTGTAGAATTCCAGACTATACTGCTCTTTTCTTGCTTCTTCCAGCGGATCCTCGGTATACTCTGTTTCTTCTCTTTTGATCACGATCACTGCACTGTTCTTATATTTTCCACGTATTCCTGCCCGGATTCTTTTTTCTTCCCGTTCCTCTCCGGACAGGGTTCCCGCCAGGATCTGGTTAAAAAACAGAAATTTTTCATTCATATTTCCTGTCTGATCCGACTTTTCTCCCGTTTTCCCGTCAGCATCTGCATTGTTATCTTCTTCTGGATCCTTTTTCATATCCGCATGTTCCTGCGTCTGCTGTTTCTGATCTTTCACACCTGCTTCTTCCTTGCTCTGCCGGATATGTTCTTCCGCCGCTTCAAGAACCGTATACAGACTTTCTTCATTCAGTGTATTCTTTAATACATACTCGTCTGCTCCTTCTTTCATCGCCTTTTTCACATATTCGAATTCATCATGACAGCTAAGTACGATCACATAGATGTCCGGATATTTTCTCCGGATTTCCCGGATCAGTTCGATCCCGTCCATCAGCGGCATTGCAATATCAGTAACAACCAGATCTATCTTTTCCCGGTCCAACACCTCCAGTGCTTCTTCCCCATCTCTTACATCCGCCGTAATCTCAAATCCTGCCTTTTCCCATGACGACAACATCTTCAGATAACTCCGCACAAGAAAGTCATCGTCCGCCAGTAATGCTTTTCTCATGATTCTTCATCCTCACTTCTGTTCACAGGCAGATAAATCGTTGCCTCTGTACCTTCTCCGCTGCTTTTCAGCGAAAGCTTTGCCTGTGTTCCATAATATAATTGCAGTCTTTCTTGAATATTCGGTATTCCGACCGCCGTAAGTCCCTTCGTCTTCTTTCCCTTCTTTTTCAATAATTCTTCAATCTGTTCCTGTGTCATTCCTCTTCCGTTATCCCTGACCTTCATATAAAGTCTGGAGCCGGAAGTATACGCTTCTATCGTTAAATGTTTTCTGTTATTTTTCAGATCCAGTCCATGAATCAGCGCATTTTCTACAAGGGGCTGTAAGATCAGTCTTGGTATCAGACATTGCTCTGCTTCGCGCTCTATCGCGTAAGCTGCCTGATATTCTTCTCCATTGCGGAATTCCTGCAGATGAATATAATTCTTCAACACCTGTATTTCCTCTGCAACAGTCAGAAATGTGCCCTTTTTCCGTATACATGTCTGCAATAACTCTACAAAATCCCCGATGACCGTTGCAATCTCTTTCTCATTGTGGATCATTGCATAACACTTGATCGAATTCAGTGTATTATACATAAAATGCGGTGTGATCTGATACTGCAGTGCCTCCAGTTCCGCATCCTTTTTCTTCTTTTCTTCCTGAATAAGCTGTCCGATCAGTTCTTCGATCCGGTCTAACATCCGGTTAAATTCTTCCGCAGCAAGACCAATCTCGTCTTTGGATACGACCTCTGCCCTGGTATCCATCTCGCCATCCGCAATTGACTGCATTGCAGTCATCAGCTTTCTCACCGGTTTATAGACAATCCTTGAAATGTATATCGCCGCCAGCATTGCGATCAGCCCGAACACGGCCGCCACACCGAATACATATTTCCGCATCTGCGCCAGGTCACCTAATACGGCACTTCTCTTTACACTGGCAAAAATTCCGCAGCCGGAAAAGCTTCCTTCACAGTAAATGTATATATTTTCTTTATCTGCCCCGGTAACTTCAGAATGACTGATAAAATTTTTATACTTCTTTACCGGAAATTTATTGCCCATCCGGGACTGCTCTCTGGCTGCAATGATCCTGCCGTCTTCGATCAGTTCGATCTGTCCCAGTTCCTGATTCGACGGATCTTCCAGATAATCATATCTTAAGTTCTGTTCTTCGATATTCGCACACAGATAACCGATCACCTGTCCATCTTCTCCGGTTACCTTTTCCGTAAACTGTAATAATTTATCTTTGCTGTGCACCAGATCATCCATGATCGCCGGTCCGCCATTTTTTCCACATAGTGTTTCAAATTGACGAAGGTTATCCTCCTTAAGTCCACTTCTGTACACCGGATAATCCAGCGTTGTAACAACCTGACGCTCGCCTGGGATCACCAGATACATACTGGAGATTGCCTGATCCATCTTGGAAAATGTACGTAATCTTGTTGAGATATTGTTCAGCCGTTTCTCATCTTTGTCATTCAGATATTGTTCCAGTTCCTCTTTGATCTCTTTGTCACAGGATGCTTTGATATCGATATTGCATACATTTTTTAACATATCATCTACGGTATCCGTAAGCAGCCTGGTTCTCTGACTGAGCACTGTTATGTAATTTTCCTCGATCATCCGGGATGACCTTCCATAAAATACGAAAGCCATGGCTGCTGCCGTAAGCAGTGTGATCCCGGTGATTGCGATCAGGACCTTACTTCTTATACTTCTGACTTTCATCTTTTTTTCTGTACTCCTTTACATTGTCCTGTGTCAGTATCTCTGCATTCAGATAATACTTCTTTTTCGGATGCTTTCCGTTCCGCAGCTTCTGGATATAGTGAATCGTCTCATAACCAATCTCATATCCCGACTGTGCCGCAAGCGCCGAGATCTGCCCATTTTCTACTGCCTTAAGGGAATCTTCCTGTTCATCCACTGACACAATTTTGATATCAGTATCTTTCAATTCATCAACAAGTCCCATCGCAGTGACAGCACTGGTCGCCATAATTCCCCTGATTTGCGGATATTGTCCCATAAGATCCCGTACTTTCTGTTCCGACATCTGCAGATTGGCATAGCCGCTTTCTACGAACTTCACCGTCATCTCCGGTTCGGACTTCATATATTCTTCAAATCCTTCCACTCGTTCTCTGTGGCCTTTCTGTTTTAGATCACCTGCCACGATTCCTACCTGGCCTTTGTGTTCTAACTGTTCTGCCAGTTCCTGTGCCAGCTGATATCCTGTCTTATGATTGTCGATTCCGATATATGGAAGTTCTCCGCCCACCATTCCATTGTCAAAACATACTGCCGTAATCTTCTTTTTCTCTATTTCATCCAGATAGTCCGGAACATGATAAGAGTCAATCGGTGCAACTGCCAGCGCATCCACATTCTGATCGATCAGCTTTTCCACCTGCTTTTCCTGAACTTCCCGGTCCAGTTCCGAATCCGGAGCAAGCGTGATCACATCCATGTCATATTTTGCAGCTGCAGCTTCCATGCCGGAATTCACCGACATCCAGTACTCACTGGTATTGGATTTGGTTACAACTCCTACCACATACCGGTCTTTTGCCTTCTGCCAGGAACTGTGATTACTGCAGCCACAGCACAGAATTGCCGTCATGAGTAATAAAGCTGATATCTGTTTTCCTCTTCTCTGTCTTATTATCATTCTAATCATCCTTTTATCTGCAAAACCTGCCACTGGCACCTTCTCTTGCATCTCTGGTATCAGGGCTGTGTACCCCGGATTATCTTACAGGTTGTATTTTGTCTTAATATCGATTCCTGTATACAGATATTCTGTGTCCGGATAGGTTCCATTCAACAAGATATCTGCAAGGATCCTCGGCGGCCGGTATCCCTGTTCGAACCCATTCTGATCGATCAGGAAATCTGCGGTTCCTTCTTTTAACAGTGCTTCATTCTTTGCAGTCTGGTCATAGATCACAACATATGGCCGCTGCTCTACACCAAGTTTGCGGAATGCCTCGACGATGCCTTCCTGTCCGCCGGATACCACAAAGATTCCGTTGATCCCGGATATACTCATCATAGCATTCTCTATAATGTGTTCCACTTCATCTGCATTGTTAAAGCTTCCCTGCACGCCGGCAATCTCAAGCTTTGGTGAAATATTCTTTATCTCTTCTACGAATCCGTCTACACGGGAGTTATTCAGCATACTGCTGAAATATCCGGTAATGACAAGGATCTTTCCAACGCCTCTGGTCATCATCCCGAATAACCCTGCTGCTGTCTGCCCGCTTAACTTATTATCCATTCCGACAAAACAGCATCTCTTTGTTCCTACGATATCCGAGTTGAATGTCACGACCGGAATCTTCTTTTCATTCACAAGCCAGTTTAATTTTTCCCTGACGCCTTCCGTATCTACCGGCATCAGTGCCAGTCCCTGGATTCCTTCTTTCACCAGTTCGTCAATTGCACGCAGCTGATCCTCTTCACGAACGGAAGTATTCTCTTTTACGATCACTTCTACGCCAAGTTCTTCCAGTTCTTTTTTTCCGGTCTGTATTCCTCTTTTGACTTCCAGCATGAAGGAAGCTCCCGAAAGCTGTGTTACGATCCCGATCTTTTTCTTTCCTCCGGCACTTTTCTGTCTCTTTCTTGCTTTGTGCACATACCCCATCTCTTCGGCGGTTCTTTTCACCATTTCTGCCACTTCCGGGTTGATCCGGCCGCGGTTATTAAGTGCCCGGTCTACCGTTCCTCTTGATACACCCGCTTTTTCAGCGATTTGCTGTATTGTTACTGCCATATACGCTCTCCTTATAACTACTGATTCACCGTGTAAATCTCTGATTTCTTATCTTGCATACTATACTATACTATAATAATATCACACACTCAAAAAGCACGCAATATCCCACTGCGTGCTTTTCTTATTTCGTAACATTTTACAATTCTGTTCTCTCTGTAACAGGCCTTACCTCCTGTTTTTCGGCATATTGCCGATACTATCTATTCAGGCGGTATCCTGCTCCCCATACTGTCTCTATGATCTTTGGTTCTCTCGGATCGTCTTCCAGTTTTTCCCTTAACCGGTTGATATGCACCGATACGGTTGCCGCATCCGACACATAATCGAATCCCCATATCTTTTCAAATAATGCTTCTTTCGAAAATACGATGTTCGAATTCTTTGCCAGAAATACGAGAAGTTCAAATTCCCTGTGAGGAAGCTTCACTTCTTCTCCTGCTTTCCATACTCTCCATGTCTGCGGCTCAATCACGACATCTTCTACTTGGATCTGCTCCTGTGCATTTTCTTTCTCTTCTCTTTCTTTATGCCTGGTCGTCAACCTTTCATAACGCTTCAGATGTGAACGTACTCTTGCAACAAGCTGTGACGGATCAAATGGCTTCGTGATATAATCATCCGCACCAAGTCCCAGTCCCCTGATCACATCAACGCCTTCTGTCCGTGCCGTCACCATAAGGATCGGAATGTCTATCTCATCCCTGATCTTCCTGCAGATATCATATCCGCTGCATCCCGGAAGCATCAGATCCAGAAGTATCAGGTCATAATGATTCGTTTTCAATTCGGAAAGTGCCTTTTTCCCGTCTTCAATGATTTTTGTCTCATATCCGTTACTCTCCAGATAATCACTTTCTAGCTGTGCAATCTTCCTGTCATCTTCTACGATCAGTATTTTGGACATCCTGCATTCACTCCTCACATATTTTTATCAACTCTTGGAAAGCGCAGTATCAGTTTCAGCCCGCCGTCATTCACAGCTTCCACACTTCCTCCATGCTCTTCCATAATGTATTTTACCACATAAAGTCCGACACCGCTTCCCTTCTTTGTTCTGGCCTCATCGCATCTGTAAAACCTGTCAAATATCCTGCCGATCTTTTCTTCCGGCACGCCGTCTCCGTTATCTTTCCATTCCAGGATTACATGACTTTCATCCTTTCTGACACGCAGCCAGATTTCCACCGGTTTTCTTTCTACATATTTCCTGCTGTTCTCCAGAAGGTTCTCCAGTATACGTTGGATCTGCTCTATATCCACATTGACATCCGGAAGGATCTCTTCTTCCTGTTCCATTACAAGCTGGACTTCGGACGGATCCAGGGTCTTTTCTTTTTGTGCTGTGAATCCCTGTACATATTCTGCAAGATCAATCTGTACCATATGAACTGGCATCTGCCCGCTTTCCATTCTGGAGAAATCGAACAATTTCTGTAGTAAGCTATTCATTTCTTCCGTAGATTCATAGGCCGTCTCCAGATACATTGTCCGTTTCTCTTCCGTATTTGCCACACCATCCAGAACCCCTTTGATATAGCCCCGGATTGACGTAAGCGGAGTTCTTAGATCATGAGAAATTCCTGTTACCATATCTGTTCTTGCCTTTTCATTCTTTTCCCGTATCTTCTGATCTTCCAGAATTGTTCGCTGCATCTCATTGAACGCACGGCAGACCCGTTCGAACTCTTCTTGTCCTTCATATATGATCTCTTCTTCCAGATTGCCGTCCTGGATCCGTTTTGCACCTTCCACCAGGCAGTCTAACGGCTCCATGACAAGACGGTTCATTCTTTTTGTAAATATGGATGCCAGGAGAAGCAATGCCAGAATCGCTATAATGCCTACAACCAGCACGATCAGTACCAGAAATGAAAAAGACTCCCGGATGGCTTCTTTCCCGATATCCTTCGAGATATCCCATACATCCCCGTCCATCTTTTCATATCCGATCTCTTCAAATGTTCTTTCAAATCTATCTTCACATGCTCCTATCACAGCTGTTCCGATCAGAAGCAGCGTAACCATCGACAGGAATAAAAACAGCATATTGGAACGAAATAATTTCTTTTTTAACGGCATAGCTTCTCACCTTCTTGTTGTTCTTATCTCTTTTCTTCATCATAGCATATTCTTATCTTCTATGCATTGCCGGTCTGCAGATTTTACTTTACGCTTCTCTTTTTATTTTTTTCTTACGCATATGTGCTTTGTATTCTTCCTGCTGTCCTCTTAAATTTAATATGATCAGCAGTCCGGCAACCGATGTAAGACTTCCGATCAGGAAATGTACCCACATTGCAACCGTCATCGCACTGATCTCAAATAATCCCGGCAGGATCACAAGTGCTCCAAATGTTCCACATATCATTGTAACACAGATAAATCCACGCAATACACTAAACGGAATACAACTGCGGATCACTGCTGTCATGGAAATAATGATCAGTGTCAGGTACATGATTGTCTGTTTCTCGCCGGATGCCATCGGAAAAAAGAGCGTTGTAACACCTATCATCACCGCTGCCACAATTCCGAATGGTGCCGCATTCCAGATTGCAGTGGAAAGGAATCTTCCTTTGATCCGTCTCGTATCTGATTCCAGAATTGTCAGGAAGGACGGGTAAGCTTCTATACACGCATCGATCAATGTAATCTGTATCGGAATGAATGGAAATGGCGTATTCTTAATGACACAGAAGACGGATACCAGTACCGAATAAATCGTTTTTATAAAGAATACTCCTGCTGTTCTTGTTACATTATGGATGACCTTTCTTCCTTCCATTACTACCTGCGGAAGGTGTGTAAAGTCAGAATCCATAAGGACGACCTGCGCGATCTGTCTGCTTGCATCACTTCCGTCTGCAATTGCGATCGAACAGTCTGCTTCTCTGAGTGCGAGAAGATCATTCACTCCATCTCCGGTCATTGCCACCTTGTGCCCCTGTCTCTGGAATGCCTTTACCAGTTCCTGCTTCTGCTTAGGTGTCACTCTTGCAAATACGGTATACTCCCGGCAGATTACAGCGTAATCCGGCTCCTCGCCGACGGATGACATATCAATTGCATCTGCCCATCCTCTCAGCCCTGCACGTTTTGCTATCATAGCAACTGTCTTGACATGATCGCCGGAAATGACTTTGACATCTACTCCCTGTCTGTGGAAAAATTCCAGTGTCTTTTTTGCATTGCGCCGGATCTGATCCTCAAGCACGACACTGTATAATGGCTGGATCTGTGCCGGTAAATGTTCCTCATCTTTCCATTCTCCGTCATAATATCCGATCGCTACCAGTCTTCTTCCATGCTCCAGTTCATTCTCCAGATTATCTGGAAGTGTTCCCAAAATCCGCTCCGGTGCACCTATAAAGATTGTTCCCTTTCCAACGAAACTGATGCAGCCCCATTTTCTTTTTGATGAAAAGGATATTTTATTCTTTACAAAGTAGGTTTTATCTGTCTCACCGTTATATTTCTCTTTATATCTGCTATTTTTTTCTTCTGCATTCTTATCTGCAAATGCTTTCTGCAATGCCTGGAAGGTTGCATTATTATCATCACTTGCATCCAGATATGCCCGTACCAACTGTTTTTCTTCGTCTTCCGTCAGATTGATTTCTTCATCTCTGTCCATCGGGATCACGTATTTTACTTTCAATTTTCCATCTGTGATGGTTCCGGTCTTATCCAGACACAGCACATCGACATGCGCCAGCGTTTCCAGTGAATAGATATTCTGAACCAAGATCTTCATCTTCGCCAGACGGATCACACCGGTTGCCAGTGATACAGAGATCAGTAACACCAGTCCTTTCGGAAGCATTCCGAGAAGTGCCGCCGCTGAAGCGACAACCGATTCATTCACCGGTGCTTTCCGCAATACAAACGCTTCTAAGAATAAGAGGATTCCAAGTGGAATAATCAAGGTACTTGTAAATCTTGTAACCTTTCGCATAGAACCTAATAGCTCTGACTGTACCTGCTTTTCTTTTTTTACTTCGTTTACGAGATTGGTTGCATAGTTATCATTGCCTACATGGATGACTTCCGCACAGGCCTTACTGGAAATCACGGAACTTCCTGAATATAACGTACTTCCCGCTTCCTTTATCACAGGATCACTTTCTCCTGTCAGAAGGGATTCATTGACCTCCAGACTGCCGCTTGTAACAATACTGTCATTACAGATCTGGCTTCCGCTTTCCAGGATCACGATATCTCCTTTTACGATATCTTTTAATTCAATCTCCTGATCTTCGCCTTCTCTTCTTACTTTTATAGCAGGTCGGTTCAGGATAGATAATTCATCTACCAGCTTCTTGGCTTTGCATTCCTGTGCGATCCCGATCACGATATTCAGTATAATGATCGCGATGAAGATCATGTTGGTATACGCTCCCACTGCGAATAACAATCCTGCAATGATGAAATTCAACAGGTTGAATAATGTCAGCACATTTTCCCGGATGATCTGTTTCTTGCTTTTTGTAATACTTTCCGGTTCGTGTTCTCCTTCGCCTTTTCTCCTTTTTTCTTCTACTTCCTGCATGGACAGACCATATATATTTTTTTCCATAATACAATCCCCTCCTGTATGACTTTGACTTTTTTCAGTCTCTATCCTACAGAAGGGGATTAAATAAACGGATATGAAGTTTTAAATATTTTTTAAACTCTTATTATTTCTTCACATTAAATGCTGCTTTTCCAGGATATACAGCGCTTGCTCCGAGCTCTTCCTCGATTCTCAGTAACTGGTTGTATTTTGCAACACGTTCTGATCTTGAAGGTGCTCCTGTCTTGATCTGGCAGGTATTCAGTGCTACCGCAAGGTCTGCAATTGTTGTATCTTCTGTCTCTCCGGAACGATGAGATGAGATAGCTGTGTAGCCGGCTTTGTGAGCCATCTTGATTGCTTCCAGTGTCTCTGATACAGATCCGATCTGGTTTAACTTGATAAGTATTGAATTTCCGCATCCAAGTTCGATACCTTTGGAAAGTCTCTCTGTGTTTGTTACGAACAGATCGTCTCCGACTAACTGTACTTTGTCTCCAAGTTCAGCTGTCAGTTTCTGCCATCCTTCCCAGTCTTCTTCATCTAACGCATCTTCGATAGAGATGATCGGGTACTTGTCTACCAGTTTCTTCCAGTGCTCGATGAGCTCTTCAGAAGTGAATTTTGTACCTGCCTTTGGAAGTACATATTCGCCCTTCTTCTCACCTTTCCACTCAGAAGATGCTGCATCCATAGCGATCATGAAGTCTTTTCCAGGTTCGTATCCAGCATCTTTTACTGCATCTAAGATATACTGGATTGCTTCTTCGTCAGATGCAAGGTCCGGTGCGAATCCACCTTCATCGCCTACGGAAGTTGCAAGTCCTTTTGATTTTAATAATGCTGCCAGTGCATGGAAGACTTCTGCGCACCAGCGGAGTGCTTCTTTGAAACTTGGTGCTCCTACAGGCATGATCATGAATTCCTGTACATCTACTGTGTTGGCTGCATGTGCGCCTCCGTTTAATATATTCATCATAGGTACCGGAAGTCTGTTACCATTTACGCCTCCGAGGAAACGATAAAGCGGGATCTCCAGTGCGTTTGCTGCTGCACGTGCACTCGCGATTGATACTGCGAGGATTGCATTTGCTCCTAAGTTCGATTTATCTTTTGTTCCGTCTGCTGCGATCATTGCTGCATCTACTGCATAAATGTCTGCTGCATCTACGCCTTTCAGTGCATCGTTAATCACTGTATTAATATTCTCTACGGCTTTGGTTACACCTTTTCCGCCGAAACGGGATTTGTCTCCGTCACGCAGTTCGAGTGCTTCGAATTCTCCTGTAGATGCGCCGCTTGGTGCTGCACCTCTTCCTACAGTTCCATCCAGAAGATATACTTCTGCCTCTACCGTCGGATTACCTCTCGAATCAATAATCTCTCTTCCAATAACCTTCTCAATTGCTAAAAAATTCTCCATGTCAAGATCCTTTCCCATGGAACCACTTCTGCCTCTCTTGCTCAGGGATGAGACAGAAGGAGTCTGCCATGATTTATTCACACGATAGTTAGATTCTTCTAACTATCGTTAGCATATCATAACTTCTTTAGTAAATCAAGAAGTTTTTAAATTAAAAATGAGAAAATTAACCGATAGGACATTGACCGAAGACATTTGCTTCTTTTGAATGCATGACAAAAAAGGCGGCAACCAGAATCTCTTCTGATCACCGCCCAAAGGATATATATGTATGTCGGATTTTTCAATTATGAAACTACTTTTAAGTAAGGATTATGTCTTTTTTTAATTAGCAAAGAGCCTTTCCAAGTGCCTGGCATGCCGCAACTGCATCATCGTCTGGTGCTTCATTCGCCAGTACGCAGTCACATGCAAGAACAGCTCCGTCAGCTTTACATGTCTCTTCCCATGTTCTCATCCATTCTCCGTCTCCCCATCCGTAAGATCCGAAGAGTGCAATCTTCTTTCCGCCAAGTTTGCCTTCGCAGTCAGAGAACATTGGCTCGAATTCGCTGTCTTCCAGTTCTTCTGCTCCCATAGCAGGGCATCCGAATGCTACTGCATCGTAAGCGTCCATCTTGTCTGCGCCGAATTCTGAAGCTGTTAATACATCAACTTCTGCTCCTGCAGCTTTTGCTCCTTCTGCTACTTCGTTTGCCATAGCCTCTGTGTTACCTGTTCCGCTCCAATATACTACTGCAATTTTACTCATTGTTTTCTACCTCTTTCATTGATAATTTTATATGTCAGGCAGCTACCGTAAGCTGCAAAACACTTCTTCCCTGCTGCCAGAGACGTACATAGACATCTCTGCATTTTTTATATTTTGCAAATGTTTTCCGGCATGCACACTCATCACAATATACTTTCCAGCATCCTACGCATTTGAAATTGCGTCCCTGGTTTGCAATGAATCCGATCACATCTCCCAGTGGGTAATCCAGAAAGATTCCAATTTCATGAGGGAATTCATTGTTTTCCCCAATTCTTGATTTTAACCGGTTCAGGGCATATTCGATTTCCGTGCTTTCATAGCCGTATTTTTTCAGGAACTTTGCTACTCCCGGCCGGTTCAGACTGACCTCGAGTTGTTTCTTCCGATAGACATAGACCAGCACGCGGTTCTCCTGCCTCCGTAATACATAGAGCCGGATGCCTTTTTCTTTCATGCACTGATTCCAGAACTCAATCTGATCATCTATATCCGTATCATCTGCAAATGTCATATTGAATAAATTTGCTGATTTCATTGATGCAAGTGTCGCCGAGCAATGCTCCACCAGACATTTTTCAATCAGATATCTGTTTGCCATCTTAGTTCCTCCTAACGCTTGTTAGAGTTATCTAACAAGCTATATTTGAATACTATATCATTCTTTCCACACTGTCAAGAATTATGTGCAAAAAAGAAGCTTAATGAAATAAAATTTCACTAAGCTTCTTTTTGTTTTCTTATTTATCATCTTTTCTATATTTATAACAATATTTTCATTATAAATATTACAATATCACTGAATATCTTCAACAGAACACTTATCTTTTTTATCGTA
Source organism: bacterium (assembly GCA_963595255.1). Lineage (GTDB taxonomy): Bacteria > Bacillota > Clostridia > Lachnospirales > Lachnospiraceae > Dorea_A. The sequence goes on from CAVBHX010000022.1 coordinate 30,120, forward strand.
TCTGTATGCTTCCTGCTTCTCTACTCGTCCAGGAGATTCTGCATGCTCTTAAGTCCGATCACCAGAGTTGAAGTATTATGAAGCAGTGCAGATGTTGTCGGCATGACGATTCCTGCCACGCCAAGTCCGATCAGTCCTGCATTGAATCCAACAATTGCACGATAATTATGACTGATTCTCTTAATCAGACCGTTACTGATCTTCTTCAGTGTTACCAGTTCTTTCAGATTATCAGCGCCGATCGTAATATCTGCGATCTCTCTTGCAATCTCAGCACCATCACTGATCGCAATACCTACATTTGCTGCGGAAAGTGCCGGTGAATCATTGATACCATCACCGATCATGATAACTTTACGTCCTGCTGCCTTTTCTTTTTCACAGAAAGCCGCCTTATCTTCCGGTAATACTTCTGCAAAATATTCATCTACTCCGACACGTTTTGCGATCGCTTTTGCAGTACGTTCGCTGTCACCTGTCATCATTACAATCTTCGTAAGCCCTGCCTTGCGGAGTTCACGGATTACTTCTACTGCTTCATCACGCAGTGGATCTTCGATACAGATCACGGCTGCCAGCTTTCCTTCGATCGCCATATACAGGTGTGAATATTCTTCCGGCAGACTTTCAAAGCGTTCTTCCATTCCTTCCGGAATCACTACTTTTTCATCTTCGAATACGAAATGATAGCTTCCGATCACGGCCTTTTTACCTTCGATCTGTGTGGAAATACCATGTGCTACGATATATTCAACTTTTGAATGCATCTCTTCGTGATCCAGATGTTTTGCCTTTGCAGCGCTTACAACTGCTTTTGCCATAGAATGAGGGAAATGTTCCTCCAGACATGCGGCAATACGAAGCAGCTCATCTTCACTCATTCCGTTAAATGATACCACTTCTGCTACCGTCGGTTTTGCCTTTGTCAATGTACCGGTCTTGTCGAATACGATCGTATCTGCCTCGGCAACCGCTTCCAGATATTTTCCACCTTTTACAGTAATCTTGTACATACCTGCTTCACGGATTGCAGAAAGTACGGAGATTGGCATAGCAAGCTTTAATGCACATGAGAAGTCTACCATCAGAATCGACAGTGCCTTTGTTGCATTTCTTGTAAGCAGATAAGTAAGTGCCGTACCGCCAAGCGAATACGGAACCAGTTTGTCCGCAAGATGTTCTGCCCTGCTTTCCAGTCCGGATTTTAATTTCTCGGATTCTTCGATCATTGCTGCAATCTTCTCATAACGGCTGGAACCGCCGACTGCTTTGACATCGACTGTCACTTCTCCTTCTTCTACAACAGTTCCGGCATAGACATAATTTCCTGTAGTTCTTCTTACCGGAACGGATTCTCCTGTCAGTGAAGCCTGGTTGATCATAGCTTCTCCATCCACAACTTCACCGTCGAACGGGATGACATTTCCCATATGTATGACAACCTGATCGCCTGATTTAATCTGATTAGAAGGAACCAGAACCGCCTGATCGTCAGTCTTTAACCATACTTTTCCAACATTCAGTGACATGGTTCTTGCCAGGTCATCCACAGATTTCTTATGTGTCCACTCTTCTAAGAGTTCACCTATTCCAAGCAGGAACATAATAGAGCCGGCTGTGCTGAAATCACTTCTGAAGATCGATACTCCGATTGCCGTTGCATCAAGTACCGGAACTTCGATCTTTCTTTCCATCAGTGTCTTAATGCCCTTCCAGATATATTTTGCCGACATGATCGTTGTATATGCTGCCGAAATCGGATATGGCAGTAGGAACTTTCTTCCATAATGGAAAATAATCTTATTCACCAGTTTTTCCTGATACTCTGCGTTCATTGCTCTTCCGGATGTCTCCAGCAGACCATTCGGGACTTCCACTTCATCATAACGGAATCTGCGGAGTCCTTCGATGATTGTATCCCTGTCCCCATTATAATGGATAGTTGCATCCGACGTTCTGTCATAGACATCGGCGCGGAACACGCCTTCTATATTCTGCAAATAGAAAAGAAGAATGTCTGCCTGTTCATGGGTCATACGTTTCTGCTCCATGTGGACACGGATTCTTCCTCTTATCTCATGCTTGATCTTAAATTTCACTCTTTGTCACCTCTTATTATTCTTGCAAAAGCACCTGCAGATGTTCCGCAGGTGCCTATGTATCTTCTGGCAACTTTTCTATATTCTGTGCCTGATTTTTATGCTTCTGTCTCTTCTGTTGCTTCTTCAGCTGTCTCTTCTACTTCACAGAAATCATCTACTACTTCAGCTTCTGCCTCTGCTGCTCTGTCTTCGTTGATCTGTTTTGCTTCAGCTAAGATATCTCCTGCATTCTCCTGAACAGTTGTAGCTGTCTTCATCACGCATGCTTTTGCTCTTAATACAGCCGCTGTACAGTTTGTATATAATTTCTTCGCATCATCACTTGCCAGAATCTTGATTCCTGCTGTTCCGAAAGCTACTCCTGCTGCAAAAAGTCCTGGTTTTTTCCAATTGATGTCTTTTAAATTTAACATAATTATTCCCTCCATTGTATTTTTATAAATTATTATATAACATTTTTCAGATGTGCATCCTCCTAAATCCTGTCTTCATAGGTTCTTTGGAAACGCACCGCAACAAAAAAAGAACATCCCTTGTGTTTATGTCCGGCAGTCATTTTTTGTTTCTGCCAATTATAACACCAAAGAATGTTCTTTTCAAATATTTTTTTGCTATCGATAATTTTTTTCAATAGCATTTTACTATGATTGCATCGTGATACTTCGGATCTTCTGATTCTCCACATACCCACATGCCTTCAGTCCTGCCTGAATCACTGCGTTCCAGTTCTTTGCAGACAGGTGTTTTATCGTATCGTCATCCAGCTCGATCGTGCATGCATTCTGTAGTTCACAATTCGGATCACATGCAACTTTATACATATTTCTGCGGTTGATCGCACCGATCTCTTCCAGCTTGTTGATCATCCGGTATACTGTTGCCGTACCGATACTTGGATCAATCTTGGATGCACGGTAATAGATTTCCTTGCAGCAGGAACAGTTTTCTTCCAGAATAATATCCAGAAGCATCAGTCTCTGCTTGGTAATTCTGCATCCACTGGCTTTCAGTTTCTGTACAATTGCTTCTTTTGCCTTATCCACCTGCTTGACCTCCTGTCGTATCATTCATGACGTATACTAATCTGTGTCTCATTTTCTATGTATGATTTTCGTATATTTATTCTGTAATAGAAGCGACCTTAAATCCTGCCTTTTCTACTGCCTTTTTCAAAGCATCATTGGCAATCTCGCGGTCATAAGACACAACTGCTTCTTTTTTCTGTAAATCTACTCTTGCTGAAGCACCTTCGATCTCGTTCAGTGCTTTCTTCACTGACTGTACGCAGTGATCACAGCTCATACCTTCGATGTGAACTGTCTTCTTTCCGATCACCGGATTCTTCAGTTCTTTATCATCGGTTTTAATGATGCCGGTTCCGCCGCCACAGCAAGGACTGTCACCTTTAAAATGTTTGATTGCTCCTCTCAGTGCAAATCCAAGAAGAACGATCACAATTAATACAACTATAATATCTGCCATATCTATATCCCTCTATTCTTTGTTCTCCTCATTATCCATGCTGAACTTTTCATCTCTTTTTTTCTCCTGCCATTTTCTGAACCAGAGAAATACCTGATAGATAGAAGCACCGACAATGTAAAGGACGATCACGATCACGAACAGGTAGAACATAGAGCCTGTCGAATTGCCCATGACTGCCAACTCCTTTATTTACCATACATATTTTCGATCATTTTTTTCACTTCATCAGGATCTGAACTGCAGCATCCACCGCCACATCCACTGCATCCGGCACAGCTGCCGCCACATCCCTGGATGACCCCATTTTTAAATCTCTTCACAACTCCGTATATCAGATATGCGCAATACCCTAATATTAACGCTAAAATAATGATATCTGCTAAAATGGCTACCATGAAAACTGCCTCCTTTAAAGGGAAAACCGGACGTAACTCCTGTACGTCCGGTCCGCTCTACTTATGCATTTACAGAACGTTTTGAATAAACTTTCTGATTCTTATACGGGTCAGGTCTGAATAACAGGAACAGCATGATTGCTACAATCACGAATGCTACTGCTGTGCCAGCTCCAAATCCGCCTCCAGTTACTAATGTACCGATCTGGTATACGCAAAGTGTTACCAGATAAGAGAAGATATTCTGGAACAGAATTGCAAACCAGAACCATTTCTTAGACTGCATCTGCTGTGCCATAGTTGCAATAGCTGCCAGACAAGGTGAATCTAACAGGTTGAATAACAGGAATGAGAACGCTGCTACTGCACTTGGGAACCAAGCCTGAATAGCCTGAGCTACTGTTACAGTATCTTCTGACTGGCTCTCTGCTACGTTTGCAAGTACACCCATTGTTGAAACGATTGCTTCTTTTGCTGTGAATCCAGAAAGAGAAGCTGCTACTGGCTGCCACTCTCCAAATCCAAGTGGTGCAAAGATTGGTGCGATAAATCCACCGATTGCTGCAAGTAAGCTGTCTGCACTGTCGTCTACAAGTCCGAATCCGCCGTTTGTGAATCCGAATCCACCAAGGAACCACATTACTACACAAGCAAGGAACAGGATTGTTCCGGCTTTGATGATGAATCCTTTCAGTCTTTCCCATACATGGAGAAGAACTGTCTTAGCCTGTGGAATATGATACTGTGGAAGCTCCATAACGAATGGTGCCGGTTTTCCTGAGAATGGTTTTGTCTTCTTCAGGATGATTGCTGCTACTAATACTGCTACGATACCTACGAAGTACATGATAGGTGCCATAAATCCACCTGCTGTGTAGCTTCCTGTTGCGTAGCTTGTCATAACTCCACCCATTAATGCGATAACCGGTAATTTAGCTCCACATGGGATGAATGTTGCTGTCATGATTGTCAGACGTCTGTCATTGTCCTGCTCAATGGTCTTAGAAGCCATGATTCCAGGGATACCACAACCTGATGAAATCAGAAGTGGAATGAAACTCTTACCAGACAGTCCGAAGTGTCTGAATACACGGTCCATAACGAATGCGATACGTACCATATATCCGCAGTCTTCCAGAATAGAAAGGAAGAGGAACAGGATAGCCATCTGAGGAACGAATCCGAGAACGGCTCCGATACCACCGATGATACCGTCAACTACCAGTCCTTCGATCACACTGCTTACGCCGATTGCTTCGAGTCCTTTTGAAGCGAGATCCTGAATAGCACCTACAAATGTATCATTTGTCCAGTCTGTTACGATTGTACCGATTGTTGTTACGGAAATGTAGTAAACAACAAACATAACTGCGATGAAGATCGGGATACCAAGAATACGGTTTGTAACGATTCTGTCGATCTTATCTGATGTTGTTAATTTGTCTTTACCTTTTTTAACAGTTGTCTCAACGATTTTCTGGATGAATTTGTAACGTTCGTCTGTTACGATACTTTCCATATCATCGTCGTGCTTTGTCTCAAGTTCTTTTCTGTCTTTATCAACTGCTGCTTTTGCTGCTGCAGAAAGATTCATGCTTTCTACAACCTTGCTGTCGTTCTCAAGGAATTTCACAGCATACCATCTCTTCTTGTCTTCTGAGATTGTATCCGGGAGAACTCCCTTCACGTCTGCAACTGCTGCTTCCATTTCTTTAGAGAAGATTTCTCTTGGAAGATCAACTTCTTTTTTATTAGCTACTTTGATTGCTGTCTCAACCAGAGCATCCAATCCTGTCTGTTTCAGAGCAGAAGTCTCAACGATCGGGCAGTCTAATAACATAGAAAGTCTCTTTGTATCAATCTTGATTCCTCTCTTCTCCAGAAGGTCTGTCATGTTCAGTGCGATAACTACCGGCACACCTGTCTCGATCAGCTGTGTAGTAAGGTACAGGTTACGCTCGATATTTGTTGCATCTACAAGGTCGATGATAACATCCGGATTGTCATTTAAGATATAATCACGGCTGACTACCTCTTCCAGTGTGTATGGTGAAAGAGAATAGATACCCGGAAGGTCTGTTACAACGATGTCGTCGTTCTTTCTCTTTCCTTTTAATTTTCCCTCTTTTTTTTCTACTGTAACACCTGGCCAGTTACCAACATACTGGTTGGCACCCGTTAAGGCGTTAAACATTGTGGTTTTACCACAGTTTGGGTTTCCCGCAAGTGCGATCTTGATTCCCATTCCTATTTACCTCCTTGAACGTGTAAATTCTAATGTGACAATATGTATCTGTCAGTCCATTCGGTAAGTTTTATTTTACCTGGACACACTGAGCATCGTCTTTTCTTACTGAGAGCTCATAGCCTCTTACTGTAATCTCTACAGGATCTCCAAGAGGAGCTACCTTTCTGATATACAGCTCGCTGCCTTTTGTAATGCCCATGTCCATAATACGGCGCTTGTATGCGCTGTCCCCTTCAATCTTCGTTACAACAACTGTACTTCCAACTTTTGCATCACCTAAAGTCATTGCTGTTTCTCCTTTCCTTAGATTGTTAGTATCTATAATACAGCAGACACCCCTGTACTAAACCATGATGTGCCGCGCCATATCCTCATTTACAGCCACTCTGGAGTCTTTGACATTTACGATCACATTGCCTCCGATCTTTGACAGTACAACAACTTCTGTTCCTGCAACGAATCCAAGATTCGCCAGAAAACGTCTTGTCTCTTCATTTCCACCAATACGTGAGATTGTATTTGTTTCACCGATACCGGCCATTGTAAGTGGCATAATAACACCTCGTTTTCTTTATGTATGATTTTTTGCATTTTTCTTATCTATTTGTTGATAAGGATTTTGATAATGATAAATGTTTTCATTATCTTCCGCAATAGTTAGTATATGCTAACGTTCGTTAGCTGTCAACCACTTTATTTCATTTTGTTGATTATTTTTTCTCAATAAGATTTTTCTTTCGTTTGCCAGTCATGACTAACTGTGTTATACTAAAGTCAATGTTAACGTATAAAGGAAGGAATGACTTATTATGAGCAATGTATTAAATGAATCTGCAGAGAACTACCTTGAAACGATTCTGATTTTAAGCCAGAAACTGCCTGTAGTGCGTTCCGTAGATATTGCCAATGAGCTTGGATTCAAGAAATCCAGCGTCAGTGTTGCCATGAAGAACCTTCGCGAGAAGGAACATATTAAAGTAGATGATCAGGGATTTATTCATTTGACACCATCCGGCCTGGAGATTGCAAATATGATTTATGAACGTCACACACTTTTATCATCCTGGCTGACACATCTTGGTGTACCGGAAGATGTTGCTGCAGCGGATGCATGCAAGATGGAACATGTGATCAGCAAAGAAAGTTTCGAAGCGATCAAGAAACATGTATATGAGAACAAAGAAGTGTAAGAATGTAAATCATTTGTTTCGTTTTATTTTCTTTTATATTATGAGATTTTATTTTTCACTTTGTATTTAAAGGAGTCTTGATTTATGAACGAAAGTATTAAAAATATGATCGAACGCCGCAGTGTACGCGGTTACAAATCGGACATGATCCCGAAAGAAGATCTGGATCTGATTCTTGAAGCAGGTACTTATGCTGCAACCGGCATGGGAATGCAGTCACCGGTGATTGTTGCTGTTACGGATAAAGATACCCGTGACCAGCTTTCCAGAATGAATGCAGCCGTTATGGGAACCGATACAGATCCGTTCTACGGAGCACCGGTTGTACTGGTTGTATTAGCGGATAAGAACAGACCGACTCATATCTATGACGGAAGCCTTGTTATGGGGAATCTTATGAATGCCGCCTCTTCTCTTGGAATCGGAAGCTGCTGGATCCACCGTGCGAAAGAAGTCTTCGCATCGGAAGAGGGAAAAGCACTTCTTAAGAAATGGGGCATAGAAGGCGACTATGAAGGAATCGGGCATTGTGTGCTTGGATATCCTGCTGCGGATGTTCCGAAGGCGAAGCCTCGGAAAGAGAATTATGTGTATTATGTAGATTAAATTAATAACAAAATCCAAAAAGAGGAATCCATGATCAATGTGATCTTGGTGATTCCTCTTTTTTATATCGCCATGGATTGGAAGAAACTTCCATTGACAGGTGTTCTCTGTATTTCCATGCTTTGGCAAATAACAGGTTCTTTAGATTATTTTGTAAAATTCCGGTGAAGTAATTCGTGTTCTTTTCCTTTCAGCAAGGAGTCATAAAGTGACAGGATCATCGGATTTTCATTGGATTTCTTGATCTGTGTATTAACATCCGTATCGTATAATCCCTTCATTCTGGCTTTCTTTGTTCTCGGTCCTGCATTGACCGGCTGTCCGCCGCCCATGATGCAGCCTCTTCTGCATGCCATCACTTCCACAAAATCATAATGTACTTCGTCATTTTTGATCCGCTCTATTACTTTATCTGCATTGGCAAGTCCGCTTACAACAGCAGCTTTGATTTCCCGTCCGTTATAATTATACGTCAGCTCTTTGATGCCTTCGTCGCCACGGACACCGCTTGTCTTGATTGCTTCCATGTCCACACGGTTATGTCCCTGTTGCAGCCTTCTTAAGACTGCCTCTGTCACACCACCTGTTACACCGAATATCACACCGCTTCCGGAACCGATTCCAAATGGAACATCTGCTGCTTCAATCTCTACTTTATCGAATACGATACCGGATTTTTTGATCATACGTATGATCTCTGTGGTTGTCAGTACGTAATCCACATCCTGTTTTCCATTCGTCATAGACTCCGGACGCAGGATTTCTTCTTTCTTGGCTGTACATGGCATGATCGATACGGATACCAGCCGCTTTCCTTCGTTCTTTTCCGGATCTTTGTAATACTCCCGCACTACAGCTCCGAACATCTGCTGCGGAGATCTGCAGGTCGATAAGTTTTCTGCAAGTTCCGGATATTTCGTCTCACAGTGTTTAACCCAGGCCGGACAGCAGGATGTAAATAATGGCAGCTTCTCTCCCGCAGTAAATCTTTCGATAAATTCTTTCGACTCTTCAATTACGGTAAGATCCGCACCATAAGATGTATCATATACCTCGTCGAATCCTAACCTGTGTAGAACACCTACCAGCTTGCCCATGACATTTTCACCTTTTGCGTAACCAAACTGATCTCCGACCGCCACACGTACCGCCGGTGCAATCTGCGCGATCACTTTTGTATTTTTATCTGCAAGTGCTTCCCATACCGGATCAATATTCGTATGAATGCTGATTGCACCGGTCGGACAGACAACTCTGCACTGTCCACAGCCGACACAGTTTGTCTCTGCGATCTTTTTATTAAATGCAGGTGTTACCAGTGCATCGGTTCCACGGTAAGCAAAATCAATCGCATTAATATTCTGGATATTATCACACATACGTACACAGTCACCGCATAAGATACATTTATTCGGATCTCTTATGATTGCCGGAGAGCTGGTATCGATCGGCTGCATTTCCCTGACATTTTCAAATCGTACTTCATGTACACCAAGTCTGTGTGCCAGTTCCTGCAGATGGCATTCTCCGCTTTTGATACATGTCGTATAGTCTCTGCAATGTGCCGCAAGCAATAGCTCCAGGATCAGCTTTCTATAATGCATAAGCCTTGGCGTATTCGTATAGATCACCATTCCGTCTCGTGGTTTTTCCGAACAGGAGGCAAATGTCTTTCCCCTCTCATTTTCCACCGTACACAGACGGCAGGCTCCGTAAATTGATAATTCAGAGTGATAGCACAATGTTGGAATATCAATTCCGGCCTTTCTGATCACGGACAGCACATTCGGTTCATCTGTGAATTCCACACGCTGTCCATCGATTGTCATGATTCCCATAATATTCCCTCCTATTCCGTATAGATTGCACCAAATGCACAGTTATCTTTGCAGGTACCGCACTTGATGCATTTCTCATTGTCTATCACAAATGGTGTCTTAATCTTGCCCGTGATCGCATTCACCGGACAGTTTCTTGCACATTTCGAACAGCCTTTACATTTCTCCGGATCGATCTTATATGTACGGAGATTTGAACAGACTCCTGCTTTGCAATGTTTCTTCAGGATGTGCTCTTCGTATTCCTCTCTGAACGCATGGATCGTGCTGATGACCGGTTTTGGTGCACTCTTTCCAAGTCCGCACAGTGCCGTGCTTTCGATCATATCTGCCAGTTCTTCCAGTTCATCCAGATCGCTCAACTTTCCATTGCCTTCCACAATCCGTTCCAGAATCTCCAGCATACGTTTGGTTCCTTCCCGGCATGGCACACATTTTCCGCAGCTTTCTCTTTGTGTAAAGTTCATGAAGAATCTGGCCACTTCTACCATACAGGTATCTTCATCCATAACTACCAGACCGCCGGAACCGATCATTGTACCGATCTTTGTCAAAGAATCAAAGTCCATCTTACTGTCGAGCTGTGATTCTACCAGACATCCTCCGGACGGTCCTCCGATCTGGACAGCTTTGAATTTCTTATTATTCTTAATTCCTCCACCGATATCAAAGATAATTTCCCTGAGCGTAATTCCCATCGGCACCTCGATCAGTCCTGTGTTCTTTACATTTCCCGTCAGGGCAAATGCCTTTGTTCCCGGACTTTCTTTCGTTCCGATCCTGCCAAACCAGTCTGCCCCATTCTTGATGATCATCGGGACATTTGCATACGTCTCTACGTTATTCAATACGGTTGGTTTTGCCCACAGCCCCTGTTCTACGGTTCTAGGTGGTTTTACTCTCGGCATTCCTCTCTTTCCTTCGATAGATGCCGTAAGAGCCGAACTCTCGCCACAGACAAATGCTCCTGCTCCTCTGTTAATATGTAGATAGAAACTGAATCCGGTTCCCAGGATATTATCTCCGAGCAGTCCTTTCTCTTCTGCCTGTGCGATCGCGATCTTAAGCCTTCTGACTGCCAGCGGGTATTCTGCCCTGACATAAATATATCCCTCATGCGCCTGTACCGCATAGGCTGCGATCATCATGCCCTCGATCATACGGTGCGGATCGCCCTCCATCACACTTCTGTCCATGAATGCTCCCAGATCGCCTTCATCACCGTTACAGACAACATATCTGACCTTTTCTTTCTGTCCAGCCACCTGTGACCATTTTCTTCCGGTCGGGAATCCTGCCCCACCACGGCCGCGCAGTCCGGAATCTAACACACTCTGGATCACAGCTTCCGGTGTCATCTCAAACACTGCTTTTTCAAACGATTCGTATGCGCCGGCTGCAATCGCTTCTTCAATATGTTCTGCATCGATATGTCCGCAGTTTTTCAAAACCAGTCGTGTCTGCTTCGCATAAAACGGAATCTCTTCCTGTGTCTCATATATGTTGTCATTATCATGGTACATCAACCGTTGCACCGGTTCTCCATGAAGGATCGTTTTTTCAAAAATTTCCTCACAGTCTTCTAATTTCACTTTTAAATACAGATAATTGTACGGTTCAATTCTTACCAATGGTCCCATCTCACAGAAGCCATGACACCCGCTCATCTTCACGCCCGGATGCGCAATCTCTTCCCCTATCTTGACAGTGACATGGTCCATGCCTTCTGACATTTCTTTAAAGCGTGCATAAATCTTATCAGATCCCCCTGCCAGGCATCCGGTTCCACCGCATACCAGAATCCGGCACTTTTCTTTCTGATGCTTTTCCTTGCATTCTTCTCTCCACAGCTGAAGCTGTAATCTGTTCTCTATTCTCATACCTGTTCTTCACCTCGCAGTTTCCCGATCAGTTCACTCATCTTCTCCGGCGTCATCTTTGGATGGACTTCATCATTTACCATAACTGCCGGTGCAAGTCCGCATGCGCCCAGGCACGATACCGTCTCTACGGTAAATAACTGATCATCTGTCGTGTGCTTTTTCTTTCCAAGCCCCAGCTCTTTGTACAAGCTTTCCAGAATCGGCACGGATTTTCTTACATGACAGGCGGTTCCGTCACATACCTTAATGACATACTTTCCCTTTGCTTCAAATGAAAAATTCTCGTAAAAACTCGCCACACTGTATGCTTTTGCTTCCGAAATCCCTAGCTTTCCGGCAACATATGTCAAAAGCTCCGGCGGAAGATAACGGTATTCTTCCTGAATTCCCTGAATGATCGGTATCAGAGACCTCTCTTCACAGCTGTACTGTGCGATAATTTCATCCGCTTTTTCGTAGTATGATGCATCTAACATCCATATCCCTCCTCTTTGGGTATTTTGTATTAGTTTCAGTATATCACTAATATTTTTTGTGCATAGTGCCGACAGACATATTTTTAACAATGTATGATTTTATACAGAGGACTTGATACCTGCAGGATCTGACACTGACAGCTCCTTACAGATGCTTTGGCAACTGGCAACTCCTTACGAACGCATGGCGACGCAAAAAAAGCCGTGACATTCATCACGACTTTTCCCTTTAATTTATTTCTTAAGTGTTCTTTATTTCATTCTTTCCTATATATGTTCTATGCATCTTTCCATACTTCTTCTGCAATCTCTTTTACCAGTTTTAATTTCGCCCATTGTTCCTCTTCTGTCAGTTTATTACCGATCTCGCAGGATGCAAATCCACACTGTGGGCTTAAACACAATCTTTCAAGCAGAATATACTTTGTCGCTTCATGGATTCTTTTGATCACAGTATCTTTGTCTTCCAGTTCCGGTGTCTTTGTTGTGATCAGTCCAAGAACAACTTTCTTATCTTCTGAAACTTTTGCAAGTGGTGCAAATCCGCCTGATCTTGCATCATCATATTCGAGGAATAATGCGTCTACATTTTCCTTTGCGAATACATAGTCTGCTACGGAATCATATGGTCCGCTTGTGAAGAATGTAGAATGATAATTACCTCTGCAGATATGTGAAGTGATCACCATGTCTTCCGGTTTTCCTTCTAATGCAAGGTTATTCACTTCCAGCAACTGTCCTTTTACTTCGTCCAGATCCTGCCCCAGGCTCTTATATCTCTGTTTTGCGGCATCTCCTACGATTGCTCCCCATGTGCAGTCATCCAGCTGAAGGTTGCGGCATCCTGCCTCATAAAACTGCTTAATGACTTCCCGATAAGCCTTTCCGATATCCTGGATCAGTTCTTCATTTGTTGCGTAGTATTTTCTTGTATTTTCGAAATTTGCCGGAACGATCATCTGCTGGAACATCTGTGCCGGTGCCGGAATCGTATATTTTGCAACTGTGTTCTCATCTTCGAACTGTTTTAAAAATTTGAATCCCTCTACAAATGGATGTGCTTTTGCCTTTACTTTTCCTGTCAGGTAAGTATCTTCCACTGCTGCCATCTCTGCATTAAACTGCACGCCTGCCCCTGTCTGTTCATGACCGACGCCTTCAAATCCCCACATAAAGTCCAGATGCCAGTAAGTTCTTCTGAATTCTCCGTCTGTAATGATATGGAATCCCAACTCTTTCTGCCTTGCAACTACTTCTGTGACCGCCTTGTCAATGATCGCATCACATTCTTCTTTTGTGATCTTTCCTTCACTATAATCTGCTTTTGCCTGTTTTACTTCCTGTGGTCTTAAAAAACTTCCTACAAAATCATATCTGTATGGTGTCTGGTATTTGCTCATTCTCTATATCCTCCTGTGTGTATGTTTCTGTTGTTTTGGTCTGGATATAGAGTAGCATGGTTTAACAGATTTGGATAATACATATATTTTGTGGTTTGTCATAGTTTAAAACTATAGCAGATTTCACTTTTGGAAGTTTTGCTGGTATATTTTTTCTCCCTTCTGAAATTTTTCTAATAACTCTAATTTCCGTTCACCATTCCACTCCTCCTTTCACTCCATACTTTTTATTCAGGATTATGTAATCAATCCTTTCTTCCAACTCTACAACTGCTGCATCCAACAGCCATGGCATGGTCTTTTCACTAAATACTGCCTGAAATGGAATCTGTATAAACTCCCCCTCATACATAAATCCCAGAAAGCAATTTTTTCCATTTAATATCCATTTTCCATAAACATGATATTTTTCAGAGTAAATTGTTTGTTCTACGATCTTTTGTTTCATATCATGTAAACTTTTATGATATTTTTGTAATCTTTCTTCTGATTTTGTTTCTACACATTTTTTTGAAACAATCTCCAGTTCCAGCAATTCATCTGCCGAACACCCAAGAGCCAGACTTAATCTATAGACCGTTTCACTTTTTGCACTGGATATTTTTTTATGCCCTTGCTCATAATCTTGAATCGAGCGCAAATTCTCACCACTCCGTTCGGCCAGTTCCCTTCTTGTAAATCCTCTTTCCTCTCTTAATTCTTTAAGTCCCATCACGTTCTCCATTCGACTAATAATCATATTACTATCATACGCATATTTGCGTATATATATCAATTATTTTTTAATAAAGACTTAGCACATCCTGACGAAGGTTTTTATATAATAGAAAACACAGTTTCTTATTATATAAATATACAAAAAATACAGTACCTATATCAGATACTGTATCATTCAATCGGAGTGACGTGATTCGAACACGCGACCTCTACGTCCCGAACGTAGCGCTCTACCAAGCTGAGCCACACTCCGATATATGCAATTTTAAAAAGTAACCGGACGCTTTCGAAAAAGCATCCGGCGCCCCTGCCAAGGAACTACGGATAGAGGACTCGAACCTCTACTAACAGAGTCAGAGTCTGCTGTGCTG
>CAVBHX010000023.1:0-44388 GCA_963595255.1 bacterium
CCATACCGGGCGAGATCTGTTCTCCAAATACCCAGATTTCTGCACATTTGCTCATTAGAACATGATAACATCCAATTAAAATTATCGAATTTGTTGGAGGAAGTATAATGAATGAGAAAATTATAATTGGAAAGCATACACTGGAGTCACTAACTTCTGGCATGTATTCAGATCCTTATGTGGTTTTTAGAGAGTATATACAAAATAGCGTTGATTCTATAGATGCGGCGATAAAAAGTGGAATTCTAAAGAGCGGAGAGGATCAAATTATTGTCCAGCTTAGACCTATAGAGCAAGAAATAATTATAAGAGATAATGGCACTGGTATAGCATGTAATGAAGCGGAAAAAGTGCTTATTAGTATTGGAAATTCAAAAAAGACCTCCGATTCATCAAGGGGATTCCGCGGAATAGGTCGGCTTGCTGCACTTAGCTATTGTAAACAATTGATCTTTCAGACATCATTATTTGGCGAGAGCAAGAAGACTATTATCACAATTGATGCGAATAAATTGTCTAGGTTACTGCTGGACTCTTCGGATGTTGATGTTTCAGTTGTTGATGTTTTGCAAAAGGTCTATGAAGTTAATACTAAACCAGAAAAGGAAAATGCTCATTACTTTGTTGTAAGATTAATAGGAGTAGATGAGAATTCAAGACTCAATAATCATGAGGATGTGATTGACTATTTATCGCAGAACACACCTGTTCCTTATGCACCGGAATTTATTTGGGGAAAAGAAATATATAATAGATTATATGCAGAAGGTTGTGATATCCAATCATACAATATAATGGTTCAGTTTGGTACGACGGTTCAAACTATCTATAAACCATATAAAGATAAAGTATTAGTGGATAAAGGAAAAAATACATATGATGCTATTCAAGATATAGAAATTGTAAGGATAGTGCATCCAAATGGTGCCGTAGCAGCGGTGGGATGGTTAGCTAAAACTAGTTATCTTGGTAGTATCTATGATAAAAGTGTAAAAGGAATACGACTTCGAAAGGGAAATATTCTTGTAGGAGATCATCAGACTTTAAATATTACATTCAAGGATGCTCGTTTCAATGGATGGTCAATGGGAGAAATTCATGCAATAGATAAAGATTTAATTCCTAATGCAAGAAGAGATAATTTTGAAAAAAATCACGCTTATTTTGTTCTATTTGAACAGCTTTCCTTACTAGCGACTACGATTACAAGGGAAATTAGATCGGCTTCATTAAAAAGAAATAGAGAATTATCTAATGCAATGGAGCAACTTGATAAAGCTACAAAAATGGCTAGTGACGCAATAGATAACGGTATTACATCTACTAAAAAGGGAGCAATAACGCAAAAATTAAAATCTGCACATATCGCAATCTCAAGTTCAACAGCGAGAGATAATAATGAAGAACATTTTCAGGGAATTGCATTTGAAGAATTAGATATGCTTATTGGAAAGTTAAAAGGTGCAACTTCTTACAAAGCTCTTAATACTCTTGATAAGCTATCAAATACTGAAAAGAAGATTCTTGAACGCGTATTTAATGTTATTGATAATATGGGAATTGATAATGCAAATGCTATTATAGATGAGATTATCAGTGAATTTTCATCAAACTGAAGTTGCTATGGATGAGTGCTTTGATACAACATCAAGCGGTTTACCTCGAGACGTCACCTTTCCCACGCAAACATGTCCACCCGGACCAATTCCCGCTCCAGACGGGCAAGGTCGAGTGCAGGAGGTGCCATAAATCCAGGACTCCCCTATTTATGCGGGCCGATGGCAGCAGTAGACCTGTTCCCTTCTACTACCATAGATTAGACGGTAGTTTTGCTGTCAGGGCGATTTTGGGCAGTTTTTCGGTGTAGATAAATTCCCGTGAACTTTGTGAAAGTCGGCAAAAATCCGACATCAATTCGAAGCTCTCGTGCCATGTGGAAGTGGTCTGCTGGCTGTCAAGAATAGATAAATAAAAGCCAGAAAGTGGCGTGTTTCCGGGCTTTTTCGGAAGTTGGGATTAGAAGCCTAACTCCTGAAAAGGCTCGGTTATTTTATAAGGACTTTATGACAGAGAAAAAAGATGCAATAACCATCCGTTCCAGTGCAGCGGAGTACTTAACCTATGTTGCATCTGTTGGTGACCAGCAGGACAGCATTGAGATGCGCTATGAGGATGAGAATAATCATATTAAAAAGATATTCGAGGATAGTGAGCTACAGGAGGATTCAGTTATTCGAAAATTTCGAATAACTGCTCCTGACGGAAAAAGCTATAATACAAATCATTATTCTCTGGAGATGATCATTGCCGTAGGCTTTAAGGTCAATTCCGAGCGTGCGGTGCAGTTTCGCAAATGGGTGAATCAGATTGCAAAGGACTACATCATCAAAAGATGTTAGTGATTATGAGTGTTTAAAAGAAGAATTACTTGGTTTTTTTGAAGAATATACTATGCCGTTGCTTGAAGAATTAACTTGTGAAAAAGATTATTTAACTCTTTATGAAAATAAGGATAAACGAATTATATGGGATAATAACCAGTTTTTATATGTTGCAAGTGCATATTTTAATGAACATAGATTTAAAGAAGCAAATCAAGTGATTGAAAAAAGATTCGGGAAAAAAGGATTGCGAAAACAGTATAAAGAAGTTTTTGATTTTTTTGAAAATATAGAATATTAGCAATGTCATAAAAGGAGCTGAATTTATATGTTACCACATAATAAAATTATCAAAACAACAGTTAAGAAATTTTTAGAACCGGAAAAACTTTTCAAATAGGAAGCTCAAGAAGCTGGTTAGACGATCAAGGGTATTATATGATTATTGTTGAATTTGCATCAAGTGGGTATTCAAAAGGGGCAAGCTTGAATGCAGGAGTTTCGTTTCTATGGGAATCTACGGAAAGTCTAAATGAAATGTTATCATATGATTACGAATGTCAAGTTATAACGGGTTATGTGGAATATAAAAATGATGATGAGGCGTTTCAGAATGGCATAGAGAAACTGGCAAAAAAAGCTTTAGAAAAAGTAGACGAATATCGAAAATTTTCAGATATGGACTATGCAAAATCTTGTTTGCAGGAGCAAGTTGATAAACTTCCAGAGTATAGACGATTCTGGAAGCTATACAATCTGGCAATGCTCTGTTTCTTAAAGGGCGACTTTGAAGAAGGAAAAGATGTATTTGAACATTATATGCAAATATTAAAAGACAATTTTTATTCTGGAGACTGTTATATTGAATGGCATGAACAATTCTATAACTATTGTATTGAAAACATTCAATGTCATTTATCTTCAAAGGAATCTGCACAACAGATGGTTGTAGATATGGTTAACCGAAGACGAAAATATTTTTATGAGAAACCGTCTTATAAAAAAATGAGGAAAGAACCATATTTAATATCAAATTTTACTCATCACGATATACTCTATGGTGCTGGCGAAGCAAAGAAATGGGTATCAGAGATTGAATGATTTGGGGGATTGCCAAACATTTATGTAAGGAGATTTGGGAGATGTTTGTTAAAAGAATAGTATCCGTTATATTAAGCATTAGTCTGGTTTTTGTGGTAAGTGGGTGTCAATCAGACAAAGACAATTCTTTACACGGGAAAGATACAGATGAACGAATAGTTATGTGTTTAAAAAATGCTTATCCGGAACATAATTTTAAGGTGGTTAAATCATTTGATAAACAAAAAAATGAAGGACTTTTTGAAGATGAAAATGGAATAAGTTTTAAAGTTAGAGATTTAATATATAATAATACATATCATTTTGGGTGTCGTGATGAATATCTTTCTACTATTTTAAAAAATGAAGATTTTTTTGAAAAAGCGAAAAAGGTGGTTGAAGAAAAATATGGTCAGAAATTGGTATACAATAAAAATAATATGTCGATAGAGATAATTTATGATGATAACAATCAGATAACAACTGATGAAATAAGTCAATTAGTACAAGAAGTGTTGAATATAGTTGATACACCTAAAGTTAAATATCCTGCTGACCGAGAATTTTCTACAAATGTTGTTAATTATTATACACTACCAGCATTGGGGGTGCTTCAATGTTATATAGAGAAAAATGAAATTGGGGAAACAGAGTTATTTTATTTTTCTGATAAATCGATGGAACAATCTATAATTAAAGAAAAGATAGATAAATTATATCAATCGGTGGAAGAATGATTATGGGAGAACTAATATCTTATAACGGGCGATTTGAGAAGATTGTGAATATTATTGAGCCTGCCTGCCAAAGAGCGTCGAGTTAAAATGCTCGTTTAAAAACGTTTAAAAAGCGGTTAGATTGTCCAATTAAAACAATCGATTAATAGCAGTGGGTGGAGTACTTCACCCACTTTTTTTCATTCCGGAGCTTCTTTATATTTGAATTATGCGTTAGAAGAAGGTGATTGGATAAATGTTTCAGATAAAATAATACAGCTGGCAAAAGAAAATAATGGTGTTATTACAACAGCAATTTTTTTAATGAGACGGCTCTATTTTTAGGGGATTTAACAGACCGCACACCTGCTTTTATTGAATATTTATAGAATTAATTGGAAAAAGTCTGTATAATTAAGTAAGATAATAAGCAAGATAATAAGCAAGATGAATTCTTGAAAGGATAATCAAAATGAATTATATACCGCCGTATACAATAACAAACGAGATGATCGAACTTGTAAGTTCCATATCAGAAAAAATCGGGAAGATCACTGCATTAAACAATCTGGAAACAAAACCACATCTTAGAAAAAATAACAGAATCAGATCAATATATTCATCTTTGAGAATTGAAGCAAATTCGTTGACATTAGGACAGGTAAAAGATGTTATTAATGGGCAGCTGGTATTAGGGGAACAAAAAGAAATCCAGGAAGTTAAGAATGCATATGAAGCATATGAAAATATAACAAAGATAAATCCATATAGTCTGAAAGAGTTAAAACAGATGCACGGAATTATGACAAAATATTTAGTAACAGAATCTGGTTGTTTCAGACAAGGTGAAGAAGGCGTTTTTAACGGTGAAAATTGTATTTTCATGGCTCCACCGGCAAGATTAGTTCCTCAACTTATGAAAGAGTTGTTTGAATGGATGAATTGTGCGAAGGAAGAAGTTCATCCATTGATTTTATCCAGTATATTCCATTATGAGTTTGTATTTATTCATCCGTTTTCTGATGGAAATGGAAGAATAGCCAGATTGTGGCATACTTGTCTTTTGGCAAATTGGAAATCTATTTTTCAGTATATATCAATTGAAAGTCAGATAGAAAAATTTCAGGATGAATATTATGACAGAATAGCACAGTGCCATGTGAATGGAGATTCAAATGTTTTTATTGAATTTATGCTTAGGCAGATAGATCATATTTTGGAAGAAATTTTGCCGGAAACAGAAAGTTATGGAGAAGATGTATCGGAATACGTGAAGAAATTGCTAAACGCTATGGAATATAAGGTTCCATATACATCTAGTACACTTATGGAAAAATTGGGAATTAAATCGAAAGAGACTTTCCGGAAAAATTATCTGAATCCTGCAATGAGGCTGCAATTTGTACAAATGACGATACCAGAAAAACCACGAAGCAAAAATCAGAGATATATCAGGAAATAATGATTATATACAACCCCACTTGCAAAATTCTCCCACACCCTGTATTATTTCAAAAGGAATAAGACGAAATAGCAAGGAGTGGTTTCATTGACAAAGATCAAGAAAAAACCAAAGAAGAATATAGAAAAAAGATTATTACCCAAAGATACCCCAAATATCGCAGAAAAACTGGACAACGAGATGGTTGCATTCCTGGACACAGAATTCATAACATCTCAGGTAAAAGGCGGACCGCCGGCGAAGTTAGTATCTGTCGGATTTGTGATCTGTCAGAAGAATTTTAAAGAAGTGACAAGATTTCATTCCTATATTTACGCAGAAGACAAGCTGCATGACCGCTTTCAGGAGATGACCGGGATTGAACGGGAGGATCTTTTGAGTGCTCCGGATTATGAATTGGTAATGGAAGAAGTAGCAGAGCAGTTGGAAGCATGGGACGTAAAAAATATCTATGTGTGGGGGCCGGATAAACATGTAATCCAGCATGATCTGCTGGAGTATCGACAAGATGTATCGAAACGGACTAAAAAGATTACTAACCGTATTCTGCGGATGATCAAAGATATAGAAGGAATCTATTGTGCCAAACTTGATCTGCCAAGTGCCGGAATTGCAAACCTTAAGATACTTTGTGGTCTGGGGACAGAGGTCAGCCACAACGCACTGGATGATGCCGTAGATCTGAAGAATATCATCAGACATATTGATATGGAAGGATGTTCGGAACAGATGCTTTGGACTATGAAGAAATATATAGCAGAGAAAGAAGTATATTACAGACAGCGCAGATTCCGGGAGAAATGGGAAACTGTATCGGAAGGACTGATGGAAAAGAGTCTTGGACTTTTGAAAGAACTTGGAAAAGTGGATACAGTAGAAGCAAGGGCACTGAGAGATGATCTTCTGGTGATGTGTACCGGAGAAGAAGTATCATTTCCGACGTTGGAAGAATATATTCGAAAAGAAGAATAAAACAAAAAGAATATTTTTCATATGACAGACAAACTTAAGCAATTATATAGAAAAGAAGTATTACAAATGCTAATGGTGAAATAACACAAAATAATACTTGAACAATGATTACATTTTAGAAATAGTGTAAAATCGTAGCAACTAATTCGTGATAAAAACGATAAATCAACGAAATTAACAGATAATTTTAAGCAAAATTGCAGATTGACGGAAATCAGTAAAACGGTTAGAATAATCACAAGTTCATAAAGAACAAGACAGACAAAGGCGTCGCGGTTCACATACCTGCGGCGCCTTTTCGTATACTAAAGTTTTTTTGTATTTCATTTATCTGAAATATAAGAAACTATTTTCTAAGTCATCCCGGGTAAGACTAGAACGTCTGTCGGACGGAAATGCAAGGGCGCATTACAAAAATGATTTGTAATGCGCCCTTACATTTTCAGTTATTAGAGGATCCAAAGAAAACTGTCTTATAGCAGATTTCAAAGATGGAACAGTAAGGAGGACCACAATTATGAAAAAGAAATTAGTAGCAGTTATGATGTGTGCAGCAATGGTGGCAATGCTTGGCGTAGGATGCGGAAGTAAATCAAGTGATGATTCTTCATCCAAATCCGAGACCAAGAAAACTCTGACAGAAGATGATATCAAAGACAGCATGAAAGGTGTAAAACTGAAAGTCGGAACAACCGGACTTTTCGGACCATTTTCTTATTATGATGAAGATGGAAAGACATTGATTGGATATGATCTGGATCTGATAAATGATTTGCAGGACCTGTTAGGATTTGAGATTGACGGAGGCATTCAGGCAATGGATTACTCGGCTCTTACAACCTCACTTGCAGAAAACAAACTGGATATGGGAGCTGCAGCACTTTGTGCAACAGATGAGAGAAAGGAAGTTATGAAGTTCTCAGATATCTATTGTGATTCCGGCCAGGTTGTTATGGTAAATAAATCAAATGATGAAGGAATCAAGAGTGTTGATGACCTGAAGGGCAAGAAAGTAGCCGTTGAGAAAGGAACAGCTTCTCATACATATGCATCTAAGAATCTTTCCGATGCAGATCTGGAAGTACATGATACGATCACAACCGCATATGAATCTCTGGAACAGAAGAAAGTAGATGCAGTTATTCAGGACGGACCTGGCGCAAACTTCTATATTAAGACAACACCGGACAGCAATCTTGAAGTCGTAGGAGATGAATTCAATCAGGGCCAGGCACCATATTGTGTAGCCATTTCCAAAGAATGCAAATATTACGATGAGATCAATGCAGCCGTAAAAGTACTGATCAAAAATGGTACAACAGATGAATTGTATGCAAAATGGTGCGAATAGATCTTGCGGATCATATTTTAAATGAACAAAAAACAACAGATAGGAAGAGATAGTATATGGATATGAAATTTTTGGATGTTTTACTCCCGATGATGTTCGACGGATTAAAACTAACAGTATTGATCGCTGTAGTAGGTATCGGTATCGGATTCCTGATCGGAAGTCTCTGTGGATATTTATTACAGTCTAAGTATAAAGTAGGAAAAGCAATCGCTGAGGTTTACATTTGGATTATCAGAGCAACACCACTTATGGTGCAGGCACTTTACGGATATTTCGTAATTCCAAAACTGGTCGGCGTAGATATCAGCAGTACGATCGTCGGAATCGGAGTTATCGCATTGAACTCCGGAGCATTTATCTCCGAGATCGTCAAAGGAGCATTGATGGGGATTGATCCGGGACAGAAAGAAGCCGGGGCATCTCTTGGACTTACCAGTTCACAGACGATGCTCCACCTGATCATTCCTCCGGCATTCAAATCTGCTTTACCGGCCCTCTTTAACCAGTTTATTACATCCGTAAAGGATACGGCATTATTATCAGCCATTGCGGTAAATGAGATCACACATCAGGCACAGGCATATGCAGCTTTAAGCTTTAAAGCAATTCCTACATATACCGCACTGGCAGTGTTCTACTTGATAATACTTTCTATATTGATAATTGTTCAGAAACAGATTGAAAGAAAAATGAGGTGATTGATATGATTAAAATTAGCCATTTATCAAAGAAATTCGGAAACCTGGAAGTATTAAAAGATATCAACCTTGATATCGAGGAAGGAGAAGTTGTATGTATCATCGGACCATCCGGTTCCGGAAAAAGTACCTTCCTTCGATGCATCAACCAGTTGGAGAGTCCATCCGGAGGAATTGTAGAATACGAAGGAAAGAACCTGTTAGATAAGAAATGTGACATTCGTAAATTCCGTGAAGAGGTTGGTATGGTATTTCAGAGATTCAATCTGTTCCCATTAAAGACGGTTGCGGAGAATGTTATGATGGCGCCGGTTCTTACCAAACATATGAACAAAGAAGAAGCGCATGAAAAAGCGCTGGAACTTTTGGATAAAGTTGGATTAAAAGATAAAGCAGATGTCTATCCAAGTACACTTTCCGGAGGACAGCAGCAGCGAGTTGCCATAGCAAGAGCACTTGCAATGGAACCGAAAGCACTTCTTTTTGATGAACCGACATCCGCACTGGATCCGGAACTGGTAGGTGATGTACTGGATGTTATGAAATCACTGGCAAAAGAAGGAATGACGATGATCGTTGTGACACATGAGATGGGATTTGCACGTGATGTGGCAGACAGAGTTATCTTCATGGCTGACGGATATGTAGTAGAAGAAGGAAAACCGGAGCGCATCTTTACAGCTCCGAAAGAGAGAAGAACGCAGACCTTCCTGTCACGTATTCTTCCGGCAACTGCATAGAATACAGATCAGAAAATCAATAACAGAGACGCTTAACTAAATATTGATATACTATCCTTTTGAGGGGCAGGGTAACCTGCCCTTCTCGGTTTTTTTGTATAATAAAATTCTATATTGACAGAAAAAAATAGTTGTACTAACATCCAAGTAGTTGATGGTACAACTATTTTTGAGCGCGTTGTACTGGAGATCAAAGAATGAAAGACGTGCAGGATTTGCAGAGGTTGTACAGATCCTTAAAGAGGAGGAAAAGAAAAATGCCGGAGAATAAGGAAAAGACATTTGAATCGGACAGAATTCTTTCTTATTTTCAGATCGAATGGAGGGTCTTGCTTGCTGTGACAGTTTCGGGCCTGATCTATAATCTGGGACTTCTTGCGGGGCCCTGGTTTGAAGGAAAGATGACCGGATGTCTGGTAGATATTTTAAAAGGAACAAAGCAGTCTGGCGTTATGCTGTATCTGGTAACAGCTTATGTAGCAGTGATCGCAGTGGTACAGATATCCAGATATATCAAGCGGTTTTATGTCAGACGATTTGCCAATAATGTGAATCGCAGGATGAAACAGATATTATATAGAAGTCTTGTATTAAAGAGTCGTGCAAGTCTCAGAGAAGAAGGCGAAGGGGATATCATGACCAAGGCAATTCTGGACGTGGATGACTGCGCAGAAGGAATGAGAAAGTTCACGACAGAGATATTTGATACAGGAGTTGCACTGGCGGCTTATGCAGGGATGCTTCTGTGGTATGACTGGAGACTGGCACTGCTTTGTATGATATTTCCTCCGGTTTCTTATATTACTGCGGAGAAGATGAAGAAGATGATTCAGAGAACCGGGGCTGCATATAAGAAACAATCCGGAGAATTAAGCAGTGCAACACTGGACCGGGTAGAAAATGCAATGACTTACCGGGTGTTCGGATGTGAAAAAGAGAGACAGGCCGCATATGAAAAGAATCTTACGGAGTATGAGCGGTCGGCAGTAAAAGCCAACATCTGGAATTCGGTAATGCCGCCGGTTTACCGGATCATCTCCATGGCAGGTGTTTTGTTTATCTTATATTTCGGACAGAAAAATGTGCTCGGAAATGGCTGGAAGACATGGAACATAGCTGTATTTACTACATTTTTGGCCTGTTTTGTAAAACTTTCCGTGAAGTCATCAAGTGCCGCAAAGCTTTTTAATGCAGTACATAAGGCACAGGTATCCTGGAAACGTATCCGCCCTTTGATGCATCCGCAGAACGTAGAAAAAGAACAGAAGATATGGGAACCGGGAGAATTAAATGTCCGGCATTTAAGTTTCGCATATCCGGGTGGGGAACGAGTGCTGGAGGATATATCATTTTCGGCACAAAAAGGACAGATCATAGGGATTACGGGACCGGTGGCCTGCGGTAAGTCTACACTTGGCAAGGCATTCTTATGTGAATATCCTTATGAAGGAAAGATACAGTTTGCCGGGAGAGAACTACAAGATATGAAAGAACAGGAGCGGACAGGAATCACAGGATATCTTGGTCATGATCCGGAGCTTTTTTATGACAGTATAAAGAATAATGTGCTTATGGGAGACGAAGAAGATATAGAAAAATATCTGAAGGCGGTCTGTATTGATAAAGAAGTAACTGAGATGAGCGACGGTATGGATACACTTATAGGAAACGGAGGTATCAGACTTTCAGGAGGACAGGCACAGAGACTGGCACTTGCCAGAACCTTATGCCATAAGAAACCGCTGCTGATACTGGATGATCCGTTCTCCGCGCTGGATAAAAATACGGAAAAAGAAGTATTTGAAAATGTAAAGCATATGACGAAAGAAAATATAGTATTATTGATTTCGCATCGCCTGTATCTGTTCCCGGAGATGGATCAGGTTATCTGGATGGAACATGGAAATGCTGTCGCAGGTACACATGAAAGCATGATGAAAAAAGTACCGGAGTATGCCAGACTTTATAATGCACAGGAAGGAGGCACGGATCATGAAGCGTAATGACCAGATGAAAGAAAATAAAACACAGGTCAGAGATGTGATACTTCGAACTGTAAAAACACAGAAATTATTATCTGCAGGAATTGTCATAACTGTAGTCGGAGCCATTATAGCAGCACTGATCCCGCCGCTGATCCTTGCAGAAATTGTGGATACGATCACAGAAGGAAATGGGGCGCCGCTTTTTCTTATATTATCTTATTTTGGAATGATCGTAATTACAGGTATGACGGAATCTGCAAGAGAGGGATTACTTACTGTGTTCGGGCAGAAGATCACGCATGCGCTCAGAAGCAGTATGATGAAAAAATTTATAAGTCTTACAGCGGATAATATCAACAGACAGGAACCGGGAACGGTAGTGTCCCGTTTTGTCGGAGATGTCGATACTGTAGAGAATCTGTTCTCTTCTGGAATCATTAGTATGTTTGCCGATGCATGTAAGATCTTAAGTATACTTTTTGTAATCTGGTTTGAGAACCGGGGCCTGACACTTGTGCTGCTCATATTGCTGCCATTTTTGTTCGGTTTTACAAGACATGTACAGAAGAATATGCTTACGGCACAGATTGAGAACAGAAAAGCAGTGGGAAGAGCGTCCGGTCATGTGCCGGAAACGCTTCATAATATCCGGACGATTCACTGCCTTGGAAAAGAAAATTACATGGAAAAGCGTTATGATCAATATATCGGTGAAAGTTACCGGGCAATGGAAAGAACGAATTTCTATGATGCGGTATATTCTCCGGTGATCCTGATCCTGAATGCGGTAGTTGTAGCAGTGGTTATGCTCCTTTCCGCATCCGGTAATTCACAGATATTAAGATTCTTCGGGATGTCTGCCGGAACAGCGGTGGCGGTTATCAATTACATTTCCCAGATATTCGGACCGGTGGAAAGTCTGGGCATGGAGATTCAGACCATACAGTCCGCAATGGCAGGAATCCACAGAATTAATGAGTTCTTTGAGCAGGAAGAGAAAAAAGAGACGTACCAGGCAGTACGGATACCGGAAACTGATATACCGGTAGAATTCAAAGATGTTACATTTGGCTATGATGAGAATGTAGTACTGGATCATGTAAAATTTCAGGTAAGAGAAGGAGAACAAGTTACACTTGCCGGACGTACCGGAGCCGGTAAGAGTACAATCTTAAAATTACTGTTGGGACTTTATGAACCACAGGATGGAGAGGTTCTGGTGCGCGGTATCCCCGCTGCACAGATACAGGCACAGGACAGACGTATGATCTTTGACTATGTAGAACAGTCGTTTCATATGGTGCCGGGAACGGTAAAAGATCAGATTACATTATATGATGAAGGAATCACGGATGAACAGGTCAGAGAAGTGATCGGACTGGTTGGCCTGAAAGAAGCAGTGGAAGGTCTGGAGAATGGAGTAGATACGTGGTGCACAGCGGAACTGTTTTCACAGGGACAATGGCAGCTTTTATCGGTTGCAAGAGCGGCGGTTGCCGGGCCGGCTATCTTACTGCTTGATGAGATTACGGCTAATCTGGATGCCGAGACAGAACAGAATGTATTAATGGCGTTAAAGAAAGTTTCGAAGGACAGGACGGTGATATCTATTTCACACAGAATGTCTGCTTCGATGGGACGTACGATTTTTATATCATAGTATGCAATAGAACAGACAAACCAGACAAAAGAGAGGAATGCAGGGGAAAATGACAAAGGGGAAACCACAGACAACAAAAAACAATACAGCACAGAAGAATCTGACAGAGCGGCTGGAACGAAAAGAGACAGTGAGGGGAACTGCACTTACCATTACAGGAGGGTTCTTGTGGGGGATTGCCGGAGTATTCGGAAAATACACATTTGAATACAAAGGAGTGACTGCAACGTGGATCGTGAATGTACGTCTGATCATTGCAGGGATCATACTATTGACCAGGGCGTATATGGTGCAGAAGGACGGAATATTCCGTATCTGGAAAAATAAGAGGCACGTGCTCAGGATGCTGGTATATGGAGTGATTGGTATCGCCGGATGTCAGATGACGTATTATCTGGCGGTGGAAGATTCCAATGCAGGAATTGCAACTGTTCTGCAGTATACGGCGCCGGTAATGATTATGGTACTTCTTGCACTTAAGAACTGGAAATTTCCGGGAAAAAATGAAATCCTTGCCCTGATCCTTGCATTTGGCGGAACGGTATTGCTGGCAACACATGGTAATCTGACTCAGCTAAGTGTATCGAAAACGACATTGATATTCGGTCTTTCGTCGGCAGTCGCAACGATATTCTATAATCTGGTTCCGGGGAATCTGATGGATATCTATGGAACATTTCCGATGGTCGGCTGGGGTATGCTGATCAGTGGAATCGGTCTGACACCATTTGTGCGGCCATGGACTCTGGTGGGGGATATTACCTGGGACTGGCAATGTATTGGCTGTATTATAGTTGTGATTATTTTCGGTACAGTGATGTCTTTTAGCTGTTATATGGAAGGCGTACGGCTGATCGGTGGTTCCAAGGCCAGTCTGCTCGCATCGGTAGAGCCGTTAACAGCGACAGCAATGTCCGTGATTTTTATGCATGTGGCATTTTCCGGAATGGATCTGGCAGGATTTGTCGGAATCATTGCCGGTGTGATCATATTGTCACTTCCAAAGAAAAAATAAGAGAAAGATTGTTTAATGCAGTACTATGATGAAAGAAACTGTCTTTTAATTAACAAATATAAATGATGCATAAATGCATAAAAAATAGAATAAAATGTATAAAAACAGGAAGGAAAACAAAAAATACGAAAAAATATTCATCTATAATTGCATCTGTTTATTGATTTTTATAAATAATTGTGATAAAATTAACGAATAATAAAGGAATATGGAGGGTATGATATGTTAAACGGTTTAAACAACATTGTAAACTTCCTGAATGGTTACATCTGGGGTGTAGGAATGTTGGTACTGATTGTAGGAAGCGGTTTATATTTTACAATCAGACTGCATGGTTTCCAGTTTGTACATTTTAAGGATATGTGGGGCAGAATTATTGATAAACAGGATTCTGACTCAGGAATTTCGGCATTTGGTTCGTTCTGTACGACTATGGCAATGCGTGTCGGTACAGGTAACGTAGCCGGAGTTGCGGTAGCAATTTACATGGGAGGTCCGGGAGCACTGTTCTGGATGATCCTTGCAGGTATGACGAACTCAGCAGTATGTTTCGCAGAGTGTACACTGGCAGTTCTGTATAAGACACGTATTGACGGCCAGTATCGTGGTGGTGGAGCTTATTGTGCTGAGAGAGGTCTTGGATGGAAGAAATATGGCGCATTTATGGCCCTGATCCTTATGATCGGAACTTCCGTATTCATGCCGGCAGCAGCTACATATACAATCTGTGACGGATTCCATAATGCGATCAAGATTCCGATGTGGGTAAGTGCATTGATCATTGCATTGATTCTTGCAGTTGTAGTTATCGGTGGTGTAAAACGTATCAGTGCGATCGCATCTATGATCGTACCATTCATGGTAACGGTATATCTGATCGCAGCAGTTGTAATTATTGTTATGAACATTACAGCAGTACCGGCATTGATCAAAACAGTTGTAACAGCAGCATTTGCCAAGAATGCAGTATTTGGTGGAACAATCGGTGTGATCATCCAGCAGGGTGTTAAGAGAGGTACGTTCTCAAGTGCATCTGGTATGGGTGAAGCATCTCCTACAGCAGCAGCGGCAGAGACAAGTCATCCTGTAAAACAGGGTATGGCCAATGCAGCAGGTGTATGGCTTGATACAGTTATCATCTGTACGGCATCAGGACTTATGATTCTGTTAACAGACTGCTTTAATACAGCAGGCGGATATGTTGGAAGTGGTTCTACAGAACTTCCTGCACTCGCAGCAGCAGGAACGAACGGAGTTATCTTCGTACAGTTAGCATGTAAGACAGTTATGGGCAAGATCGCTCCTACATTCATTGCGATTATGTTAGCACTGTTCTCATTCACATGTCTGATCAGTTACTATTATGAAGCAGAGACAGCAGCTATGTATCTGTTCCAGGGTGAATCAAAGGCAAAAGCCCGTAAGATCGTTACATGGATTATGAGAATCGGTATGCCGGTCCTTGTATTTATCTGGGGTAATCTGGAATCAGATATCGCATGGAACTTATCAGACCTGGCACTTGGAAGTTGTACATGGGTAAATATGTTGATCGTGCTTCTGTTATCACCAAAGGTAATCGCACTTTATAAAGATTACGAAGAACAGATGAAAGCAAAGAAAGATCCATATTACAATCCGGATAAAATCTCATGGTCCGGAGTTGATAAAGAGATGTGGAAAGATATCAATAAGAAATATATTGAGAATGATAAATAAATCTTGAAAAAGAATCCCCCGGGAGGTGTTTCCTGGGGGACTTTTTTTGTTTAATACATAAAGCGGCTGATACCCGGCCGGAAGAAAAGTAAGAGATCCCAGTTGTGTGCTGATTCGATCATGGAGTATTTCTAAAGCATAAAAATCGGCCTAAAAACAGCAGTCAAATAATCACAACTCGCAAGCTCAGACAATGATTTTTTGACTGCTAACGGCCAATTTTTATACTTAAGAAATACTAACCATGACCTCATATGCACGCAACTGGGATCTCTTACTTTTCTTCCTAACGTTATCGCATGCTTTAATGATTTAACAGCGGAATCGTAACCATTGTGCTACCGGGAGTGTACAAAAAAGCCGGAAAATCAAGGCTTCCACCACAACTTTCCGGCTACACACAAAGGTCTCAATTCCACTGTTGAATTTAGTATCATTGGCCAATCACGACATGAGAAAGACTTGGTGTTTGGTTTGATGCGTATTTTGGCGCGATGTGTAGATGTTCTTAGATAGTTCGACTTCCCGTTAAAGACACGGAGCGAACTGTTTGAGGCGTATGCCGAGTTTGAGCGGAGTGTCTTTCGCTCTTAGGGAAGGCGGACTATCTTAGAACATCTGCATCGTGACATCCAGCAACAAACCAAACACCAAGTCTTTCTCATGGACCGGGGTAAGCCACGATACTGCATTAAACAGCAAAATTATTTATCATAATCTTCCGAACAAACACTAATCCCCATTCCATATCCCTTTGGTCCGATATGGCATCCTACACTGAATGAAAGTGGATCATAATATACATAAGAATTCGGAAATGCTTCTACAAGCATTTGTTTCCATTCTGCGGCCTCTTCTTCCGTGAGGTTAGAGCCGGCAGCACCAACGAGAAGATGTTTGTCGTCAGCGTCTTTAAATCGTGTCTCGCGGTCATTCTTTAATGCCTCAACCATTTTCTGCTTACATTTCTTCATGCCGCGTGTCTTGGCAAATGCGTCCAGCTTACCACCCTGGATAGTGAGAATCGGCTTGATGTTAAGAACACTTCCGAGTGCAGCACCGGCTGCGGTGACGCGTCCGCCCTTTTTCAGGAACTCAAGAGTGTCGACAGCAATATAGATACTGGAGTTATAGGCTTCGGCCTCTAATACTTCTTTGATTTCTCTTGCTGATTTTCCGGCTTCTGCAAGCTTCTTGGCATGCATGACAGATTCTCTCTGCGTAACGGAGATTCTGTGGTTGTCTGCAACCTGTACTTTGCCGTCATAATCATCGGAAAGGCTGATAGCGGTTGAACAGGAAGCACTCAGTCCGCTGGACATCGGGATATGAATGATCTCGTCATAACCCTGTTCTAATATATCATCCCAGAGATCCATCAGATCGCCTGGAGATGGCTGGGATGTAGATACATTCTGTCCGCCGGTCAGGCTTCCGTAGAAAGAATCTTCTGTAAGATCAATTCCCTCATAATGTGTCTCATCATCGATAATGACTGGCATAGGAATCAGGAAAATTCCCATGGAGTCGGCTTCTGCTTTCATAATTCCGCTGTTGGTATCTGTCATAACAGCTGTTTTCATATGTGAAAACCTCCTTTGTACTCTTTACTATCTATCAGTTATGGAATAAATATTCTTCATTTAAATATGATTATTCGGTTCGTGTATCACCCCAGAAGAACAAAGCAACTGTGCCCGGTCCTGTATGACTTCCAATAGTCGTACCTACGTTATTAATCTCGACTTTTCCATTCAGATATGGGAAGCGGGATTCAACAAGATCGGCAACTGCTCTGGCATCTTCGTAGCATCCGGAGTGAGAAATGTAACATTTCCCATTATAGTCGGTCTGGTGATCGGCATATTCGGCCATCTTATCTACAATAGTGCGAATGACTTTACGCTTTGTACGAATCTTATATCTTGGAATCAGACGGCCCTGATTATCCATGTTAAGAAGTGGGCAGATATTTAAGACACCTCCGATAGCACCTGCTGTTTTGGAAATGCGTCCGCCCTTTACGTAAAATGTAAGATCGGTAGAAAAGAACCAGTGATGTACGTTGAGACGGTGCTTTTCAGCATAGCGGAAAACCTCGTCCAGAGATTTCCCCTCGTCGCGAAGATCGGCAAGTTTATCCATCAAAAGTCCATATCCAGAAGATGCACCGAGAGAATCTACGATCAGAATTCTGCGGTCAGGATAACGTTCTTCAAGATTCTCTTTTGCAATCATTGCAGAATTAATTACTCCTGAAATTCCGGATGAAAGTGTGATATGCAGGATGTCTTTTCCTGCTTTAAGGAAAGGTTCGAAATATTCTTCAAATTCTTCGGCATTGACCTGTGAAGTCTTCGTATCGGCTCCGGCCGCCATTGCTGCATAGAATTGATCGAATGGGATAGATTTTCCAAGATCGTCTGCGTATTCCTTGCCATCCAGTTCAAAGTGAAAACAGATGTAAGATATATCGCGTGCTTTAAAATGTTCTTCAGTAAGATCTGCTGTTGAACAGCAGCTGATAATATAATCCCTCATAATGTTCAAGTCCTTCCTTAATATATCTGGAATACTAATCTATACTCCAAGTGATAAAAATTGTATCATTTTCTCAGATTAAATTCAATATTTACAGGGGAAAGAAGGAGAAAAAGGTGAAATTGTTGCGGAAATTCGTGGTACAATATTCATGCGTTAGAAGTACTGCATAAAGAATACAGTAGAAGCGTATAAGAAGTAATAGATATCTGTAAGAGGATATCTGGATAATAAAAAAGATACAGGGAAAGCATATGAGTAAAAAGAATGATACAGATAACCATATAGAAATAGAAAAAAGGAAAAGCATGTTAACAGATTGCGTACTGTGCCCAAGAAATTGTCACGCAGACCGTATAAACGGCCGGCGGGGAAGATGTCATGAGACCGCGGAAATCGTGGTGGCAAGGGCTGCGCTGCATATGTGGGAAGAACCTTGCATATCCGGAGATGCTGGCTCAGGAGCCGTATTCTTTTCCGGCTGCCCGATGGGTTGCGTTTTTTGTCAGAATCATAATATAGCCGAAGCAAAAGCAGGAAAGACAATTACGCTAGAAAGACTGTCAGAAATATTCCTGGAACTGCAGGAAAAAGGGGCAGCCAATATCAATCTCGTAACGCCGACGCATTATGTTTTGCAGATCATAGAAGCGTTAGATCTGGCAAGAAAAGAAGGTCTGTCTCTTCCTATTGTCTACAATACGAGCGGCTATGAAAAGCCGGAGACGATACGGATGCTGGATGGATACGTAGACGTCTATCTTCCGGATTTTAAATACATGGAATCAGAACTTGCGGCAGCATATTCCGGGGCACCCGATTATCCAAAATATGCGAAAGCAGCCTTAAAAGAAATGCTGCATCAGACGGGAAACATTCAGATTGATAAAGACACCGGTATGATACAAAAAGGCGTGATCGTAAGACATCTGGTACTTCCGGGACATGTGAAAAACTCTAAAGCAGTCATAAAATATCTGCTCGAAACCTATCAAGACCAGATCCTGATCAGCATTATGAATCAATACACTCCAATGCCGCAAGTGTCAGGAGATCCATTACTCAGCCGTAAAGTTACAAAAAGAGAATACGAAAAAGTTATAGATTACGCACTGGAACTTGGAATGGAAGACGGCTTCATCCAGGAAGGAGAAGCCGCAAAAGAAAGCTTCATCCCGGAATTTGATTCGGGAGTGGGTATTTAATTCAGCAGGTTGTCGGTTACCCGGACCGGAATAAAAGTTGGGAAGTCTTTCCTGTTCAGGTTCCGTCGGCGGGTAATACTAAAGGGTCAAAATTCTGCTAAAAGCAGGCTTTCAAAATTTGCAACTCGCATACGCTCAAACAAGCAAATTTTGAAAACCTAACGCAGAATTTTGACCCTTAACTATTACCAACGCCTTCTCCACATTCACTGGAAAGACTTCCCAACTTTTATTCCGTGTGTATCGAATGCCTGAAGAATTAAGTGCCTGAAGCGTAACCTTTGTGGTACCGGGAGGTTGCTGTATTATCTGTCATATAGTGGACTTTTTAAGAGTTTTATTAGATAGTGCACAGTGGTGGTCTTCACCAGGCCACACACTCCCGGTATTTCATTTATAAACTTTCCGCAGCCAGTCACGACTTGAAGAAAACAGTATAAAGTGGTTCTAGTGAATGTGGAGTGCTCTTAGAAAAAGTTAGAGAGTCAGAATCCCCGTTAAAGGAATGTAGTGAACCTGTCTGAGCCCCGAAGGGGTGAGTTGTGAACGTAATTCCTTTGTCTTTAGGGGATTCTGGCTCTCTTAGTTTTTCTTAGAGCATGGAACCTGAACAAGAACCACTTTATACTGTTTTCTTCAAGGACCGAGGGGCCAATTAAAGTTAATAAATGAAATCACCGCATAAATTCATTAATCACATGCAGTACCCCATCCTCATCATTCGATTTCGTAATATAATCTGCCGTCTCCCGTACTGCAGGCTGAGCATTTGCCATAGCCACGCCAAGACCGGCAGTTTCGATCATCGTCAGATCATTATATCCGTCACCGCAACAGATCATCTGTTCAGTGGTCAGTCCGATACTCGTTAATAACTTAAGCAGGGAATGCGCCTTGTCGATTCCGGCTGGCATAACTTCTACGAAGAAGGGGTCGGAACAGTAGACCGAAAGATAAGAATGAAACTGTTTACTCAGTTCTTTGCGTATCTGATCTAATACAGCCGGATCTCCGGTTACAAGGAATTTATTCGGATCATCCGGAACGCAGTCCAGAAAGTTCTCACTTGCGTCAATGACAGGCATCTGATTGATGCGGGATTCGAGTTCTGTATATTGGTTGGATTTGATACCGGATAAGATATGTTCCGGGGTATAAGTCAGGACATCAATCCCCTGGCTGGCGTATTTTCGGACCGTTTCGTAGATTCCCTGAATACAATCAACAGGAAGAATCTTGTTGTAGATTGCCTGTTTCGTCCGGCAGTCTGTGATGCGGCCGCCGTTAAAGGAAAGGATATAACTTCCGTAATCTTCCAGATGAAGCTGTTCGGCCAGCGGCATAACGCCCTGTGTCGGGCGGCCGCTGGCGAGTACAACTTTTTTTCCGGCCTCCTGGATCTCGATCAGAGCTTCCAGGGTCGGCTGTGTAATTTCTTTTTTGGAGTTGGTAAGAGTTCCGTCCAGGTCAAGGGCGAGAATCTGATAATCCATAAATATGTTCTCCTTAAATCTATAATTCTTCCAGAGCGTGAACGATCTGTGGGAAATTCATTCCGTGAGAAGCTTTTACCAGAACATTGTCTCCATCTTTGATGATGTCAGGTATAGCCTGGATAAAGCTTTCATTATCTGCAAACCAGAGTGCCTCTGTATTCGCACCTTTGGACGCTTCTTCTACCAGAGAGCGTGCCAGATCACCGATTCCACAGACAAGGTCTATATTCTGTTCGGCTGCGTATGTACCGACTTCTGCATGAAGTGCCTCTGCAGTGTCACCGAGTTCTCCCATATTACCAAGAACTGCAACCTTACGTCCGATTGCCATGTTAAGGACATCAATGGAAGCCTTCATGGAGATTGGGTTGGCATTGTAACAGTCATCTAAGATGATCATATGATCGGTCTCGATGATGTGGTTACGTCCAGGAATGGAAGGCAGGGATTCGATGCCGGCCTTGATCTCATCAGCAGTCAGTCCCAGTGTGTATCCGACAGCAGCACCTGCAACAGCATTGCTTACCATGTGAATACCCGGTACAGGAACCAGACAGTCGAAAGAAGAGCCATCCTTTAATGTGATGGTGCAGGAAGTTCCGCGAAGTCCCTGTGGCTCGATATTGTCAGCACGAAATGCACAGTTGTCTCCCATTCCGAAGAAGACAGGAGTCACACCTTTGACAGGACTCATTTTGGACAGCAGGTCATCGTCACCATTCAGGATAATGGAACCACCGTTCTTCATATCCTGGATCATCTGCGATTTTTCCTGAAGGATTCCTTCTCTTGTC
Organism: bacterium; assembly: GCA_963595255.1. Lineage (GTDB taxonomy): Bacteria > Bacillota > Clostridia > Lachnospirales > Lachnospiraceae > Dorea_A. Next base: position 21,819 of record CAVBHX010000023.1, read on the forward strand.
TTGAAGAATTCCAGATGTGCGATACCGATATTGGTGATCACACAGATGTCAGGGCTGGCTACAGAAGAGAGACGGCGCATCTCACCGAAATGATTGACACCCATCTCAAGGACCGCAACTTCTGTGTCCTCCGGCATATCGAAGATGGTGATCGGAAGTCCCCATTCGTTATTGAAGTTGCCAAGTGTTTTGTGTACATGATATTTCTGAGCCAGAACGGATGCAATCATCTCTTTGGTGCTGGTCTTTCCGACGCTTCCGGTGATTCCGACAACTTTCATATCGAAGGAATCTCGGTAAAGCTTGGCAATGTCGAGCAGTGCCTGGCCTGTGGATTCTACCAGGATATAAGGAAAATCTGTCTCACCGAGATCTTCGTGGGATACGACACACATGGCACCGGCTTTTACAGTATCCGGGATGAATTTGTGTGCATTGACACGTTCTCCGTCAATGGCAACAAATAAGTAACCAGGCTGCACCTTCCGGCTGTCGATCACGACGCCGGATACTTCCTGGTTGAGGATACTTTCATCACCATGGAAGGTACCTCTGCAGGCCTTGGTTATATTTTCAATTGAAAGATTTTTCATGGATCTTCATCCTCCTTAATAGCGGGCTTTTATAGATTCCTGAATGATAGCCTCGCAAAGTTCACTGTATTCATATCCGGCAGCCTTGGCAGCTTTCGGAAGAAGGCTTGCTGCTGTCATTCCAGGAAGGGCGTTCATTTCCAGACAGTAGAATTCACCGTCTGCATCGGATACGATAAAGTCGGCACGGGAATATACATCCATGCGAAGTGCTTCAAATGCACGTTCTCCGGCACGCTGGATCAATTCCTGCGTCTCTTCATCGAGAGATACAGGAGGACAGATCTCGGAAGCGCCGCCTGCCTGATATTTGTTCGCATAGTCGAAGAGTCCGTCCTTTGGAACGATCTCAACAAGCGGAAGAGCTTTTCCGGCAAGGATACCGCAGGCGAATTCACGGCCCTTGATAAATGGTTCGATGACAACTTCGTCTGTGTTGTCAACATCGAAGGATTTGTGGATCGCATCGTAATATTCTTCTTCTGTGTGGCAGATGTATACACCGATACTAGATCCGTTAGAGCATGGTTTTACAACCAGTGGAAGATAGTAACCAAGCTCGCCCAGAGGGGTATCTTTTGTCTTAGCTGTCAGGGAAGTTCCTCTTGGAGTCGGAACACCACTGGTCTTGAAGATCTGTTTTGTAACCAGTTTGTTCATGGACAGTGTACATCCAAGAGAGTTTGGTCCTGTATATTTGATTCCCAGGTTGTCGAATGTTGCCTGGAGTTTTCCGTTTTCACCGATGGAACCGTGAAGTGCCATGAATGTGATATCAGCCATCTGGCAGAGTTCAATGACATTTGGTCCGATCTCGGAAGGTGACTGGTCCGGACGTGACTTGCGCAGTGCATCAAGATCCGGTACAGAAGTAGAGATTCCTTTGGAAATCTCAAGTCCGCCGTCCGGGCGGTCGAATACTTCTTCTAATTTATCAGAATCGCATGGAAGGCCGAAGAACACATCCAGAAGGAATGCCTGATGTCCCATTTCACGGAGAGTTTTACAGATTCCGGCTCCTGAAAGTAAGGATACATCTCTTTCCGGACTGAGTCCGCCTGCTAATACTATAATTTTCATGATCGATAAGTCCTCCTTTAATCTGTCATAGTCATCTGATCAAGTAATGATTGTTTTACATCGTAGAGTTTCTGGGAAAGATCCACGTAAACTCTGTGCGGGTAGAAGAGACGCTTGGTCTCGTCCCATAACGTATCTTTCTCCTCACGGCAGTATGCTGCGATCTCCTTTAATGTAGGAGATTTGTAGAGGCACTCGCCGTTCTTGAAGATTGGTAAGAGAATTTCACGTACGGTGTAAGTACCACCGGCAAGCTTGGTCTTCTTCCAGGTATCCATAGGATCGAAGAGAAGCAGATCCTGTTTTGGATCAATGACTTCATCGGCAAAGCAGATGAGATCAGCTTTGATCTTTCCGCTTGCTTTTTCGTAGATACGGTAGATTGTCTTATTGCCAGGGTTGGTGATCTTCTCAGTATTTTCAGATATTTTTATCTTAGGAACAAATTCGCCTTCTTCATTCTGGATGGCTGCAAGCTTGTACACACCTCCGAATGAAGGACAATCCTTGGAAGTGATCAGATTGGTACCGACACCCCAGGAATCAATGGCTGCCCCCTGCATCTTAAGATCGTGGAGAAGGAACTCGTCCAGATCGTTAGAAGCACAGATGGTAGCTTCCGGGAATCCGGCTTCGTCTAACATCTTTCTGGCTTCTTTTGATAAATATGCAAGGTCACCGCTGTCCAGGCGGATTCCGTATTTGATCAGAGGTTTTCCGGCGTCTTTAAATTCCTGGAATACGCGGATGGCATTCGGAACACCGGATTTTAAAGTATCGTAAGTGTCAACTAAGAGTGTACAATTGTCCGGATACATCTCTGCATAAGTTTTGAATGCGGTGTACTCATCCGGGAAGCTCATGATCCAGCTGTGCGCGTGGGTTCCCATAACAGGAACGTCGAACATCTGTCCGGCAAGTACATTGGAAGTACCGACACATCCGCCGATCATCGCTGCTCTCGCACCGTATAATCCTGCATCCGGTCCCTGGGCACGGCGAAGGCCGAATTCCATGATACCGTCGCCATTGGCTGCGAATACGATACGGGAAGTCTTGGTTGCGATCAGAGACTGGTGATTGATGATATTCAGGATCGCCGTCTCAACAAGCTGTGCTTCCATGATCGGAGCAACCACTTTCAGAAGAGGTTCCTTCGGAAATACGACCGTTCCTTCCGGGATGGCATAGATGTCACCGCTGAAGTGGAAGCCGCTCAGATAATGAAGGAAATCTTCTTTGAAGATTCCAAGACCTCTTAAATAGTCTACATCATCATAAGTAAAATGCAGATTCTTTATATAATCGATTACCTGATCAAGACCTGCACATACAGAATATCCGTTGTTACAAGGGTTCTGGCGGAAAAATACATCGAAGATGACCTTTTCGTTCTGCCCTTTTTCATAATATCCTTGCATCATAGTAAGTTCGTACAGATCTGTCAGCAAGGTAAGATTTCGTTTGCTCATTTTCAAACTCCTTTTTACTGCTGTTTGCAGTACATTTCTTTTTTTAGTTATACCGTTTTATTATAGCACTTAAGGGAATAAATGTAAAAGAAAAAAACCAGGCACTATACAAGTGCCTGATTCTTATGAATGGTTTCACTGATGATATTACTGCAATATTCTCCGATACGCTTTTTCTCGTCTTTATCCAGTTCTTTCGGATAGATTGGTTTGCCATATTCTAAGATGACATGAGTCTTTTTGATGAACGGGAAATGTCCTTCGAAAATATCACAGGTGTTATTAAGACTCATCGGTACGATCGGACAGCCGGTCTTTTCTGCGATCTTAAAGGAACCGTTGTGGAACGGAAGTAAGGATAATTCTTCCCCTTTATTCCGGGTGCCTTCCGGGAAGATGCAGATGGAAATACCGTGTTTTACATAATCGATTGCCTGCAGGATGGTCTTCAGTCCTTCTTTTGGATTCTCCCTGTCAAGGAAGAGGCAATAGAGGCGTTTCATCCATGTGCGAAGAAGTGGGATAGAAAGCATCTCCTTTTTGGCAATATAACCGGTCAGATTCTTACATCTGGCGTAAGTGATAACGATGTCAAAGTAGCTTCTGTGATTTCCGATATAAAGAACCGGTCCTTCCGGTATATTCTCCTCTCCGATCACGGTAAGTTCGATACCGGCAAGCTTAATGATCATCTTAAATGCCCACTGAACCAGCCGCAGACTGGAATAATCCATAGTTTTTTTGCTGACTTTACCGATCAGCCATTCAATTCCAAGAACCGGAATACCGATGATCAGAAATAGAACTACGAATAAGGCGACAAAAATAAGTTTTATCATAATTAATCTCCTTTATTTTCATTTTGCTACCAAAGTATGCAAGAGAAACTGCCAGTTGTCAAAGATTCTGTAATGGCTGCCAGGTTCTCTGTGTATTTTCTATGATAGCATAAATCCGGCATTTTTTACACCCATAGTGTGTAAGATAGTAAAGAGAAAATAGAAGTGTCAGAAAGAAGGGCAGCATGAAAAAAAGAAGATGGACCGCGGCAGTCGTCGCAGTGATGTTGCTGTTTACCGGCTGTAGTTTTGGCACGTTAAAAGAACAGAAAACAGGAGAGATAGAATATGAGATCGTAAAGAAAGAAGAAATCCCCGAAAAATTAAAAGAAGAGATTGCAGAAGCCGAAAAGTCGGAGATGTGGATCAGTTATGCAGATACGGGGAATGAAGGCAGATACCTTTATATAGTAAGAGGATACGGACGGCAGGAAACGACCGGATACAGCATCGAAGTGAATGAGTGTTATGAGACGGAACATACAGTGGTCATACGTACAACACTTCTCGGACCACAGAAGAAAGAAAAGACGCATAAGAAAAAGACATATCCATATATTGTCATAAAGATACCATATACGGATAAACAGATCATATATGAATAAGAGGAGGCAGGAAGTGTCAATGGAGTATTTAAAAAAAGAGATCCGTACTTTTCAGAACGGAAAGATGGTAAATGACCAGTTCTATATTGATGATGATTATAATGTTCCGGATGCAAAGAAGGATGTAGGCAGGATTATAATAAGTGACGGGACATTACAGGTAGAAGAGATGAAACAGATAGAAAATTATCTGAAAGTGACAGGCAAACTGGAATTCAGAGTTTTGTATACTGCAGATGAAACGATACCGGAGCCTGCAAGCCTGGAAGGAAGGATCCCATTTGAAGAAATGATCTATCTTGAACAGGAGCCGGATGGAAATCTGGTACTAAAGACAGCAGATGTTGATCTTACGGTAACGGTAATCCATTCAAGAAAACTGAATATCAAGACACTTGCAGAGATTACGATCGGAATGGAAAAATGTGTGGGAGAAGAACTCACAACAGATGTAGAAGGAGAAAATCCTGTATTTAAAAAGACAAAAGAAGAAGAACTTCTGAAGGTATTTGCAACAGGAAAGGATACGTACCGGATTAAAGAAGAGGTGTCTCTTAGCGGGACAAAAGAGAATATCGGTACGATTCTTTGGACGGATGTGACAGGCGGAAAAGCAGATACACAGATTGGAACGGATGAACTCCTGATACAGGGGGAACTGAATATATTCTGCCTCTATGAAAGTGTGGAAGAAAAGACAGACTGGATAAACAGGACGGTTCCATATGAGGGAAGGATAGAATGTATGGGGACTGTGCCGGGAATGTATCATCAGGCCAGTCTGAATCTTACAGATGTGAATGTCGAAGCCCGCATGGATGAAAACGGGGAAATGCGTATTCTTGGTATAGAGGCGACACTGGAAGTACGTCTTGTTGTATATGAAGAAGAAAAAATCCAGATTCTTGAAGATATGTATATGCTGGATCATGTCTGCATTCCGGATATAAAGGAAAAGAAGTGCTTCCGCTTAAAGCTTCAGAACCATTCAAAATGCCGGATCGCCGAAGAACTGACACTTCCGGAACTAAAAGACAATATTCTTCAGATCTGTTACTGTAAAGGAAAGATACAGCCGGAATCTACAAAAGCAGAAGCAGATGGAATCCATATCGAAGGTGTTCTTCATCTGATGTTTTTGTATGTCAGGGAAGATGATCAGATGCCGTTTGGTGTATGGCAGGGAATGGTGCCGTTTACATATCTTTTAGAGAATGGGGGCGGAGAACCTGAAGCAGAAGAACTGGACTGGACAGTTGAGCAGCTTTCCGTAGGACTTATGGGAAACGGAGAGGTGGAAGTAAAGGCTGTGCTGGCATTCAACTGCTTCCAGAAAGAGCCTGTTATGGTGCAAAATATTGAATCCGCAAAGTTCACCCCGATGAGTACCGAGGAGCTGGAAAACAGACCCGGCATTGTGGGATATTTTGTGAAAAACGGGGATACATTGTGGAATCTGGCGAAAAAATATAATACGACTGTGGAAAATATAAAAGAAGTGAATCATATGGAAAAAGAAGATGTAAATAAAGGCGATAAAATATTGATTTTTAAGCAAAATTTGAGTATACTATAAGCACATTGTATACAAAATGTAAGGAGACAAATAGAATGGATAAAATGGAATTGAAGGCACTTGGAAAGATCAATCTGGGTCTGGATGTTCTGGGGCGGAGAGAGAACGGATATCACGATGTACGTATGGTGATGCAGACCGTGTACCTGTACGACCAGATCCGGATAGAAAAGACGAAAAAGCCGGGAATAGAGTTGTCGACGAATCTTTTTTATCTGCCGGTGAATGAGAATAACCTGGCATATCAGGCAGCAGACCTTCTGATGAAAGAGTTCGACGTAAAAGAGGGCGTAAAGATCACCCTTGATAAACACATACCGGTGGCAGCAGGAATGGCAGGAGGAAGCTCGAATGCAGCGGCAGTTCTGTTCGGGATTAACCGTATGTTTTCACTTGGTCTTTCACAGAAAGAACTGATGGAAAGAGGAGTGACATTAGGAGCGGATGTTCCGTACTGCGTTATGCGGGGAACTGTTCTTGCGGAAGGGATCGGAGAGATACTGACACCACTTCAGGCCTGCCCGAAATGTCATGTACTGATCGCAAAACCGCCGATCAGTGTATCGACGAAGCTGGTCTATGAAAAACTGGATTCGCATGAGATAGAGGATCATCCGGATATTGATGGTATTATAGACGGACTGAAGGCTCATGATATCGAAAAAGTTGCTTCGAGCATGGGAAATGTACTGGAAAAGGTAACGATCGAAGAATATCCGGTTATTGAACAGATCAAGAATGTAATGAAAGAACAGGGAGCTCTGAATGCTATGATGAGTGGCAGCGGGCCGACCGTTTTTGGAATTTATGACAGCAAAGAGAAAGCAAGAAAAGCAGCAGCAAAGATAAGAGAAAAGCAATTGGCAAAGCAGGTGTATGTGACCGGCATACATAATGCAAGGAGGAAATAAGCATGGAATCGAATTTTAAAGTAAATATGAATGAATATCTGCCACTTAGAGATGTCGTGTTCAATACTTTGAGACAGGCGATCTTGCGAGGAGAGTTAAAACCGGGAGAAAGACTGATGGAGATCCAGCTTGCAAACAAACTCGGAGTAAGCCGTACCCCGATCCGTGAAGCAATCCGCAAACTGGAACTGGAAGGCCTGGTACTGATGATTCCAAGAAAAGGAGCTGAGGTAGCAGAAATCACAGAAAAGAATATGCGGGACGTTCTGGAAGTAAGAAAAGCACTGGAAGAACTGGCTGTGCAGCTTGCATGTGATAAGATCACGAAAGAAGAGATCGAAGAGATGAAGAAAGCTGCGGAAGATTTTAAGAAGATCTTAAAGAGTAAAGATATTACAGAGATCGCTGAAGCAGATGTACGTTTCCATGACATTATCTATATGGCAACAGACAATCAGAAACTGATCCAGCTTTTGAATAATTTAAGAGAACAGATGTATCGTTATCGTGTGGAATATCTGAAACGTGAAGAAGCACATCCGCAGCTGATCGCAGAGCATGCCGCAATCATAGAATACATCAGTAAAGGTGAGAAGAAGGCGGCAACAGATATTATGTGTAAACATATTGATAACCAGGTGACCACTGTGATCGATGTGATCCGCACAAAACAGAATTAAAAGACTGTAAAAGTGTATAGATAAGATAAGCTGTGTCAAGACTTCCTGTATCAGAAAAATGCAGTATACAGGAAGGGGATACATAGATGAAACGAGAAACGATCTGCCTGCTCATAGCCTGTCTGATATCGTTCGTACTGACAGCGGGCATTATGAACCGGCGTATGGAAATTGTACATGCAGAACTTAGCGATACACAGCAGTCACTGGCCAAAGAAGTCTTCCGTTTTCATGTGATTGCAGAAAGTGACAGTGCAAATGATCAGAGAATCAAACTGAAAGTGCGGGATGCGGTTCTAAAGTATATGAAAGCACATATGACCAGAGCCGAAAGAAGGAATGCAAAGGCGACAAAGGCATGGACCCTGACCCACAAAAAAGAACTGACGGATACAGCAGATAAAATATTGAAAAAAGAGAAAGTATCATACCGGGCGAAAGCGGAGGTGACCACCTGCTATTTTCCGGACAAACGGTATGGAGATATCATTTTTCCCGAGGGAAATTACGAAGCACTGAGAATTGTACTTGGGAAGGGAAATGGACATAACTGGTGGTGTGTACTTTATCCAAATCTGTGTTTTACCAATGCAACCTGTGCAGTGGTAGATGAAGATGGAAAGAAAGAACTGAAAGAAGCATTAAGTGCAGAAGAATATGAAATGGTAACGGCCACTTCAGAATTTAAGATAAAGTGGTTTTTCTTCGGAAAAGATCATGCAAAGGAGTCAGACTAAAATGAGAGACAATCAATATACGATAGATGGAAGAATACGATTCAGTGAAGTGGATCATACCAGAAGAATTACCCTGCCGGGAATCGTAAATTATTTTCAGGACTGCAGTACATTCCAGTCAGAAGATCTGGGACTTGGAATCGAACACTGCAGCGAAAAAAAACGGGCATGGATCCTGTCATCTTGGCAGGTAGTGGTAGAACGTTATCCGAAGATCGGTGAAAAGATACAGACAAGTACATGGGCGACGGACTTTAACGGTTTGTTTGGAGAACGTAATTTCTGTATGACAGACAGTGAAGGAAAAGATGTAGCGTATGCAAATTCGCTGTGGGTATATATGGACATGGAAAAGGGACGTCCGTCAAGACCGGAAGAATCGGAGATTGCACCATACGGGGTAGGAGATCCGTATGAGATGGAATATGAATCAAGAAAAATCGCACTTCCGAAAGAGACGAAAGAACTGGAAAGTTTTCCGGTACGCAGATATCATATTGATACGAATGAGCATGTCAACAACTGCCAATATGTACAGATGGCGCTGGAATCATTGCCAAAAGATAAAGAAGTGCACCAGATGCGTGTGGAATATAAGAAATCAGCGGTATATGGTGATGTGATCTATCCAAGGATTGCCATAGAAGAGGACAGAACGGTTATAGAGCTTTGCAATGAAAAGGCCAGACCGTATGCAGTGATCGAATTTAAGTTTGCATAGACATTCTTATATGGATGCTGATACAATAAGAAAACATATACACTTTGGAAAAAGAGAAAAGGAAACAGAGAGGAAAAATATGGGATTAACAGATTATTTAGGAAAGAAAAGAAGATTGATGATCGTTAAAGAAGTAGAGTTCGGGGTATATCTTGGAAATAAAGATGACAAAGTCCTGCTTCCGAAAAAACAGGTACCAAAAGATGTAGAAGTCGGAGATCCTGTAGAAGTATTTTTATATAAAGATTCGTCTGACCGTCTGATCGCAACAACGCAGGAGCCAAAGATCACGTTAGATGAACTGGCAGTATTGAAAGTTGCAGATACCGGAAGAATCGGGGCGTTCCTTGACTGGGGACTGGAAAAAGACCTTCTGCTTCCGTTCAAAGAACAGACTGCAAAAGTAAAAAAAGGTGATGAAGTGCTTGTCGCACTGTATGTGGACAAGTCCGGAAGACTTTGTGCGACAATGAAAGTATACGAAAAGCTTCGTACAGATTCTCCATATAAAAAAGATGATCATGTAGAAGGAATCATTTACGAGACGAGTGATAACTTCGGAGTGTTCGTGGCAGTGGATGACTGCTACAGTGCACTGATCCCGAAGAGAGAAGCATTTGGCAGGTTAAGAGTCGGAGACCGTGTATCCGCCAGAGTCCTGAAAGTAAGAGAAGACGGAAAGCTTGACTTAAGTGTCAGAGAGAAAGCATTTCTTCAGATGGATGCCGATGCGGCGATGATCATGAAACGTATGGAAGAATACGGTGGAAAGCTTCCATTTAACGATAAAGCAGATCCGGAAGTAATCAAACAGGAATTCGGATTAAGTAAAAATGCATTCAAACGTGCCGTTGGAAGACTTCTTAAAGAAGGACATATAAAAATTTCTGAAAAGAATATTGAAATGAGAAAGAAATAAGGTATAATAAAAGCGATAAGAATAAGATGATTAAAAAGGAGAATGAGAAATGAAAGTACAGAACATTACAGATATCGAAGGATTTTTCAAAGTAGTTGATTCTTGTGAAGGAAAAGTTGAACTTGTAACAGGCGAAGGTGACAGACTGAACTTAAAGTCAAAATTATCTCAGTATGTATCTATGGCAAACATTTTCTCTAACGGAGAGATTCCGGAACTGGAAATCGTTGCTCATGAGCCACAGGATATCGATAAACTTGTAAAATTCATGCTTCTTGGAAGTGGAAAAGAAGATTAAGACAAACATGAATGTTTGAAAGGGTGTTCCCTGACGGGAGCACCTTTTTTGTACTAAGGCATATAAGAGAAGCTGTAAGTGGCAGGTTCTCTGTATACGAAAACAGGAAAGGAGAAAGCTATGAGCTTTGCACATCTCCACGTCCATACAGAATACAGTCTGTTGGACGGTTCAAATAAAATCAAAGAGTGTGTAGCCAGGGTAAAAGAACTCGGGATGAACAGCGTGGCGATCACGGATCATGGTGTCATGTATGGTGTGATCGATTTTTACCGTGCGGCAAGAGCAGCAGGGATTAAGCCGATCCTCGGATGCGAAGTCTATGTTGCACCGGGATCGAGATTCGATAAAGAAGCTGTCGGAAGCGGGGATGACCGTTATTATCATCTGGTGCTTCTGGCGGAAAATGATCTGGGATACCATAATCTGATGAAGATCGTGTCCAGAGGATTTACGGAAGGCTATTATTATAAACCAAGAGTAGACCTGGAAGTGTTGCAGGAATTCCATGAAGGAATCATTGCGCTCAGTGCGTGTCTGGCCGGTGAGGTACAGAAGAATATCCTGCGCGGCATGTATGAAGAAGGAAAGGCAGCAGCACTAAGGTATCAGGACATTTTCGGAAAAGGAAATTTCTTCCTGGAATTACAGGATCACGGAATGCAGGAACAGCAGATCGTGAACCAGTCACTGCTCCGTATGTCACAGGAGACAGGGATCGAACTGGTTGCGACGAATGACGTGCATTATACTTACGCAGAAGACGTAAAACCGCATGACATTCTGTTATGCATCCAGACGGGTAAAAAGCTGGCGGATGAAGATCGTATGCGCTACGAAGGCGGCCAGTATTATATTAAGTCCGAAGAAGAGATGAAGCAGTTATTTCCATATGCACTGCAGGCGTTGGAGAACACGCAGAAGATTGCAGACCGCTGTAATGTAGAGATTGAATTCGGTGTCACCAAACTGCCGAAATATGATGTGCCGGAAGGATATACTTCCTGGGAATATCTGAATAAACTTTGTTTTGACGGATTGAAAGAACGGTATCCGGACGGGGATGATTCGTTGAAAGAACGTCTGGAATACGAATTGTCGGTCATCAAATCCATGGGATATGTAGATTACTTCCTGATTGTGTGGGATTTCATTAATTATGCAAGAACACAGGGGATCAAGGTCGGACCGGGGCGAGGATCGGCGGCCGGAAGTATCGTGTCGTACTGTCTGGGAATTACAAGTATCGACCCGATCAAATATCAGCTTCTGTTCGAACGTTTCCTGAATCCGGAACGTGTATCCATGCCCGATATTGACGTAGACTTCTGCTTCGAAAGACGGCAGGAAGTCATCGATTACGTAGGCAGAAAATATGGTGCGGACCGGGTGGTACAGATTGTAACTTTCGGTACGATGGCAGCACGTGGAGTCATCCGTGACGTAGGACGTGTCATGGACCTTCCGTATGCATTTGTAGACAGCATTGCAAAGATGGTGCCGACAGAGCTGAATATTACGCTTGATAAGGCACTGAAGATGAATCCGGAATTCAAGAAACTGTATCAGGAAGATGAACAGGTTAAGGAACTGATCGATATGTCGAGAAGACTGGAAGGTCTTCCGAGACATACATCCATGCATGCAGCGGGAGTTGTGATCGGTCAGCGTGCGATCGAAGAATTCGTGCCATTGTCTCTTGGATCGGACGGCTCAGTGACGACACAGTTTACGATGACAACACTGGAAGAACTGGGGCTTCTGAAAATGGATTTCCTGGGTCTGCGTACCCTGACTGTTATACAGGATGCAGAGCGTCTGGCAAGTATCAGCAGCGGTAAGACAATAGACATTAATAAAATCGATTATGACGATAAAGCAGTTCTGGCGTCTATCGGAACAGGAAAGACCGATGGCGTATTCCAGCTTGAAAGTGCCGGAATGAAGAACTTCATGAAGGAACTGAAACCGCAGAATCTGGAGGATATCATTGCCGGTATCTCCTTATACCGTCCGGGACCGATGGATTTCATCCCGCAGTACATCAAGGGAAAGAACAATCCGGATAGCATCACTTATGACTGCCCGCAGTTAGAGCCAATCCTGGCACCGACTTATGGATGTATCGTATATCAGGAACAGGTTATGCAGATCGTGCGTGATCTGGCTGGATATACGCTTGGACGAAGCGATCTTCTGCGAAGAGCGATGTCGAAGAAAAAGGGCGATGTCATGCAGAAAGAGCGCCAGAATTTCGTATATGGTAATCCGAACGAAGGCGTGCCGGGCTGTATTGCCAACGGAATCGACGAGAAGACGGCGAATAAGATTTATGATGAAATGATCGATTTTGCCAAATATGCATTTAACAAATCACATGCGGCAGCCTATGCGGTGGTATCATATCAGACTGCCTGGTTAAAATATTACTATCCGGTAGAATTCATGGCAGCACTTATGACTTCTGTGATCGACAATCCGGGAAAGGTATCAGAGTACATTTACAGTTGCAGACAGATGGGAATTAAGATTCTTCCGCCGGATATTAATAAAGGAGAAGGAAGCTTCTCCGTTGACGGCGGCAATATCCGTTATGGTCTGGCGGCGATCAAGAGTATCGGAAAGCCAGTGATCGAGTCGATCATCCAGGAACGAAAAAATGGAGGAGAATTCAGCAACCTGAAAGACTTTATCGAACGTCTGTCAGGAAAAGAAGTCAATAAACGCACGATCGAAAGCTTTATCAAATCCGGAGCATTTGACAGTCTGGGTGGTACAAGAAAGCAGTTTATGGTAGTTTATGTACAGATCCTGGATCAGGTGAACCGTGAGCGGAAATACTCCATGACCGGACAGCTTTCATTATTTGACATCGTAAGTGATGACCAGAAATCAGAATTCGACATTCCACTTCCGGATGTAGGAGAGTATGAGAAAGAGACAAAGCTTGCATTTGAAAAAGAAGTGCTGGGTGTGTACTTAAGCGGTCATCCGCTGGAGGATTATGAGGAAAAATGGAAGAAGAACATTTCCAGAACGACATTAGATTTCCAGATAGATGATGAGACGGGAAGGACAAAGGTACATGACGGTGCAAAAGAGATCGTCGGCGGCATGATCACCAATAAGACGATCAAATATACCAAGACCAATAAAGTTATGGCATTTATTACACTGGAAGATCTGGTGGGATCAGTCGAAGTTGTGATCTTCCCGAGAGATTTTGAAAAAAATCAGATGTATCTGAATGAAGAAGAAAAAGTATTCATCAAAGGGCGTGTATCCGAAGAAGACGATGCGCCGAGCAAGCTGATCTGTGAACAGGTGATTCCGTTCAATCAGACAAAGAAGGAATTATGGCTTCAGTATCCGGATAAAGCGACGTATCTTCAGCAGGAAGGAATGCTGCAGGACATATTGAAGGTATCTGAAGGAATGGATGAAGTTATCATCTATTGTCGCAAAGAAAAAGCAGTAAAACGCCTGGCAAAGGGCTGGAATGTGACCGCAGATGAGGTATTGTTGAGCAGATTGACGAATTATCTGGGTGAAAGTTGTGTAAAAGTTATAGAAAAACCCATTGAAAGCGTGCACTAATTCATGTACAATATCATCGGAGAGAAATGATAATGGTTAGAAGATAATTGGAACAAACTAATACAATGGAGGAATGAATCATGGCAGACAAAAAAGTAATTCGTACAATAGGTGTATTGACAAGTGGTGGAGATGCCCCTGGAATGAACGCAGCAATCCGTGCCGTTGTTCGTACAGCACTTGGTAAAGGACTGAAGGTAAGAGGCATCAGAAGAGGATATCAGGGACTTTTGAACGAGGAAATTATCGATCTGTCAGCCAGAGACGTATCCGATACAATTGAGCGTGGAGGTACTATTCTTCAGACAGCCCGTTGTGCAGAGATGCGTACAGAAGAAGGTCAGCAGAAAGCAGCAGCTATCTGCAAAAAATATGGTATTGATGGTCTGGTAGTCATCGGTGGTGACGGATCATTTGCCGGAGCTCAGAAACTTGCTAATTTTGGAATCAACACAATCGGACTTCCGGGAACGATCGATCTGGATATTGCCTGTACGGAATACACGATCGGATTCGATACAGCCGTTAATACAGCTATGCAGGCTATCGACAAAGTACGTGATACCTCTACATCTCATGAGAGATGTTCTATCATCGAGGTTATGGGTAGAGATGCCGGATACCTTGCACTGTGGTGCGGTATTGCTAACGGAGCTGAGAAGATCCTGATGCCTGAGGAGCATGATTATGACGAAGAGAAGATCATTGCTGATATTCAGGAATCAAGAAAACGTGGAAAGAAGAACTACATTATCATCAATGCAGAGGGTGTAGGAGATTCTATGAACATGGCTAAGAGAATTGAAGAAGCAACAGGTATGGAGACAAGAGCTACCATTCTCGGACACATGCAGCGTGGTGGAAGCCCGACATGTAAAGACAGAGTATATGCTTCTATCATGGGAGCAAAAGCCGTAGATCTTCTGCTTGAGGGCAAGACAAACCGTGTCGTAGGTTACAAACATGGTGAGTACGTAGATTTCGATATTGATGAAGCACTCGGAATGACAAAGAAGATTCCGGATTATCAGTATGAGATCGCAAAACAGCTGGCTCTGTAATCAGAATCGGAATAAAGAAATAAAAAAAGTTATCTGCTTTCGGGCAGGTAACTTTTTTTATCAAAGTATGTAAGAGACGTTTCGACATAAAATCTCTTGAAAATGCACGTCCAAGACGGTACAATAATAAAATACGGTGGAGTATTTATAAAAGGAGATTTAATATCGTGGAAAATAAAGACAGGAACACTGCGGCAATCGGTGTATTTGATTCAGGTGTGGGCGGCTTAACCGTCACAAGAGAGATCATGCGTCAGCTGCCGAATGAAAATGTAGTATATTTTGGGGATACAGCAAGAGTTCCATACGGAAGTAAGTCGAAGAATAACATTATCCGTTTTTCCAGACAGATCATCCGTTTTTTAAAGACAAAGAATGTAAAGGCGATCGTGATCGCATGTAATACGGCCAGTGCGCTGGCACTTGAGACAGTACAGGAAGAGTTCGACATTCCGATCATCGGAGTGATCGTGCCGGGAGCAAGAGCTGCCGTAAGAGAGACCAGGAACGGTCAGATCGGTGTACTTGGTACAGAGGCAACGATCAAGAGCGAGACTTATACCAAAGAAATCCGAAAACTTATGCCGGAGGCAGAAGTCATCGGAAAACCATGTCCGTTGTTTGTACCACTGGTAGAAGAGGGATTTGCAAAGCATAAGATCACAGAAGAAGTGATCGATATCTATCTGTCAGATATGAGAAAGTCAGAGATCGATACACTGATCCTGGGATGTACGCACTATCCACTTCTCAGATCAAGGATCATGGCGTATTTTGGAGAAAAAGTACATATTGTAAATCCGGCGTACGAGACGGCGATGGATCTGAAGAAAATACTGGAAGAACAGAAGATTGCCAATACATCAGGAGAACCGGCAACATATGACTTCTACGTCAGTGATGCGGCAGAGAAGTTTAAGAAATTCGCCAATTCGATCTTGCCATACGATGTAGATAAGACACAGGCGATTGATATTGAAGATTATTAGGAGAATATATGACAAAAGACGTATTATTAAGTATATCCGGTCTGCATCAGGATGTGACTGGGATTGAGGCACAGGGCGACGAGCCGGGAAGTGAACCGATCGAAGTGATCGCACCTGCGAGTTATTATGAGAAAAATGGAAAACATTATGTAATCTATGATGAACTGGTGGAAGGAATTCCGGGAACCATCAAGAACAAGGTCAGAATTATGGATGACCAGAAGGTCGAAATCATCAAGAGTGGTATCACGAATACACATATGGTATTCGAGAAAGACAAGATCAATATGACACAGTATGAGACACCATACGGAGAGATGATGATCGGAGTCTTTACCAAAGATATCCAGTTCGAAGAGCAGGACGAAAAGATCACGGTGCACGTGAATTATGCACTGGACATCAACGGAGATCCTGTTGCCGACTGCAATATAGACATAAAAATAACAGCACTGGAACGATAAGTTCCAATGCTGTTTTTAAGTACTCTTATTTGTTTCTTAATCTTGCGAAAAATCCTTTTTTCTTCTCCGGTACATCCAGAGGACCTCTTACACCTTTAACGGCTGTGATGTAAATACCACTGATCGTAGCTTTGACTTCTTTCTTAACAGGAATCAAAGGATAAACCTGCGCATCACACATAAGTGTCATGATCTTCGGTCCGACTTTGGCTTTTACAACCGGTACTTTTGAACGGCGAAGATACTTTGGTGTATTCTCGAGTACGATATCCGGCAAGCCGGCATCTTTTAATTTCATACGACCTTTATCGATAACCAGGATGGAAACAGTCTGTGCAACTGCATCAAGCTGTGCCTGCTGATCTGCCTGTTTCTTTTCTGCTTTTTTACCAACAAAATATAATGCAACACATGCAACGATCAAAATCACAAGGATTACCAATAATACAATTGTAAATGTCTTCACAATGAACCTCCTATATTCTATATTCCATAACAAGTATTCTAACATTGTTTCGGTAGGAGTGCAAGAAGTATACAGGAAAAGTAGGTGATTTCAAAACAAAAATTTTGATAAAAGAGTGAAATATATGTGAAAATGCTATGAAAGTTTTTCCAAATGTGATATAACAGAGTGGTATGCGTTAGCGTATACTTTGGAAAGCAGATGGGATAAAGTTCCCACCTTAGAATGAATGATAAAATGAGGTGCGATATGAAAAAGAAAGTGGCAATGTTATTAACAGGTGTTATGGCAGTCTCTCTTTTGATGACTGGTTGTCAGTCGACGAAAGGTCTTGAAAATGACAACATTAAGATTTCAGTCTACAAAGGTGTTGAAGTAGATAAAGTTGACAAACCGAGCGAAGTAACGGATGATGATGTGAATACACAGATTCAGTCAGTACTGGATGAAAATGCAACAACAAAAGAAGTGACAGACCGTGCAGTAAAAAAAGGCGATACAGCAACGATTGATTTCGTTGGAAAGATGAATGGCAAAGCATTTGATGGTGGATCTTCTACAGATTATCCACTGGAGATCGGTTCTAATTCTTTCATCGAAGGATTTGAAGACAGTATTATCGGACACAAGATCGGTGATACATTTGACTGGAACGGAAAGTTCCCGGAGAATTATGGAAGTTCTGATCTTGCAGGCAAAGATGTAACATTTACAATTACTGTAAAATCCATTTCCAAAAAGAATACACCAAAGCTTACAGACAAACTGGTAAAGAAAATATCTAAGAAATCAAAGACAGTAAAAGAGTACAAAGAAGAAGTGAAGAAGTCTCTCGAGGAAGATAACGAGAAGACATACAACGATACTTTACAGCAGGAAGCATGGCAGAAAGTTCTTGACAATACCAAAGTTAAGAAATATCCGAAAAAAGACGTAAAGAAGATTGAAGATTCTCTGATCTCTCAGTACAAGTCTGTTGCAAAAGCTTATAACATGTCATATGATGACCTGATCGAGCAGCAGATGGGAACAACTGTTGAGAAGTTCGAAAAACAGGTAACAAAAGCCGCAAAATCCAGCGTAAAACAGACACTGGTAACAAAGGCAATTGCAGATAAAGAGAACATCAAGTTAGATGATGCAACTTATAAGACAGAGCTTAAGAAGATTGCAAAAGAGTATGGATATGACAGTGTAAAAGCTTTAAAGAAAGCTGCATCAAAGTCAGATCTGAAAGAGATTGCGCTGAATGACCTTGTAAAAGAATGGCTGGCTAATCAGTGCATTCAGGTTGAGTCAAGCGCAAGTAGTTCATCAAGCTCAAGCAGCTCGTCAAGTTCAAGTAGTTCATCAAGCTCAGGTAACTAAGGTGGATAGAACCAGAATCGAATAAGAATAAAAACGCTTCAGGAATTTTGTTATGTGACAGATTCCTGAAGCGTTTTTGTATACCAAAGTATGCAAGAGAAGTTGCCGGTGGCAAGTTCTCGGTATCGCTATGTGTGAGGAAATATTTCCTTCCACTCTCCGGGACAAAGTGCTTCATCAAGTACAATGTCTCCGATGGAAATACGTTTTAATTCGATCACACAGCAGTGAACAGATTTCATCATGCGCCGGATCTGGCGTTTCTTCCCCTCGGAGATGGTAATTATCCCATAGGTGACGGGGTGATCCGGACGGTTTTTGTGGATATCTTTCTGGATTTCTTCCGGCAGTGTGGAAAGAATATCGGACATTACTGCGTGTCCGGTTACGGTAATTTTTGCCGGGGCAGTCAGGGTATCAGCTCCCTTCAGAATGACACCTGTTTCCAGCTTGTGTACCAGATCCGGTGTCAGATCACCAAGAAGGGTGAATTCATAAGTTTTCTCTTTGTGATAGGAAGGATGAGTGAGCTTCTGGTTGAAGATACCGTCATCTGTGATCAGAAGAAGTCCGGTCGTCTCGCGGTCAAGGCGTCCGACCGGAGAAAGCCTGTCGTTGTGTAATTCCTTAAAATAGTCCATAACCGTCGGATAGCGGTCGTCGCGCCGGGCGGTGACGCAGCCGAAAGGTTTGTAGAACATATAGTAGTGCGGCATTGTTGTGACTCCTTTATTGATTCTTTTCAAAGTTGTTCCGGGGGAATCTCTGTCTACAGCATAGCACAGAAAATGAAATAAATGGTCGCTTATTGACAAAAATTATTAATTATGTTATCTTCTTTTAGATGATAAATGACCGATGAGGGAGTAACAGGCGTATAACGCAACAAGTCAACATACTGATCGACTGATCTGGCTTGTTTTAATTTGTGAGACTCATGTGTAGCTGTAAGATCTATGCGTGGACTCTCTCTATCTATAAGAAAGTATGGACCAGGTATGGCAGACAGCTGTTATATCTGGTTTTTTGTCGCCATGTATTTGAAATTAATTTTGGAGGAAATGATAATGGATTGGAATTTTTTGTTCTTTATGAACAGTGCTTTACTTGGAGTAGGACTGGCAATGGATGCATTTTCAGTCTCACTGGCAAATGGAATGAATGAAAAGCATATGAAGAAATCAAGAATGGCTTATATTGCAGGAGTATATGGGTTCTTTCAGTTCTTAATGCCTATGGTAGGATGGATCTGTGTGCATACGATCGTGCAGGTATTCGGACAGTTTCAGAAATTCATTCCGTGGATCGCGTTGATCCTGCTTCTGTATATCGGAGGAAGTATGATCAAGGAATCCATGCAAGGCGAAGAAGAAAATAAAGAAATGAAAAAATTAAGCTTTGCAGTTCTTATGATGCAGGGAATCGCAACGTCAATTGATGCATTGTCTGTAGGATTTACAATCGCCGAATATGGTCTGATTATGGCTGTAGTCTGTTCATTAATTGTTGCTGTGGTGACATTTGTGATATGCGAGACCGGATTGTATCTTGGTAAGACATTGGGAACAAAGCTGTCAGGAAAGGCAGATGTTCTGGGTGGTGTGATCCTGATCGGAATTGGGATTGAGATATTTGTGAAAGGTGTATTTTTCTAGGCAGTTGCCGGGAACAGAGGAAAATGATTTGTCTGTTCCCGGTATTTTTTATTTATTCAAAAGGTCAAAGGCCCTGCAAGATAACAAGATGGTTGTTCCATGCCAGACGATAATGTATAATCAAAGTTACAGTTTACAGACGGGAAGCTTTAGAAATAAAAATTCTGTAGATACCAAAACAAGCAAGAGAAGCTGAATAATACGGAAAAAAACAGGAAGAGGATAAGGAAAATGGCAAAATTATATTATAGATACGGAGCAATGGGAAGTTCAAAATCGGCAAATATTCTGATGGTGCGTTATAACTATGAAGAACGGGAGCAGTATGCAGTATTGCTGAAACCAAAGGTGGACAATCGTGACGGAAAGCGTGTGATCCAGTCGAGAATCGGACTGTCGGCACCGGCAGGATATGTGGACGAATTTTTAGAAGAAATTGCAGATGTCTGGAAAAAAGAAGATGAGGAACATTTTTACCATGGGCAGAAGGTGGATGCGGTTCTGGTGGATGAAGCGCAGTTCCTTACACCGGAGGAAGTAGATATTCTTTCGGATCTGGTAGATTTTTATGAGATTCCGGTTATCTGTTATGGACTTCGGACGGACTTCATGAACCGTCTGTTCCCGGGATCGAGACGGTTGATGGAGATTGCCGATGTGATCGAGGAAGTTCCGACTGTGTGCTGGTGTGGACGGCGTGCACAGTACAACACCCGGTATGCGGATGGAAAGATTGTAAAAGAAGGAGCGCAGATCATGCTGGGATCGAATGAGAGTTATGTGGCACTTTGCCGGAAGCATTATAAAGAAGGCCGGTTGTTCAAGGAGGAGTAAAGAGATTAAGAAATACGAAAATCTAATAAAACCCCTCGAAAAGCCTTTAAATACGCGATGTAAAACAATTTTGACACGAAAATTGATATAAAAAACTGTGATGTAAAAGTAGTTTGATAGACATTAAATACGCAATGTGGAAAGATGTTCCCGAAAGGAGAAATACAGATATGGAAATTGGGAAAAAACTAAAGGATGCTCGTATGAAATCCGGATTTACCCAGGAAGCAGTTGCAGAAAAGCTCAATGTGTCCAGACAGACCATTTCAAACTGGGAAAATGAAAAATCCTATCCGGATATTATAAGCGTCATTGAGTTGAGCAGCCTTTATTCCATAAGTCTTGATGATTTATTGAAGGGGGACGAAAAAATGATGGAACATCTGGAAGAAAGCACAAATGTAGTCAGAAGCAATCAAAAATTGATAGGAGCAATCATACTTAATATTATCACGGTTATTCTGTTGATCACGTTGAGCATGTTCCTGCCGGACAAGAGTTATTATCTGATACTGGTATTTTGTCTGGCTATTGTAAGCTCAGCAGCATTGCTTTATCAGATTATCAGGCGTATTTAAGGAGGAAAATATAATGGAGAGAAATATGGTACTGGCTGTGATATTTGGCGCAGCCGCAGTTGTAGGAGCTATCGAAACAGTCTATCAGGTCTATCAGTTAACGGTGATCGATGCAGCCGCCCGCGGATTGAAACACCTGAAATTATGGGGACTGCTTGCGGCGAACGGGAATAATTCAAGTGGACTGTTGTTATATCTGATAGGAAGAAGGAACTATCCGGTGAATTCTATGGACAGCAGGCAGGTAGTGGTTATGGAGAAAAGGAAGAAGGCGGCCGGTATCGGGCTGGTGTTTGTGGCTGTTGGGGCGATTGGACTGGTGGTGTGTCTGGGAAGAGTAATTTAAATCAGATGTACATTTATTTACCTATGTATCTGGAATCCGTGGGATGGAGAAGAGCGGCTTTTTATCTGGTGCGGAGGCATTGGAGAAAAGCGGAAGTAAGCGAACGGATAGTGAGATAGAGAAATAGAATAAAAAGCAAGAAAAGACGGGAAGAAGATTTCTGGTCTTTTTTTAATACCAAAGTATACAGTAGAAGCTGGCGGTGGCAGGTTCTCCTGTATACCTCAAATGCAGATTCGCGAAAAAAACATGCCCTTTTATGAGGAGTGGATAAGAGAATCCGAACTCCAAATAAAAGTCTTTGACTGCACGCAGCGTGCAGTTATAGGCTGGAAAGGGAAGGAAAAATAGTATGACACTGCGGGAAATATGCGAAACATTGGAGGTATCCAGAAGAGCGATTCAAGGATATGAGAATGCTGGACTGGTGAAAGCGACAGGTCGAAATAAGTACGGACATTTACTCTATGATGACAAAGCGAAAGAAAGAATTGCAAAGATAAGATTTTACCAGCAATTAGGACTTTCAATTGCGGATATTACTTCAATTATCGATGCCCCCAACCAGGTAGTAAGAAATGTTCTTGAACAACAAGTACAGAAATTAGTAAAAGAACAAATGAAAATGGATGATTTGATCAAGGAGGCAAATCAGATAATTGACAGATTGAAAAACGAAAATGACAAGTAGGAGCTTCCTGTATAATTCAAATATAAGGAATTCCAAGAAAGAAGGTTGAGAAAAAAATACCTCAGAGTAAAATAAGATTACTGACTTTGG
>CAVBHX010000024.1:0-42373 GCA_963595255.1 bacterium
TCCGTTCCAGCATATTTTGCCACCTTAATAGATACTCCATTTTCATCAGCAAGCAAATATGCGACATAATTAAACTCACCATCAGGTGTTAAAAGTTCCAGTGAATTTGCAAATTTTTCATTCAGTTCCAATCCTCTTTCCTGATAATATATCTTCAATTGTGCAAAAGTAAGATCCTGTCTGGGAGATGTAATATTTCGCAATGTATTATGAATCCTTTTGCTATAAAGATCATCAATCATTACAGTTGACATTGGTTGAGATGATGTCCCCATTCTTGTAAAACAACCATTTGGCGACATGCCCTTTTTCTTTATATAATATGGTTTTTCCAACCCACTGGAAATTAAAATTTTAATTACTGAAATATTATCTATCTCTTCAGTCACAATATCAAATAATCCCAAAGTTGAAGGAAGAATGTTATTTTTTATACGATCCGCAATCTTCAACTGTGTAGAATCAATATCTGAGATTCCAACTGGCTTTCCATTATCATCTACTCCAATATATAAAATACCGCCCTCTTTATTATTCAGAAAAGCCACTATTTCTTTTTCCAGTTTATCATTTAACTCTACTTTAAATTCTATACGGTTACTTTCCTGAAGCATTTGTCGTCCTCCTTCTATATTATCAACTATTTTACTACTTATTATATCAGTTTCCCTCTGATAATAGATATAAACATTTTATATTTTTCATATTTTAGGGATACTTTGCGCTGTACATAACGCCCCATACCCCACCTCTTCATTCGGATACTCCCCAAATCCCGACAGTTCCTTCGCTCCCCGCCTCAGATATGCCTTCACTTTCTCCCCATACAGATACGGATCATTTCCTCTCACAATCCCCCACTCCATCAAAAGTGCAACACTTCCCGTCACAAATGGCGTGGCAAAAGACGTTCCTGTAAACGCTGCATATCCTCCGCCCACTGTTGTTGTCATGACTTCCACTCCCGGTGCCACAAGATCCGGTTTCACCATATTCGTAAGTCTGGTAAATCCTCTTCCCGAAAAATCCGCATACGCAAATGTCCTTGCATCATATGCTCCCACGGATATTGCACGACTTGCAGAAGCGGGAATTGTGAGCGTCGTAGCATCTGTTGGAAACAAGAATCCTGTTCCTCGGTTCAATACATTGTCACTTGGAAGCCACATTTCATATTGTCCTGTCACAATCCTTCCGGCACTTAAGACAATCCGCCAGATTCCTTCCGTCAGATAACTTTCCACCGGAAGCAGATCAATATAAATTTCCTGAGAAGTGCTGTATGGACTCGGTTTGCCATAATAAAGCAACACTTCTGTCTGGCCTATCCGAAAGCGCTGTGGTCCAAGTACTTCCTGTACCGGTCCGACTCTGACTCCCGATGGATTGATGATCGAAATCTCTATCTGATCTGTATACTCTTTCCATATCTGGATACTGATCGACGGCTGTCTGTTTTGAATTGCAAGCTGTACTATTTCTTCTCCTCCCGAAATAATTCTCCCCGAAGTATGCCCGGCACTGGCTGCCTCGTTTCCCGTTCCAATACAGAATACACTTTTCCATATATTGGATACATCATCTATATACCGCTCCAATAGTGTCGTTCCGTCATGCCCGCCATATGTATTTCCAAAACTGATATTTACAGCCACCGGCATCCGAAGTTCCAGTGCTTTTCTTATCACATAATCAATTCCCATCATTAACTCTGTTGTTCTTGGAAAACCTTCCTGCATAGGATTTCCAAGTTTTACAACAATCAATTCACTCTTCGTGGCAACTCCGGCATAAAGTCCTCCACTGTTGCTTCCATTTCCTGCCGCCACCCCTGCCACTGCCGTACCGTGCCAGGAAATATCCTGGCTTCTCACAATCCTTCTCTGTTCTGATATTGTCTGTTCATTTAAGGCTTCATCTATCTGCTCTTTTGTATACTCCACACCAATTCCATATTCTTCCGGTATCGTCTCTTCTTCTGCCGGGTTCAGAGACTGATCCCATAGATACTGTATCCTTGTACTTCCGTCTTCATTTCGAAAATCTGCATTCGCATAATCAATTCCCGAATCTATGATTGCGATCAATATTCCCTGTCCATACAGAGAAAGACGTGTATCCTGTACCGCATTGATACAAGACACACGCCTGCCTTCTGCCACCTGAAAAAACAGTCTCTTTGGTTTTTCTACATATTCTACTTCCGGGATCCCTGATAATATCTCGATTCTGGATTCTGTAATTCGGATGATTGCATATTCATTTTGAAGTTCTGTTACTCTGGATGCAATCGCTCTGACAGGATCCAGGCTCCCGGAATATTTTATGATCAGATCCCATTCTCTGCCGATTGGATTATAACCTACATTTAAATTCAATGATTTTTCCCGTTCATCTTCCGTGGAATCCAATGCAAGGTTTAAAAGATTTTCTAGTTTCTGACTGGTCATAATATTAACTCCAGATACTTTTCTTATAATATATGCACCTTACAAACCATATGGACACACAAAAAAAGACTTTTCATTCCTGGCAGCTCCTTTCGCATGCATGGCATTTATAATGAAGTTTCTATCACTTCTCCCAGCACTCTCCCCACTGCTCCGGCAAACTCATTAATATTCTGAATTCGTACCAGCTCCCGGCCGAATATCTCTGTGGCCGTTTCTCCGGCTTTCGCACTTCCCATGAAGATTCCTATAACCTGAATTCCTTTTTGCTTTAACTTCTGCACTTCTCTTGCCGTATCTTCTATTGCCGGCTGGTCAGTATATTCCTTGTTCGTATAAAAAGCTCCCTCACCAATGTTCTGGTCATCCATGGGACTCGCATCCGTCAGTACAAGTAAAATTCTTCTTGATTTTTTACTTGCTTCCATCAGATGTCCTGCCGCACGCAGAGCGAGTCCGTCCCTGTTATTTCCTGCCGCAACATATCGGAATACTTCATTTCCGGCCTGCTCTTCTTCATAATTTTTAAATATCCGCATCACAGTAAATCCCCGGATACTACAGTAAGAATAAATCTGTGCCGGTATGCCGCATGCATCCAGACTCTTTGCCAGGACATATGCCTGAGCCGCAATCTGTTCCTGCATCTGCTTTCTGGAAGAAGATGCATCAATCAGAATATCCACTGAGAATCCCGGAATCTCCACTTCTTCTTTCCGTTCGAACACTCTTGGATTATCCAGATAGACTGCTTTCCACACTTCCCTCGGATTGATCTTCCCGTGTATTGCCATCTCCGGAAATGTCTCGTCCTGTGTCTCCAGGCAGATGCGTAATTTCTCTGTAAGTTTCCTTACACTGTTCCGGTATATTGCATGATTCTTCTCGTAATACTGTTTATTCCGCTCGTATTGCAGCGCAGATTCTTTTTGAAATTCCATGATTTCTCTTTTTTCTTTTTTTGCAACGTTCGCCACAGATAACTTTTCATAATTTCCAAGCTTCTTTTTTCCAGAATCCTCAGCCGAATTTCCTCTTGTAAATAACACATGGCAGTTCTTATGCTTATCCACACATATCTTCCGCTCTATTCTTTCCTGTTCTGCCTGTGGATACATACTCTTTCCAAAACAGGCTTCCACATACTTTCTTGCTTCTTCCGGATCATTTTTTAATGAGAACTGCACCAGATAATGCTTTGACCGCTCTATAACACCTGCTTTTCCCTCACCGCCTGCGTCTTTATCTTCATAATTCTTCGCCCGTACATATGTGGCACTCACTTTTCCAACAGAATGGAATGCCCCGGCAACCTTCTGAAGAAAATAAACGCCTTCTTTTTTCACAGTTTTTGACGGGCGGTAGGAAAAATATTTCCAAAGATTCTCCCGTGTCTGTTCAAGAATCTCTTCTGTTGTCATCTCTTCCGTATAGGAAAATGCATGCAGGATTTCTTCCTCTTCTATATTCAATCCAGAAAGCTGTTCCAGGATTTCTCTGCAATGTGCATTCCGGATCTGCTCTATCCTGGCGTATTCTTTCTGATTCCTGTACCGCTTCAAATTATCCACGGCATACTCTCTTCGCAGATCTTCCATTGCCGCTCTTGTTTTTCTTTCTTTTTGATACAGCGCATTCTCAAGTCCGATCCAAAGAAGACCTTCATACAGCTCCCGGTCTTTTCCTCCCAGCTGATTAAAAAAATCATCTATTTTCTCCTGATCGTACCATTTGTAAGTCAGACCGATGATCAGATTCAGATACATATCTGCCGTTCCGTCCGGTGCAAATGCAAGGAAAAGTGGTTCAAGTTCATAATTTTCTGCCGCCGCCCATATGAAATTGCGTGCTCTTTTTGCTTCCCTTAATTCCTGTTCTTCTATTTCTGCCATGCTGCAACCCACTGCTTTCATATCACTCTATTACTATGCACTTTTCTTAATCCTAAAATACATCCTATCATCTTATAAACAAGACTTTCTTCTCTGTTTTCTTCGAAATTCTTGCATGTATCGTATCACGGATCAGTGTCTGTTCATATGTATCAAACGTTTTATTGGTGATTCCCATATCCAGCGCTGTAAATATATTCAGTCCTTTTTCCATCAGTCCGACCGCTCCTAAGAGACCACGCAGATCTAAGGCCTTGGATGATATCTCCCCATTTTCACACTTCTTATGTAATTCCAGAAACATAGATGCCAGTTCTCCTGCTCCTTCTTCCCGGATGTCCGGATAATGTTTTCTTATTAATTTGATCAGACTTTCCTTTGAAATCATCGGCATCTGGATCACTGCAAATCTGGATACCAGTGCTTCATTCAGTTCTTTCGTACCCGCATATCCATAATTCATCGTTGCAATGAATCTTGTCGCCGGATGTAACTCCATACGCTCGTATCCCGGAACATCAATAGTCCGTCGGAAGTCCAGTGTCGCATGAAGTACTGCCATTGCTTCACTTTTTGCCATGTTGATCTCATCCAATATTGCAAATCCGCCGGCCTTTGCCGCTGTATACACCGGTCCCGGTCTGAATGTCACCTCTCCTCCCCGGAATGTATCCATACCAATCAATGAAGCTGCATCCATATTCACATGAAATGATACATCCCACCGCGGTCTTGCGAATACTCCCGCCAGATTCTCTGCAAACAGATTCTTTCCCGTTGCTTTCGGACCTGCCAGCAGAATATTTTCTCCACACAATATTGCGGTAATCGCCTGCTCCCAGACTTCTTTTCCATAGTAAAATTGTTCCAGCTTCGGGATTCTTGAACCATATTCCTGTTCTACCGGGTATGTTTCCCTATATTCTTTTATTTCACAGATCAGATCATCTCTGATTCCAAGTTCTTTTAATTTTTCCAGCAATTTCTAAGGCTTCCTTTCTGCTTTCCACTATCTCATAAGCGGAACTCCGGCATTCCATGCCTGTGCCACTTTCTTTCCTGCCGAATGATAAGCATTCTGGAACTGCTCGAACATGATGCCATGCAGTTTTTCAGGATCAACTTTTCCCGCTTCGTCCAGTACTTTCTCATCTGCCTTTACATTCACAATCCTGCCTACAATTCCGGAGATATGTTCGGTATCTACGAATTCAAGTAATTCACACTCCATCGTCACCGGGAATTCTTCAATAACCGGAGCATGTACCTTATCACTCTTTACTGCATGATAACCGGTACGTTCGAATTTATCATCCATCTTGTTGCCAGAAGCAATACCGAAGAAGTCTGCAACGTCAACATGCTCTTCATCTGCAAGTGCAACCGTAAAAGCTTTATTTTCTTTAATATTCAGCCATGTCTTCTTTCCTTCTCCGATGAAAAGGATAATCTTATCACTGCCGCAGATCTGTCCCCATGCGACATTCATCACGTCTACTTTTTCATTTGCATCATAAGTTCCGATCATCAGTACAGGCATAGGATAGACTGCAGGGATGACACCAATATCTTTTTTCATAATTATTACCGCCTTTCGTTCATTTTTCTTTATAGATAAAATTATACTTTAGAGGAATTATAAATCAAGGTTTTTTCCTCTCTCTTACAAATTGCAGGAATTTCTTCACCGCTACCGAAGCATTCTTCTCATTCTTCACTGCGATCACAATCTCCCGGCGTAACCCCGGCTTCAGGCTTCTTGTTACAATATGATAATCGCATCTTTTCATCACCAGTTCAGACAGTATTCCGATTCCCAGCTCGTTTTCCACCATCGACATCACTGCATAATCGTCCCCTGAATAATAAGAAATGTGTGGTGCAATTTTATTCTTTCTGAAATGTTCTTCGATTTCCTGATTGCCGCCTTCCTGAAGTAGTATAACCGACTCCTCTTCAAATGCTTTTAATGGAATCTCTGTTTTTTCTGTCATTGGATGCTTTTCTGGAAGAACCGCCAGCATTTCATCTGTCATAATGTCAATGGTGTCATAATCCGTCCGCACCGGCCGAATCAGGAATCCGAAATCCACCAGTCCTTCGGCGATCCACTGTTCAATCTTAGAATAATCTCCCGTATGCAGTTCAAAATCAATTCCCGGATATAATTTTCGGAATTCTTTCATCACTCCCGGCAGATAATGACACGCGATACTGCTGAATACACCGATCCGGATCAGTCCCCGGTCCATTCCTGTGATCTCTCCGGCTTTTTCCCACATTTTTTCTTCTGCCATTGCCAGTTCCCGAATATAGGGAAGGATCTGTTCTCCATCCGAAGTCAGGCATACGCCTGCGTGACTTCGTTTTAACAGTGTCATCTGAAGTTCTGCTTCCAATGCTTTCACAATCTGTGTGACTGCCGACTGGGAATACTTATAAAAATCTGCTGTTTTCGAAAAATTTCCCAGTTCCACTACTTTTAAGAAAATTGTATATTTTGAATATCTCATTCACTTCATGCTCCCCTGCATTTTATTTTTATATCGCTCTTTGAATCTTTTTAATAATGCAAACGTACGACATATTTTTGCGTCATGTCTCTATATCCTTGTCATATGTTATATCAGTTTTTCTTATTCTCATCATGATAAATATGAATTTTACTTATATTCTATTCTACTTTATAATAAAAATCAAGATAACACTTACATAGGAGGAATCACCGATTATGTCGACAAAAAAAGCCAATCTGATTCTTACAACCTGCTCTATGGCATGGGGCACTTCTTATATATTTATGAAACTTGGAATTGAGGGACTTTCCCCTCTGATGCTGATGGCTCTGCGTACAGGAATTGCATTTCTGATCCTGGTGCCTATATTTTTCAAAAGATTGCTGAATGTAAATAAAAGGCTTTTACTTTACAGTGCCATTACAGGATTGCTGCTTTTTACGAATCTTACTCCCATCCTTTATGGATTAAATACAATTACCGCCTCACAGAGTGGATTTATCCTCAGCACGACCGTTGTGCTTGTTCCGATCATCCACGCGGTTATTTCCCGCAAGCTGCCGGAACGCAATGTCATACTTGGAATCATCATTGTATTGATTGGAATGATTCTGATCAACGGCGGAGATATCTTTTCTGTAAAGCCCGGAACGCTGTTCTGCATGCTTTCGGCTTTCAGTTATTCCATTAATATTGTATTAAACAGCTATTTTACCAGACACGTGGATCCACTTGCGCTTGGAGTCTACCAGCAGGGTTTCACCTGTCTTTATTCCGTAATCGGTCTGCTGGTGTTCGGATCCCCGATATTTCCGAACACCGCGTTGGACTGGATCTCAGTTCTTGGACTTGCACTTCTGTCCTCGGCTTATGGATTCGTTGTGCAGACCGTAGTACAGCAATATACAACACCAGAAAACACGGGATTTTTATTCTCTCTGGAACCGATATTTGCAGCAATCTTTTCCTATATCTTCCTGCATGAGAAGCTCCCGGCAATGGGATATCTCGGAGCTGTGTTCATTCTTGCAGGTGTGTTTACTGCCATTGACGCGAAGAGTACTGTGATGGAATTATTTACCGGAAAACCAGATGCTGAAGTTACAGCCAAAAACAATGAATTTCATACAAAGTAAAAAAAGCCGCTGTTCCGTCTCGCTACATTCCTTTACTGATATTCAGTGAAAAAGGAATGCAGCATTGACTGACAGCGGTTTTTTATCTTTTATATCTCTATCTCTCCATGCATTCGAAAGAAGGCGACTGATTCTATCGATTACAAAATCTCTGCTTCTAATTTTCTATAAATTGCATCTGCAAGAATCTTATGACTCTTTCCATCCATATGCTCCTGATCCGCTTCCGACGGACTTGCATAATCAGCCGCCCGCATGAAACGTTTGCCATATCTTCCGGCCACTTTTTCATATACCCCTTCTAATTTCTTCGATACTTCCACGGATTCAGGCGAAAATTCCTGATCGTATCCGTCCTGCCATACTTTCTCTCCCAGATAGATCGGCGATACCACAAGAACCTTCATCTTATCTGCGTACTGATTGATCTGATCCAGTAGCCTGGCAATTCCTTTCCCGATGACTTCTGCCGACGCTCCGAATATGGTTTTACAATCATTTGTTCCAAGCATCAGCACAACCGCATCCGGTGTATGCGTCTCCAGTAATGTCGGAAGCAGTTCCGTCCCGCGTCTTCCCAGACGCAGTGGATCTTCAAATATGGTCGTTCTTCCGCACAGACCTTCTTCGATAATCCTTACATCCCGGTCTGCCAGTTTTTCCTGTAAAATCCCCGTCCAACGTTCTTCCCACGAAAAACGCTTTCCGGTCTCTCCATCTAATCCCCATGTATTCGAATCTCCAAAGCATAATATCTGTTTCATTACTTCCTGCACCTGCTTTCTATTCTCTTATCTCATCTGTGAACTACATTCACAGTCCGATATTACTCATTTACTTTCACTATTTTTCACACAAGAATTTCATTTTTCTCGCGATAACGTGAGTTTAGCACTCTTTTCCTATTAAGTCAATATGTTTTATATGCTTTATTTGTTTTTACTTTTCTTCTCTCTTTCTTTTATGTTATACTATCTTATAGTTTGTTCATACGGAGCACACAAGGAGGAATTTATAATGGATGAAAGATTAAAACAGCAATTAGATTTCATTCTCGAAATTGATAAAGAAAAAAATATTTTAAGGCAGACCCATCTCTCCGGACACGGAAGACGTGAAAATGATGCCGAACATGCCTGGCACATGGCGATCATGGCTTATCTGTTAAAAGATTATGCCAATGAACCGGTCGATATCGCTAAAGTTATGATCATGTGCCTGATCCATGACATCGTAGAAATCGACGCCGGAGATACCTACGCTTACGATGCCGAAGGATTAAAGACACAGAAAGCCCGTGAAGATGCCGCCAAAGAACGGATCTTCTCTTTATTACCAGAAGACCAGAAAGAAGAACTCACTGCACTTTTTGACGAATTTGAAGACTACCAGACACCGGAATCCAAGTTCGCCCATTCCATGGATAATCTGCAGCCATTGCTTCTCAATAACAGTAACGGCGGAGGCGACTGGCGTGAGCATCAGGTAACTTCCGAACAGGTCTATGGAAGACAACGCAAAACACAGCTTGGTTCTGAAACTTTATATAAGGTGACAGACCAGATCATTAAAGAAAACATAGAGAACGGAAATATCAAAGAATAATCAGCATAACTACCAGCAGCCGTTTCTTCAGTCGATAATTTCTTTTAAACACGTGACAATAAAAAGCGGCGACACTGTACGGATTTATGCAAATGCAACACTCTGCATTTCGCTACTTGTTTCCTTTACAGTATCGCCTCTTTTTATAATGAATCTTATAACTCAACCTAAATCAACGTTTTTCCACCAGCAATTGTAACCGTTACACCTGTAATGTAATCTCCGCGTCCACCAGCTAAGAATGCCATCAGATCTGCAACCTCTTCCGGCTCACACATTCTCTTCATTGCAACGTCCTTAGTTAGGGTCTTCTCATATTCTTCCGGTGTCATTCCCTCTACGATCGAGCGCTTCTGGAACACTTCCTGAACCATCTCCGTATTAACATATCCCGGACAAATAGCAGATACAGTGATTCCATACTGTGCCAGTTCCAGTCCAAGTACCTGTGTCATAGAGTTGATTCCTGCCTTTGATACAGAATATACACCATTTGCAAATTCACCGATTTTAGAAGCCTGTGATGAAATAGAGACAATATTTCCTTTCTTTTTATCCGATTCTTTTAACTGCTTTGCAAATAATGTACTCAGACACCAGATACTTCTAAGGTTTACTCCCATGACACGTTCCCATTCAGCCGGTGTCAAATCAATCATACATTTCGATACAGTAATTCCAGCACAGTTTCCAAGAACATCTACGGTTCCGATCTTTTCATTAACCTCCTTCATAAATGCCTCACATGCTTCCATGTTACTGATATCCACTGCATAAGCATAAGCTTTATGTCCATATGTTGATTCTACATCTTTTGCTGATGCTTCTACTAATTCTTTATTAATATCGACCAGGATCACATCTGCTCCATATTCTGCAAATTTCATAGCACACGCCTTTCCGATTCCACGTGCTGCTCCTGTCACCATACATAATCTTCCTTCATAATTTTCGCTCATTGTTATCGTCTCCTTTTTTAATATTTGATTTAATGTTTTAAGAGTGTTCCTTGATTGCACCTTTATTATATGCTATCATTTTCCTACAACCAATCTCTTCACTTGCTTGTAAATATTCAAAAAAAGCTCTTAAAGGAGGAATCATTATGCACAAACTGGAAGAGGGAATTCTGGATCCTTCCGAAATATATTTTTTGCTTCCATCAGATTTTGCATCTAAAAATTTATATTACCTGCAGCACATCGGAGTATTCTACTGCGATACCAGATATCATGTAACCCATCCATACTGGGAATCAATTTTGATTTTATTTATTGATTCTGGAACATTGGAAGTTACCTATGATAGTCAGAATTTCACTGCACATTCCGGCGATATTGTAATTATTGACTGTCGAAAAGAACATAGTTATCGCGCAATAGACAATCTTCAATTTCATTATTTTCATTTTACAGGTAATTCAAGTGTGGGATATGTCAACTTAATCTACGAATTGAATCAGGGAGCCTTAATACGCAATGGACAGTCCGGTGTTCTTTCCAGCATGTTTTCCAGCATGCTCCGCATTGCAAAAGGTCAGTCCAGCACCCAGAGCGAGCACCGGATTTCCCTCTATCTGCATATGATTCTTTGCGAACTGGTGGAGAATTGTTCCGGCGTCCATCCCCTGGCAAACGAATCTATCGAAAAAGCTGTCCAATATATGGAAGATCATATTACTCAGAATCTCTCTCTTGATGAAATTGCCGAGCATATTAATCTGAGTAAATTTTATTTTAACCGCTATTTCAAAAAGCATATGGGTATGACTCCACACCAGTATTTTATCAATATGAGACTGCAGAATGCGAAGCGTCTGCTTGTAACAACACATGATTCTATTGAACAAGTGGCGGAAAACTGTGGCTTTGATAATACTTCCAACTTCATCCGTTTGTTCAAACAACGTGTAGGCATGACCCCTACCGCTTTTCGCAAAATTCCATTTTAATCTTGTTATAAAGTTCACCTGCCTGCAGCAGTCAACTTTTATAATTGTTTAGAAACGAAAAAGAATCCATGAGAAATCCCCCCTGTTTATTTAATCACTTTACTGGGTATCGCTCACAGATTCTTTTTCTTCCCTAATTATTCATGTTTTCTAAAAATCTCTCGGCATTACTTCATGAAGAAACGCAATTGACTTTTTAATTGCCGTTAATGCCGGCATCGTTTTATCTTCGATTTCCAGCGATACCGGTCCATCATATCCCATCATACTGAGAACTGCAAAAAATTCTTTCCACCATTCTGCGCTTTCTCCAAACCCGAGCGCAACATAATTCCAGTAACGGTTGTTGTAATCATCAAAGAATTTTGTCTCCAGACCGCCATTTGCTGCAAATCTTCCTCTTTCTTTACGCAGATCTTTGGCATGTACATGATAGATTGCCTCTGCTCCAAGTTCTTTCGCCATTTCAATGCCATCTCCGCCCATCCACATATGATGGCTTGGATCCAGATTCATTCCTATCATTGGTCCGACTGCATTCCGAAGCTTCTGCAGTGTTTCTGCATTATATACACACTGGGCTCCATGATTCTCCAGTGCAATGGATGTAATTCCGTGATTCTCTGCCAGTTTCACCGTCTCTTTCCAATAAGGAATCAGCACTTCTTCCCACTGATATTTTAAAGCTGTCTGGCAGCTCATCGGCCAGCATGTTGTAATCCAGTTTGCTGTTGTATCTGTTGCATTGCCTCCCGGAAGTCCGCTCATCATAACAATCTTATGTACTCCCAGCATTTCCGCCAGTTCAAATGTCTTTTCAACTACTTCCTGATGCTGCTTTCCAGTTTCATTTGGTTCTAACTGGTTTCCTGAACAGTTCAGTGCTTCTATTACCAGGCCGTTTGAATGAATAACATCCATATATTTTTCACGGGCAGCTGCACTGATCAACATTTCATCCAGATTAATATGTGGAGCATTCGACCAGTTTCCACATGCTATTTCTAATGATTCAATTCCTATCTCAGCAGAAGTTTTTACCATTTCTTCAAATGGAAGGTGTGCCAGACCATCTGTGTTCAAACATAATCTCATATCTTTTTCTCCTTTTCTTTTTTGTTGAATGATTTGTTGTCTTTAGTCTGCCTCATTTTACATATGGAAACAATCTCCATTATTGTTAAAAAATATTCAAAAATTGCCAGGCGCAATATTTGAATATTTATCCACAATTTCAGGGATTAACAAATCTGCTTTTTTATTGCATAATGTAGTTACACAAACATCTGAACAATGCATTTACGAATCATTCACAACAATAGTTCAGAAAATTCACGAGAGTTTCCGATTGCAAAAATCCAATTTAAATTTTCAATTCAAAGGAGAATACTTATGTCAAACGCTATCTCTACCGAACAGGTAAATAATTCTGAAAAACCTTTGTCCTGGTTCACCAGGATTGCTTATGGTTGTGGTGACACTGCATGTAACATTGTAATGGCCGGAATGGTCAACTCATTACTTACTTTATTTTATACCGACTATGCCGGTGTACCGATCGCCACTGTCGGATTAGTAATGTTAATTTCCCGTTTCTTTGACGGAACTTCTGATGTTATCATGGGAGTTCTTGTTGAGAAGACAAAATCCCGCTTTGGTAAAGCCAGACCATGGATTTTGTGGATGTCTGTTCCTTATGTAATCTGTTCTGTTGCTTTATTCATGGTTCCACAGACATCTGTGACCTTACAATTCTGGTACATATTTGTAACTTATAATCTGTTAGCTACCGTATGTTACACTGCAATCAATGTACCATATGGAACTTTATCAGCTATGATGAGCCGCTCTTCTCACGAACGTGATATGCTCTCCATCGTACGTATGTCACTTGCTCCTGTTGGACGTCTGATCGCAGTTACACTTTCTTTACCAGTTGTTAAATTATTCGGCGATAATCAGGCAGCCTGGATCAAAGCAATGATGATGTGGTCTGCACTCGCTTTCGTCCTGCTTATCATCTGTTTTGTAAACTGCAAAGAAACCGTTCATGATATTACTATACAGACAAAAGAAAAAGTAGGTTTCGTAAAAAGTCTGAAATCACTTTTAGGAAATATTTATTTCTGGGCAACCATGCTTCTTTTAACGATCACTGTTGTCCAGCAGACAATTGCCGGAACTATTACTCCATATTATTGCAAATATATTTTCGGCAATGATACCTGGTACAGTGCTTTATATATGTGTGAAAACGTAACTCTTATCGCAGGTGCTTTGTTATGCCCTATGCTTCTTAAAAAATTCAGCAAGCGTAATCTGTGCCTGGCAGGATGTATCCTTGCTGCCCTGGCCCAGTTGCTTCTTCTTTTCAACCAGCATAGTGTTGCATGGATGGCAGTAGTAACCATCATCCGTGCGATAGGACAGGCTCCAATCACTGCGATCATCTGGGGAATGATGGGTGATGTCATTGAATATGGTGAGTGGAAATTTGGTGTTCGTCAGGAAAGTCTGATCTTTGGCGGCGGCTCTCTTGGCTTTAAAATCGGAAGTGGTATTTCCGCTGCCCTTATTACAAGTCTGCTTGGTATCAGCGGTTTCATAAGTTCCGCAAGCGGCGGCGCTGCCCAGCCTGAATCAGCAAAACAAATGATCATAAATCTGTACCAGTACGGAATTCTTTTCATCTGGGTTGCTGCAATTATTATTCTGTTCTTATACAAACTGGATGACCGCTATCCTCAGATTATGAAAGAACTAAAAGAACGTGAATCTTCAAATGTTCAGCCTGAATAAACATCAAGAAAGATTCAACCTCCTGACATTTATCTTTTTCAAATTCATTGACAAGATGCAAGAGAAACTCCCACTGGTAGCTTCTCTTGCATTCTTGTCATCTACAGAACCTGACACCGGCAGCTTCTTTCAAACGCATAGCGATATAAAATAATAGAAATTTTCTGTTATTGTCTACCAATCCGATCAGTGTTATAATCATTTCTATCAAACAATTTTTCGACAATACTTACTAAAGGAGACACTACAACTATGAGACGAAAAGCTCTGAAAGCTGCTTTCCCATGTACAATTCCCATCATGACGGGATTCATATTTCTGGGAGCTTCTTATGGAATCTATGCGAACGCATCCGGATTTTCTTTCGTCTATCCGCTGTTTATGAGTATGCTCATCTATGGCGGTTCACTGGAATTTGTCGCTGTAGAAATGTTACTTAGCCCCTTTGCACCGCTTCAGGTGTTCATTATGGCGCTGCTGATTCAGGCAAGACACCTGTTCTACGGTCTTTCCATGCTGGATAAATTCAAAGGACTGGGCTGGAAGAAATTCTATCTGATATATGGCATGTGCGACGAAACATTTTCCGTTAATTATACTGCTGACATCCCGGAAGACGTAGATAAAGGCTGGTTCATGTTCTTCGTCACGTTATTGAATC
Organism: bacterium; assembly: GCA_963595255.1. Classification (GTDB taxonomy): domain Bacteria; phylum Bacillota; class Clostridia; order Lachnospirales; family Lachnospiraceae; genus Dorea_A. The sequence continues at coordinate 15,011 of CAVBHX010000024.1, forward strand.
AGTTTTACTGGGTTGCTTCCGCAACGGCAGGAGGTATTATCGGTTCTTTACTAAAGATTAACACAGACGGAATCAGCTTTGTGATGACTGCCATGTTCGTTGTCATCTTCATGGATCAATGGCTGAAAGAAGACAATCACATTTCTTCTTTGATCGGACTGGGCGTGTCACTCATCTGCCTGCTGATATTTGGAGCAAATTCATTTATGATTCCAACGATGATTACAATCATTGTACTGCTTACCGTTTTACGCCGCAAGCTTGATGTACCAGATTCCGCAAGTTTGCCAGATGTTGCAGATGGGCAAACTTCACTGGATAATATTCAAGAACAGGAGGAACGTTAACATGACACTTGCACAACAGATTATCACCATCGGTCTTTGCATTCTCGGCACTATGACCACACGTTTTCTTCCTTTTATCGTATTTCGTGAGAATAAAGAAACTCCGGCATTCATTCAATACATCGGAAAATTTCTTCCATCTGCGGTTTTTGGCATGTTGGTCATCTACTGCCTCCGAAATGTAGACGTACTTCAGGGGACCCACGGAATTCCTGAATTACTTGCGATTATTGTTACCTGCGCGTTACATATCTGGAAACGGCAGATGCTGGTGTCGATTGCCGGAGGAACGATTTTTTATATGCTGTTATTACACTTTGTATTTTGATCATTCAAATATTCGGTTATTGCACTAACACATATATCTGAAACAGACATTTTTCTAACAGCGAATATTGAACAACAGGAGGAACACTCATGGATATGGAAACCACACCGATCAGCAGGATTCTTTTGAAATTATCCCCACCGGTCATGCTGTCCCTGCTGATCCAGTCCATTTATAATATTGTAGACAGCTTTTTCGTAGCCAGATATTCCGTTGAAGGGCTGACCGCATTGTCTCTTATCTATCCGATACAGCTTCTGATGATCGCACTTGCAACCGGAACCGGAGCCGGAGTAAATATATTGATTTCCAGACTGGACGGCCTGGGAGAGACAAAAAAACAACAAGACTATATCAGAACCGGTCTGATCCTGGCTCTGATCAATTTTATTATATTTGCCGTCCCAGTCAATCTTCTTGCTGGCAGTTATTTTCATATCTTTTCCGAAAATACAATGGTACGCCAACAGGGAATCCTTTATACTCATATCATCCTTGCAGGCGCACTTGGATTATTTATTGAATCCATCTGCACGAAGATCCTGCAGGCACGGGGAAATATGGTCATTCCAATGGCCGCACAGGTAACCGGATCCATCGTAAATGTGATTCTTGATCCGCTTCTCATCTTCGGCATTGCTTTCTTCCCAAAACTTGGTATTGCCGGAGCTGCCATCGCCACTGTGATCGGACAGTGGGCTGCTATGTTTATCACGTTAACTGCCGTATTGAAAAATTACTCTGTCCAAGGGCACTTCTCGTTCTCTTCCGTCAGACAGATTTATCAAAATGGTATTGGCTCAATCATCACGCAGTCCTTGTATACACTTTATATCGTGGGACTGAATATGATCCTGAAAGGATTCACAGAAGATGCCGTAACCGTACTCGGACTTTATTACAAGATCCAGTCATTCTTCTTTATCCCGCTGATGGGATTCCAGCAGGTACTGCTTCCGGTGATCAGCTATAATTACGGTGCCGGAAAGATCAGACGCACAAAAGATGCTCTGAAATTTGCATCTGTCTTATCCTGTGGTATCATGGTCGCCGCAACTTTGATATTTATCCTCTTTCCGGATAAATTACTCGGCATCTTTTCCACCAAAGCGTCTATATTATCCATCGGATGCTTTGCTTTCCGGGTGATATCTTTAAGCTTCGTGCCGGCAGGACTTACGATTGCGATCACCTCGTACCTGCAAGGTGTTGCACGGATGAAAGAAAGTGTATTCATTATCGTACTCCGACAGGTATTCCTGTTAGTCCCGTTGGCATGGCTTCTGCATTTCTTCGGTCTTGGTGCTGTGTGGTGGACATTCCCGCTGACGGAGGTCATTGCAAGTCTCTGGTGCGTTGTTCTTGTGACGGTAAAAGATCAAGCACCAAAGCCAGCTTAATATACAGCCGGCCTGCCACCGACAGATTCTTTCAAACACATAGCGAACAAAAAAACACCATATTATATGACTGTATCAGACAGCGTTATACATTTCATATAATACGGTGTTCTTTTATTCCATTTAATTTTCTATCAATACCTTTTTCCTTTAAATGCAGATTTCGCGCTATCCGTTATGCCTGCTGCACTTCTCTCTTCTTCCAGCTCACGAATCCATACATATCATTCAAAAAGAAAATAATAAAATTCACAGCCACCGGAATATATCCCGGATTCTCCAACGATGCCAGAATCCACATCATGATCAGCACGATATCATTCGCTGCATATCCCACTGCATAATAAGAAGATCTGAGCATTGTAAGGGATGCTGCCAGAAAGCTTGTTACAATAGAGATGGTACTCAGCGTAAGATTTGGTGTATTCAGTGCTGACAGGATATAATAAAAAATCCCTGTCACGATTACACAACTGACTGCGATTCCTATTACGTGCTTCCTGTTTAACATCTGAATCTCTACTTCATTTCCATTTTCTTTAGATGGATTCCTGATCCAGGTGATGATTGACCAGATTGCCATCGGCATAGTCATGCCAAGATATGTGATCATCTCTCCCCAATAGCGGAACCGGTACGAGATGATTCCATATAGTATACTGAATACCACCATCAGAATCTGCGCCCACACATTTCCTTTGGCTGCGAATATCAGCGATGTTACTCCAATCATTGCCGCAATCAAGGTCAATATATCAAAATTACTTGTCATCAAATTTGATATTATAACAACTGCAAGGGATATTCCCCACAGTATCCAATCCTTTTTTGTTAATGCTTTTATCGGATTATTCATTATATAATTTTCTCCTCTATCCTGATTTTTCCTGATTATTTATTTTAGACTGATATTTAGATTTCTATCTGTCTATATACGCGGTTTCAGAATATTGAGGATCTAATATCGGTATCATTCTCTGATGTAAGATCATCCTCTGCTCCTTAACTTTCATTATTTTCTTAACTTCCAGTTCGATAATCTATTATATATATGACTACCCGCAAATTCAATCTTTTTCTTATATAACCTGGAACTTTGTCCAAGCCTGTGACTGATATCTCCAGATAAAAATGGCACCTCTGAATACCAGATCGATACTCATACCAAATGCAACTCCGATCACGCCCCATCCAAGCCACAAGCCAAATACCGCCGAAAAGAATAATCTTGCAGCTATCGTAAGTGTAATGGAAACGATCATCGTAAACTTCACGTCTCCCGCTGCCCTCAGTCCGTTTCCCAGTGAACCTGCAAATGGATAGGCAAATGCGTTGAAGATATTATTGATCAACACCAGAATGATCACCAGTGATTTTGTCTTTGCAGAGATAGCCGAATATCTTACAATCAGCGGTGTAATTGCAAAGACAAATGCATTCCACAAGATAGATAATGCCAGTGTAATCCTATCAAGTTTTTTGAAATAATAGTTAGCCGAGTCAATGTCTCTTGCTCCCATACATTGTCCAATCACAGTTGTATACACCGGCGCCATCGCAAGTCCCATAATGGATGCCAGTGACCAGATACTCTGCGCTACACCATTGGCCGCAATCTGATACGTTCCGAATAATGCAACCATGCTGGACAATGCAACCTTTACAAGCTGGTGTACTCCATTCTCCACTCCATTTGGAATGGCAATTCCCATGATCTTTTTCAACAGTTTTCCATCCCATCGGAAGATATCTGCTATCCGATAATATACTCCGTTTTTCTTTTGCATACAGAATACAGTAACGGCTACCGCGGAAAGAATTCTGGATATCAAAGACGGATATGCCACTCCCACGGCTCCAAGACGAAGTACCAGTACTCCGATACAGTTACCGATCACATTGATCACATTTGCCACTACCGATATGTACATCGTTACATTGGTCTTCCCAATACTTCTGCAAAGAGCAGCACCTGCATCATAGATAGCCAGCGCCGGAAGTGAAAATGTCGTGATCAGAAGATATCCGTCACATGCCTGCATTACATCTGCCTCGATTTTTCCAAAAAGCAGTCTTAATAAAGGCTCCCGGAATACAACGATCAATACCGATAATACAACAGAAAAAACAGTCGATATCATCAACAACTGGCTGGATGATTCCGATGCTGCCTTTTCTTTCTGACTGCCGATATACTGGCTGATTACAACGGCTCCTCCTGCAGCCAGGGCAGTAAATATAAAGATCAGCACTGTATTAAATGAAGTAACCAGTGACACACCGGATACATCCGCTTCACTGGAAAAACTAACTATAAATGTATCTGCAATACCAACAAACATCAACAGGAACTGTTCCACAAATAGTGGAAAGATCAAGTTGCGGAGATCCTTATTAGAAAACATATTTCCTGTAATAGTTCTATCACAAAGCTTTTTATCAGAATTCTTACAATTTTCAAACATTATTACGCCTCATACTTTCCGGCAAGATATGTCTGACACTCTTCAAGCATTCCTTCCACTTTATTCAAATCCCAGTCACAGAATCCGGTTGCAATCATTGTTGCAATTCCATGCGCGTGCATCCACAATTGATCATGAAAATACTCTGCCTCCTCATGATCCAACTTATATTCTTTCATGAATCTTATTATCGATCGCTCAATCACCGGCTTTAATGACTGCTTCATCTCGTCAAACGCATGCGCCCTCATGAACAGGAAGCGGAATAATTCCGGCTCGTCCTGTGCGAAATGAATATAATCCATTCCATAAAGGCTTGCCTGCTTTCCATCATTTTTCTGACTGATGATATGTTCAAATTCCTGTACTGCCATGGATGAAAGTTCTAACCGAAGTTCATCCATTCCCGAAAAGGACAGATAAACCGGCTGGGTGGAACAGTTCAGTTCCTTTGCAAGCCGTTTGACATTGACTGCCTCCATACCATCTTTTTTCAGGATTTTCATTGCTGCTGCCAGGATTTTTTCTTTTGTAATCTGCTTTTTCGCTGGCATATAATTCACACTCCTTGCGATAAAATAAATCGTTTTATCAATAAACATGTTTATTTTATTCTTATATTTCATGCTTGTCAATATGCTTCCAAAATAAAAAACGAATGTAAGGATTTTACTATTCTCCTTACATTCGCTTTTTATATTTTAACGATAAATGCATCTTTCATAACTTTCCCATACAGGTCTTCATGAAATCTGTCATACATTTCTTTGGATATTTTTTCCGGCGCAGTCATAACAACAAGGTCATGTCCTTTGTTTCCTGCGTGATACGGCGGGTGTACATGTGGGTATGGATTCTCCACCAATCCACAACGCTCATAGAAGCCCTTTCTTCTGACAGATACTTCCTCTACCGGCGGATCGATTTCCAGAATTAGTGTCTTACCTGTTTTCTTCAATAATTCCAGTGTCTTCTGCCCGTAATGTTTATTCCGCATTTCCGGCAATATGCAGAAATGTTCAATATAGATATAGTCCAATTCTTCCCAGTATAATACCAGTCCTACAAATGTATCTTCATCATATACCAGCCCGAAGCGATATGCATCCTCACTTAAGATTCTTTCCTGTGACGCTGCTTCTCTCTGCTCATGCTCCGGGAAACTGATTTTATATAATTCCAATGCTTTTTTATACATGGGATGTTCTGCAGTTGTTATACGTTCAAATCTCATTTTTCTTCTGTCTTTCTTCCCTTATTCAACGTGTTTTTGATTATATGATTCTCTTATTATAGCATGACTCCCAGGACATTGCTATTTCGTTTTCACCGCAACCACATGACACCGGAATTTTTCTTCTGCCTTGATCTTCATCTTAGTAAATCCTGCTTTTTCAAGCATCTCTTTGTATTCCTCTTTTCTATACACTTTGACATCCCCATGTCCGATCAGCCGCGCCAGCGGAAGTTCAATATGATTCATGAACCACAGCACGACTCCGGAAGAAGTATAATCTCTCAATATCAGCCGGCCATTTTTTCTGAGTACCCTGTAAACATTATCAAAGAATGCCTGTGGATTCGGATAATGATGAAAGCTGTTCGTACAGATGATCACATCAAAAGATTCATCCGCAAACGGAAGATTCTCGCAGTCTCCTACTATGAATTCTGTATTTTTCAGATTCTTTTCCTTCGCTTTTTTGATCATTTCCGGTGTCAGGTCAAGCCCCGTATACTGTTTATCCGGATATTTTTCTGTCAGTATCTCAACCATCGGACCGGTTCCGCATCCACAGTCCAGAACGTCTTTGAATTCTACATTTTCCAGTTCTCCAAGGACTTTCGGATAATCATATTTACACATTTCGTATATTCCTGAATGTCCGGAATCGTATATCTTCGCAGCTTTGGTGAATTCTTTTACTGACATATTTTTATATTCTTTTGATGTCTTTGCCATGGTTTCATCTCCTTAACTATTAGTTCTATTTAGCTCAAATAATAAAACCATACTTTACAAATGTCAATCTCCTGTTAGCATGTAAAAACCAAATGTCTTCACATGCTTTCTCATCATTTTTATTTGAACAGATTCTTGAACTTCTCTACCACGCTAGTCTCTTCTGTCTTTTCTTTCGTCTTCTTTGCTTTCTCTTTCTTCTCGATTGCATCCGTCTTGATTACGAACTGCACTGAATCAATATTTCCGTTCTTCTCAGATACGAAGGATGTTGTCTCGGAATCTCCTCCTGAGAGTGAATCTAACATCTCATTCATGGTATCTTCAATCTTTGTATCCATACCATCTGTCTGATCGTAGAATTCCTGCGTTCCATCTTTTAATTCTTTGGTTCCGTCATTCAGTGTCAGCATTCCCTGATACAGATCAGATGTTCCGCTCTTCAATATCTTTGAACCATTTACCAGCTGCTTACTCCCGCTTAAGAGATTTACTGTGCCGGAATTAATCTTGGAATATGCTTTTGTAATTGCAGACACTCCCTCTGTATAATCATTGACTCCCTGATCCAGCTGCATGTAACTTGCGGTAAGCTGATCAATTCCACTCTTTAATGCGCTGACATTATCAGACATACCAGATACTGTGTCTGCTAATGTTCCGACAGCTGCATCAAATGTGGCATAATTATCATTTAACTGTGCCAGTCCGGATACCAGTTCACCGGTTCCCTGTGATACCCCATTCAAATATTGCTCGGTACCTCCAATTGCAGCATTATTTCCCTTCAATAATGTTACAATATTATTCAGACTGCTGATCTGTGAATCTATCTGTGCTACAAGTTTCTGATTTACCGGATTGATTTCGTACCCCGGCATACTCTTTATCTGTTCTTTGGTAGCAGATAACTCACTGATCTGAGCTGATATTGAATTAATGGCTTCTGTATTCCCTGCTTTCAGCTGATCAATATTCAAACCATTTGCTTCCATCGTTGATTTATACCCTGCATAAGATACGCCCGACTGCAAAGCTGCTGCCCCGTTATACGCATCCGCAATTCCCTGTTTGATTGCTGCCGAACTGCTGGTAAGCTGCTCTAACTGGCTGGTATCTGCCGATACATCCGCAAGCTGTGACTGAATCGTCTGAAGTGCTGTAAGTACCTCTTTCGATCCTCCGGTCAGTGTAGACGACTGACTATCCAGCATATTCAATGCCGTCTGCATATCTGTGACACCACTTTTCAGGCTCTCAAGACCGGAATCCAGGGAATTAATTCCGCTGTCCAGTGACTCTGCACCATCAGAAAGGCTGCTGCCACCTTCTACCAGTGAATCTGTTCCATCGGAAAGCGTTCCTGCTCCGTCATTTAACTGCTTTGCCGCATCCATGATCTGTGTTACCTTATCCATCAGTTCATCATCATCAATGTCCACATCCAGATTCATCTTAACCGCATTGATCGCTACTGCATCCATTTCGAAATCCGTAACATCTGCTGTCACTTCCGCATCCAGTCCCTTCCCAGGAAGGACCGTATAGCTGATCTGCTTACTTGATCCGACATTTGCCAGTGTTGCGCCGTCTGCTGTGATATTCTCACATTTTTCCGTATCCAGTGTCATACTTGCCATGAGGGCACTGCTGTCGTAGAAGTCTGATGTACAGTTCTCATTTTTATCAATTGTGATGTGCATCTTCAGTGCTCCTGATTTTCCGGCAAGTTTTTCCGGTGTGATCTTTTTCCCATCCAGTGTATATGTGATATTGATATTCCATGGGATCTCGGTATCTTTCATCGTTCCCTGATAATACACCTTTTCTTTATCCGATGAAAATGTAACTTTATCCCCTTTCTGCTTGATCTTATCTGTTGTATTCAACATCTTTACGGAGCTGTAATCCCCATAATCTGTCACTTTCCCTTTTCCGAAAATGTTGACTGCATTGACATTTTTCACACCGCCGTCTGCATCGGTCATGATATAGATCACTTCTTCTTTCTGACTTTCTGTGTCACTGTTTTTATCAGCCGCATATACATTGACACCACTCATTCCGATACTTCCTGCTGTTACCATAACTGCCATCGTTCCTGCGATTACTCTGTTTTTATTCATATCTGTCTTCCTTTCCGAATTTATTTTTTCATGTCTGCTTTGTTTTTATATTTTTCGTTATTTCTGATTTCTTTTCTGCTTTATTCTTTGTATTCTGTATTACTGTTCCATATTGCTTTCACTGACTGCAATCTGCTTTACCTTGCCGTCCTTCTTTTTCTTAATGAATGTTCCATCAAACAGATACAACATTCCCGGAAGGGCGAACAGTACAATGACCAGTGAACAAAGGGTTCCTTTTCCGAGGAAGAAACCAAGCTGGGATAACAGTCCATGTGTCGATACGATTCCGAGAAGGAATCCTACTACTGTCAATGCACTTCCTGATGTCAGGATAGATACCGTAACTGCGGACAGCGTCTCTGTAATTGCCTTTTTCTTCTCCATTGTCTGCCTGCTCTCTCTGTAGCGTTCAGTCAGAAGTATCGCATAATCTACCGTTGCACCAAGCTGTATCGAACTGATGATCAGATAGGCAATGTAGAAGATCCTCTGTCCCATGAAATATGGAATAGAGAGGTTGATCCATATCGCTGTCTCAATTCCAAGTACCAGAAGAATCGGAAGTACGATGGATTTCATCGTCAACAGCAGTACAAGGAAGACTGCCCCGATCGCTACCAGATTGACTTTCTCCATATCTTTGGTGATCGTGTTCATCAGATCATACGTCGATACACCCTCACCGGCCAGATACCATTCTCCCGGATAATATTTTTCTGCTGTATTTCTAACTTTCTTTACAAGGGCAAATGTCTCATCCCCTTCGTATTCTGCATCTACCGAAATCACCATTCTGGTATATTCATCCGAGCATAATTTGGAATATGTCTCTTCATCCAGATAGCTTTCCGGAATCTCCGTTCCTACGGTATCCACATATGAGATGATTCCGGTAACCTGCGGGATCTCATGCAGTGCATCCGAAAGCTTCTTCTGTGTTGCTTTGTCTTCCTTCGGTACCATCAATACATACGTATCATTTTTCCCAAAGATCTTTTCAATCTCTGCGGTATCCGCTCCTGTCTGTGTCTTCTCATTAAAGATCTTGGATGCTCCGTAATAGAAGCTGTTGGAATTCGATGCCTTATAAGACGGAACGATCAGCAGGAAGAACACCACCATCACCGGTATCATAACCTTCTGCACTGCTCTTCCGAATTTTTTAAAGGATGGTACAAATGGTCTGTGTTCCATTTTATCCAGTAATTTGTAAGTACTGAGGATCAGGCACGGCATAAATGTAAATACTGTAATCAGGCTGATCGCAACACCTTTTGCCAGTGCTCTTCCAAGATCCGGTCCGATCTGGAACTGCATCAGGCACAATGCCAGGAATCCGATAACGGTTGTAAGTCCGCTTGATAAGATCGATGAGGTAGACATGGTAAGCGCATCTACCATCGCCTTTTTCGTATCCGGTTCTGCTTTTCTGCATTCTGTAAACCGGTGTATCAGGAATACCGAGTAATCCATGGACACGGCAAGCTGTAAGATATTACCGGCTGCATTTGTTACAAATGAAATCTCTCCGAATATCAGGTTTGTTCCCGCATTGATCACAATTGCAACGCCCAGACCAGCCATGACAACAACTGGTTCAAACCATGAATCTGTGGTAAGAATCAGTACCAGAATTACAAACAAGACTGCGAATCCTGCAATTTTGGATATCTCTCTTACCGTACTCGTTGTGGCTGCTGCCGTAGATACCGCACTTCCCGTCATGGCATTATCGTCACCAATGATCTTACGGATGTCATCTACTGCTTCTACCCTTTTCTTTTTATCTATTGTTACGGACATCAATGCATTTCCGTCTTTGTAATAATTTTCAACGGTTTCTGCATCCAGTGTCTCTAACGGTACATCTACCGATGTTGCGTCATCCAGCCAGGTAACATCCGTCACCCCGTCTACTTTTTTGATCTTTGCCTTATATTTCAATGCTTCCGGTACGGATACATCTTTTATCATGACTCGTGCATTCGGCACGCCTCCGTCAAACTCTTTATTCATCAGATCCAGTGCTACCGTTGAAGCACTGTTTTCCGGCAGGTAATCATTCATATCATAATCGACTGCAATCTGTGTCTTGCAGATTGCACTGATAATGAATGCCGCTGCATATAACACAAGAATCAGTTTCCGGTGATTTACCACCCAGTTATAAACTTTTCTCATTTTTTCCTATACCCCTTCTTCTATCTCTTTTTCATATCTCTTTTTCATATCTCTTTTTCATATCTTTTTTCATATCTTATTTCATGTATCTATCTCTTCCATGCTTTTCAATCACTTATCCTTCTGTGTCCGGTAAGCTCATACGTCTTTTCCTTATTTTTTATCTGCATATGGAGATCATCATCTTCCAGTGTGCCATACCCTGTATATGCGATCTTCCTTATACGGATATTTAGTTCGCCGGTGATCATCATCTTCTTATCTTTTAAAAGTCCGGTAAATTCTGTTGTCGTACCTAATATGTTCATTGTCCCGGTGATCGTCCCTCTGTCTTCTTCAAACTCCATGGTTCCATGCCTGATTCCAAGCGGGACAGTCAGTTCTATCTCATATGATTCATACACGGATGTTCCTTTTTTTTCACTTTTCTCCCATCTGTCCGTCATATCTCTACCTCCTGTGCAATCCGATTATAGGAAAATACCCACGCAGATTCCACGGACAAATCACCTCGTTTGTGTAAATACGGACAAATCAATGGATTTGATGGTCAAATGGATGCAAAAAATAATTGTTTTTTTGATGGACACATGTATAATAGATGGCAAAGAGGGGGGAACTTATCATGACACACGAAGAGACATCTTTACAGACAAAAACAATGCTTTGCACTTCTCTTAAGAAGATCATGAAACACAAAGCATTTTCGAAAATAACGGTCAGTGAACTTATCAAAGACTGTAATCTGAACCGTAAAACTTTTTATTATCATTTCGAAGATATCTATGGATTACTGAAATGGATGCTCGAACAGGAGGCCTTTGAAGTCGTGCGCCAGTTTGACCTGCTGGTCGATTATAAAGATGCTTTTGATTTTGTGATTGATTACGTAAATGAAAACGCTTATTTCTTGAATTGTATCTATGATTCGGTCGGACGTGACCAGTTGAAGCGCTTCTTTTATAAGGATTTTATCGGACTGATCGAGAAGATCATCCGTGATACAGAGAAGAAACTTGGTGTCACGATCGATGATCATTACCGTCAGTTTCTTTGTAATTTTTATACAGAAGCAATTGCCGGAATGCTGATCGATCTGTTTCAGAATCCGGATATATTTGACAGGGACAGGACGTTTGAATATTTTTCTGTGATATTGAATAATTCGCTGCCGGCGGTGTTAATAGCGGAAAAGCAAAAATAAACTTTTCTTTTTAGTATATTTTTATTCTTGACTTTTTTTTAATTTATGCTATTATAAAAATAAGAAATGGGTTTTCACCACACCTATTGTTGTGGCTTGCTCGTTTCTTTTTTTATTGACAAAAAAATCTTCCCGGTCAATACAACCAGAAAGATTTTCTTAATTTACTTATTAACTTAACAACGAAAATGCCATTACCACAATCCCAAGCACCACCAATATCACACCCGTTGCACGATTCAACGTCTTTGGTGTTGCTTTATTGGCAAATACCGCCGCAATCCTTGCCCACAACAGTGTGAACACAATACATAAGATCCACACCGGCACATTTGGCATTCCACCGATTGCAAAATGCGAAGCCGCACCGGTAAGCGCAGTGAATGTCATGATGAACACACTCGTTCCGACTGCCGTCTTAAGCTCATATCCAAGCACAGACGTCAGGATCAGAAGCATCATCATTCCGCCACCGGCACCGATGAATCCACAGATGAAACCGATCATCACACCGCAGATTACCGACTGCACTGCACGTTTTTTTTGTGATACCTGTTCCATTGCTTCTTTTGTTGTCATGACAGGTTTTACAACGAATTTAATTCCAAGTAAGAATGTCATAAATACCGAGAAATTTCCCATCGTTGCAGACGGAACCAGGCTGGATACATAACTTCCTACAACTGTGAATACAAGTACACTGACCATCATGATCAGACCATTTTTCACGTCCAGGTTCTTATTTTTTCCATATGTATAAGCAGAGACTGCGCTTGCCAGTACATCCGATGACAGGGCGATCCCAACTGCCATATATGGCTCCATTCCAAGAAATGTGATCAGCATCGGACTGATTACTGCCGCTGCGCTCATCCCGGCAAATCCTGTTCCGAGTCCTGCTCCCATACCTGCGAAAAATGTTACGATAATCATTAATATTGTATTCATTTATCTCTTTTCCTCCAATATCTTATCTATATTCGCTTCCATGTACTCCATTCCTTTTTGAAGCGCTTTTCTTGTATTTTCATCCATACCTTCAAATAGTTTTTCAATAAATGACTGTTGGAGTTTCTGTCCCTTTTGGATAATCTCTTTTGACCTCTCTGTACAGATCAGATGAACTTTTCTCCGGTCTCCTTCTACACTTTTCCGCTCCAGATAACCTTCGTTTACAAGTTTATCCACATTTACTGATACAAGATTCGCTTTGATTTTTCGTATTTCTACGATATCTCTTGCAGTTTTGTATTCTGGGTTATTCGCCAGGAAGAGTAAGATGTCAAATGCCGTCTGTGGAATATTCAGTTCATTGCATAATGGCTTGCAAGTTTCACTGTATGCTTTTGACAGCTTTTCTGCAAATTCGATTCCTATATTCATATATGATTCTCCTTTTTATTTATTTCAAATTTGAACTATTCATTTTTGTATTAATATAGCACTTGAAACTACGTTTGTAAAGTGCTGTCAGATATGACCTTATATGCCAGAGCAAAGTAAAAGCCTTCAAAGTTCTCACTCTGAAGGCTTTCTTGTTCTTTTATAAATGAGCCATTCTATTTCCGTTGCTATATTTCCATCATCCCAGACATAATACATCCCCCAACTGCTCCACATTTTTTCATATCATTCCACTGTTCTTCATCGAATTTTATTCCGCCGATTCCATACACCGAAACGCTGACTTCCCGGCAAACTTCTTTTAAGAATTCCAATCCTCTTGGCTGTAATCCCTTCTTACAGTCCGTTGCATAAATATGTCCTGCCGTAAGATAGGATGCACCTAATCGCTCCGCTTCTTTCGCTTCTTCTACAGAATGTATAGAAATTCCAATCTTTGTAAACTTATTTTTTTCTTCATCAGACAATTTTTGCAAAACCGGAAGTGGCAGATGCACAGATGTACATCCCAGCTCTATTGCAGTCTTCCAGAAATTATGAAGAATACAAGACACTTGATAACGGCTGCAAATATTCATTACTTCTTTAGCAAGTATTCTATATTCCTCTTCCGTCAAATCTTTTTCTCTTAAAATGACTGCCTCCGGATGTATCTTACAGACTCTTTCTATCTGCTCTAAAAACGGACGATCACATAGTTTGCGATTGCTGACTGCAACGATCTTAAACTCCTGATTGTTTACAGATTTTATCACTGACAACTCCTTTCAACTATATTCGGCTTGTTTTTAACACATAATGACTCCTATTATCTGTCTGAGTGATTACACATAAATATAATCACTCATTACCGGCTGAAGATTATGTTTCAGAAGTGCCTGATATACCTCATCCACGGAACGTCCATCCGAGATTTCAAACTGGTCATCCCCCTTGTCTTCGATATCTTCCACGTGGCTTCCGATTCCGGTACTTACACCAGCAGAAATCTTCGTTGCAGCAATACTTACCAGATTGTCACGGACTCTCTCACACTCTCTGGTTGAAACTGTGATACTTGCAAATGGCATGAACAGACGATATGCACACACGACTTGCAGAAGCTGTGGTTCATGCACATTCATCGGATTAATCCTGTCATTATTAATGATCGGACGGAGCCTCGGACAGGAGAATGCAATCTCTGCATGTGGATATTTTCGCTGTAATAAGTAAGCATGGTATCCTGTTGCGAATGCATCCTTCCGAAAATCATCCAGTCCCAGAAGTGCTCCGAATCCAACTCCTCGCATGCCTCCTTTTAATGCTCTTTCCTGTGCATTTACACGATACGGATAGATTCTCTTATGACCTGCGAGATGAAGCGTCTCATATTTATCTGAATTATACGTCTCCTGGAATACCGTTACATAATCGGCTCCACATTCATGCAGATATGCATATTCGTCTGAATTCACCGGATATATCTCCAGACCAATGACTTTGAAATATTTTCTGGCAATCTTACATGCTTCCCCAATGTATTCTACCGTAGATTTATTACGGCTTTCTCCTGTCAGAATCAGGATTTCCTGCAGACCCGTCTTCGCGATTGCTGCCATCTCTTTTTCAATCTCTTCTGCATTTAACTGTGCACGGTTAATCTTGTTGTGACAGTTAAATCCACAATAGATACAATAGTTCTCACAATAATTTGCGATATAGATTGGTGTGAACATATAGACACTGTTACCAAAATGTTTTCTCGTCTCGATCTGCGCTGCCTGCGCTATTTCCTCAAGAAATGGCAGTGCTGCCGGTGACAATAACGCCTGAAAATCTTCCGGTGTACGTTCCGTATGTGCCAGTGCACGTTTTACGTCTTCTGCTGTATAGCGGTCATAATCATATGCTTCCATCGCTGCTACGACCTGATCGAGTATCTCTGATCCGATATCCTCCATACCAGGAAGGTATGTCATGTGATCGATGCGATTCTTCTTCTGGTCTTCCAGAATCTCCTCGCTTAAAATACTTTCATTAATATGTGTATCTTCATGATTTGTTCCCATTTGTCGTGCCTCCTAATCCTGCAGAAATCCGGTCAGCGGTGAAGATGCACTTGCACCACGCTCAATCGTTCTTCCAAGTCCGGAAAGGTATGCACTTCTGCCCGCTTCGATCGCTTTCTTAAATGCTTCCGCCATCGCCGGTACGTCTCCTGCCGTAGCGATTGCTGTATTTGCCATAACTGCAGCCGCTCCCATCTCCATTGCCTCGCATGCCTGGGACGGACGTCCGATTCCGGCATCTACGATAATCGGCAGATCAATCTCATCGATCAGGATCTGGATGAAGTCTTTTGTACTTAGTCCTTTGTTTGAACCGATCGGTGCACCAAGCGGCATGATACATGCCGCACCGGCATTTGCAAGATCTCTTGCCGCATTCAGATCCGGATACATATACGGCATTACCACGAATCCTTCTTTTGCAAGAATTTCCGTTGCCTTGATCGTCTCATAGTTATCCGGAAGGAGATATTTCGAATCTCTTACAACTTCCACTTTGACGAAATTGCCGCATCCGACTTCTCTGGAAAGTCTGGCAATACGGACAGCTTCTTCTGCATTTCTGGCTCCTGATGTATTCGGAAGCAATGTCACATCTTCCGGGATATAATCCAGAATATTGGCAAGTCCCCCTTCATTCGCACGACGGAGTGCCAGTGTAATAATCTGTGCTCCCGCTTTTTCAACACAGGCTTTCACCAGATCCAGTGAGAATTTTCCCGAACCTAATATAAAACGAGAAGTAAACTCTTTTCCTCCAAGTGTAAATGTATCTGTATTTTTTATTTCTTTTTTATCCATAATCAGGACCTTCTTTCCTATTATTTTCTGCTCATGCTTTCTTATTTATCTACTGTTTTTTGCGGCATGAATCTAATGTTTCTTACCTGTCTTCCTACACATCCTCTTCTCCAAGGATCAGACGTGTGATCATATTCGCCTCATGTGCTGCACAGATTGAAACTCTTGGTGCCATCAGACCATTCCCATAAGTTGGTGCTGTCTCGCGGTCCCCGCACAGGTAAAAGTTCTTCATTAATTTCTGTGTGCGGATCGTATTACTGCTTCCGTATCCGGCCATACCGGTTGCCGATACGAGTTTCTTTTCCGGGAAATATTCCAGTATTCCATTCACCAGCATTGCCTTCGCCTCTGGATTATCGAATGCTTCACATACAATCGGCTCGTCACGAAATAGTGTCTTAAGATTTTCTTCTGTGACTTTCACGCAGTCTGTATAGATATCCAGATACGGATTAATTTTTAACAGTAATGATTTTAACGCATCTGTTTTATACATTCCGATATGCTCCATAAAGTACTGCTGCCGGTTCAGGTTCGTAATATCTACTACATCAAAATCTATCAGATGGAGATGTCCAACTCCGATTCTGGCAAGTGCATATGCCACATTTGATCCCAATCCGCCAAGTCCGGCTACCGCAACCCTTCCTGCAGACAGAAGCTTCTGCTTTTCCGAAGAATGTCTTTCATTAAGCGCAGCCATAATCTCTTCTTTACTAAGTACTTTTGCGTTCGCATTTTTCGTCATATTTTCTGATACGATTTCTCCCATGAATGTTAGCCTCCTCCTACAAATGTCACAACTTCCAGACGGTCGCCGTCTTTTAACATGGTATCGGAATAACTGTATTTTGGAAGAATCTTCCCGTTTAACTCTACAGCGATTCGTTTTACCTGATACTGATTCTGCTCCAGATATTCTGCAACAGTCGTATCCTCTGTCAGATTGATTTCTTTTCCATTTACGATAATCATGTGTGTTCTCCTTTCCCGGATATATACAGCAAACTTGCCACTGACAACTTCTCTTGCATACTTTAGTATAAAAAAGAGTTCACGAAGTAAATACACCCGTGGTGGTGCACCCCTTCATGAACTCTCGTTCACTCTCAACTTATCCGATATTCAATTGTTCCTGATTTTCGTCACATAGTAACAAAAAAAGAGAGATACCAACTAAATGCATCTCTCCTAAAATCTACGCTATACATTCCTACGTTGGCATTATCCAAATCAGGTATATGGGTCGAAGTTCTTAACTTCCTCTCAGCCTGGTACACAAGCTCCCCGTGTTTTATTTACATGTTTAAGTATAAGAACTCATACACGAAATGTCAACTCATTTTTTATTCATTTCTGACTTTTTCCGAAACAACTATTTTTTTTTCATTCTACTTATTATCAAAAGTAATATTCCGTACCATATTTCTGTTGATAAGCTGTGTCCCTTTCTTTGTATCAACCTTTACCCACTGTATATCTGCGTCCATGAGTTTTCCTTTGATTGCTCCTACTTCATTGAACAGACTTACCGTACAGTCTTTTCCCATATACTGATCTAACATTGAACCATCCATATCTTCTTCCATCCTTTCTCCATTTACGATCGTGATTACATTATTTGCCGCCTGTACTGCCATCACTGTAACCATATTCAGGTTATTAATCGCTACCATCGTTGCAACATCCATGTAGTCCACCTCCATCTTTTTTTGCAGGTCTTGTTATCAGTATATCATACTTCCAGATGATAGAACGATTTTTATTGTCTCCATAAAGAATTGTACGTTTATGGCATCAGACCTTCTGTTCTGATAAATTCCAGAAATTTTCCTGCCACCGGTGACAGACTCTTCTCCCATGCAAGCCCGATTTCGATCAGCTCTGCCGGTACAAGTTTCCGGTGGCATACGCCCTCATAATCCGGCAGACTGTTGATCTGATTCGTAATGCTCACACCCATTCCCGCTGCCGCCATCGCATATGTTGCCTGAATATCCATTGTCGAAAACTGTACATTCGGCTTAATCCCATGCTTATCCAGATAACGTGTTCCATCAATATCTAATCCCGGACATGTTACAATATAGGCTTCCGTCTCTGCAAATTTTGCCGAAAATGTCTTTCTTTTTGCCAGCTTGTGTCCCTCCGGCAATAATGCAACCATCGGATCCTTGCAAAAGGTCATCCACTCATGCTCACCTTCCCTTTTACTGATCAGACAGAAATCAATCTGATGCTGTTCCAGTTCAGTGACGAATTCCGTACTGGTTCCCGTGTAGATCCGGAATGTCACCCCCGGATGCAGTTCATGAAACTTTGAAGTTACTTTCGTCAGCCATTTGTAATAATGACGGTATGCCGTTCCGATCTGGATCAGCCCCTCTTCTCCTCCTCTGACAGATGCAGTCTTTTGCGAAAGACGCTCTGACGCACGTAAAAGTTCCTGCACATATGGCAGAATATCCTCACATTCTCTTGTCGGACGGATTCCTTTTTTTCCTCTGTGAAGCAGCTGGATTCCTTCCGATTCTTCCAGTGTCTTCATACTCCGGCTGATTCCGGAAAGTGTGTATCCCAGTTCTTCTGCGGCTGCTGTCAGGCTTCCACATTTAATGACCGTTTCGAGTTCTTTCCATCTTTGTAAATCCATCTCCTGTCCCTTCCTGAAATATCTGCATTTTTCAAAGTTTTACAATCATTTTTTTATCATTTATCCATCCTTGATTTTTGTTCAATATAAACTTATAAAACTTTCGATTTTCTCAATTTTAAATCTGATGTATATTAAATGTCAAGCAAATGGCACACCTGCCACTGGCAGTTTTTTCAAACACTTGGCGATTAAAATGTACTCTCAACATACTCCCAAACTTCATTCTAAGAGTATATTGCATTTACAGGAGGAATAATATTTTGCATAATAATCATACACGGACTATGACAGAAGGAAATATATACGGTCATCTTTTCCATCTCTTTCTGCCGCTGATTTTCGGAAATTTATTACAACAATTTTATAATACGATCGATGCCCTCGTCATTGCCAGATATGCCGGGAATGAAGAATTTGCCGCCATTGGTATTGCCGGAACGGTTATGAATCTTTTCTTATTTATCATTGTCGGATCATGCACCGGACTGTCCGTCCTCTTCGCCCGATATTACGGTATGGAAGATTACAAAAGACTTCGAAAACAGCATTTTATTTCCCTGATCTTTGGCTTTCTTCTGGTGTCTGTATTATGCTTAAGTGGTTTCTTTGGAATGCGCGGAATCTTATATCTGATACATACCCCTGCGAATCTTCTGGGCTATACTTCTACTTATCTGTGGTGGGTATTCTTAAGTCTTCCGGCAGCATTCCTGTATAATATGTACGCTGCCGCACTGCGTTCTTCGGGAGATACAGTAGCCGCACTTATAATCCTTGCCGCCGCAGTCTTTTCTAACCTTTTACTGGACATCTTTCTGGTTGCTCATCTTGGACTTGGAATAAAAGGTGCCGCGCAGGCAACCGCATTTACACAGCTTATTTCCGCTGTACTTTGTCTGTGTTACCTGTTGCATGCACACCCTGAATTTGTATTACGAAAAGAAGATTTAAAATTTGATAAGTCCTCTCTGAATACAACCTTTCAATGCAGTATGGTCACTGCCCTTCACCAGGCAAGTCTGTATATTGGGAAAATGCTTGTACAAGGTACGATCAATACCGGCGGTACCGAAATCATCTCCGCATACACTGCCGCTACGCGTATCGAAGGATTCGCGAACTCTTTTAGTGACAGTGGCTCCGCTGCAACTTCTGTACTGCTTTCCCAGAATTACAGTACAGGAAATGCTGCCCGTACGCGTGATTCTTTCCGATGCAGTCTCCGCTTTACTTTTATACTCGGTACGATCTGCGCTGTAACCCTGTACTTCAGTGCACCCGTTACCGTAAAAGCAATGTTAGGAAATGCCGCTTCTCACCCTGTCATGGCAAAAAGCGGCATCATATACCTACAACTTATATCATTTTTCTATCCTTTGTGTTATACCGGCGGAACCTTCACCGGTACTTATAACGGACTTGGGAAAATGGTTCTGACGTTAGCCGGAAGTACGCTCCAGATTGCACTTCGCGTAATCTTAACCTGGTTCTTCTTCCCTCATTTCGGGCTGGCAGCCCCTGCCATTGCTACCGGTATCGGCTGGCTTATGGCCAATCTGTTCTGGCTTATCTGTCTGACCAGACTTCGTCGGCAATCTCTTTTACGAGCTTAAGCTTTGCCCACTGTTCCTCTTCGGTCAGCTTATTACCAATCTCGCAGGATGCAAATCCGCACTGCGGGCTTAAGTATAAGCGGTCAAGCGGAACGTATTTGGCTGTTTCATGGATTCTTGCGATTACTTTTTTTTTGTCTTCCAGTTCCGGTGTCTTGGTTGTTACAAGTCCAAGTACAACCTTCTTATCGCCGGACACCTTTGCCAGTGGTGCGAATCCGCCGGATCTCTTGTCGTCATATTCCAGATAATATGCATTCACATTTTCTTCTCCGAATAACAGGTCTGCTACCGAATCATATGCTCCGGAGCTGAAGAATGTAGAATGATAATTTCCACGGCATACATGTGTGTTGATCACCAGATCTTCCGGTGCCTGTGCAACCACCTGATTATTCAGTTCCAGAAGAAGTTTCTTGTAGTCTTCCAGTTTCTGTCCTGTTCTTCCGGTCAGTGCAACTGCCATCTTCGCATCTACCATTCCGCCCCATACGCAGTCATCAAACTGAAGGTTACGACAGCCTGCTGCATAGATTTCCTGCACGAATTCACTGTATGCCTTGATCACATCTTCTGCAAATGCTTCTTCCGATCCATAGATTTCCAATGTTGTATTCAGAAGCTGTGCCCCGGTAAAGTATGCATAGAACTGTCCCGGTGACGGGATGGTCTGTTTTGCAATTGTATTTTCATCTTCCAATGCTTTGATGAATTTGAAGTGTTCTACGAAAGGATGATCCTTTACGGAAATCTTTCCAGTCATGTATGTATCATCGATCATTGCCGCTTCTGCATCAAATGTTGTATTCCCCTCTACTGTCTTCTGATGCTCGATTCCTTCAAATCCCCACATGAAATCCAGATGCCATGTCGATCTTCTGAATTCTCCGTCTGTAATAACATGATATCCAAGCTCTTTAATCTTGGCTACCAATTCCAGGATGCATTCATCTTCTACTGCGGTCAGTTTTTCCTGTGAGATTGTCCCTTCTTCGAAATTCTTTCTTGCGTCTTTTAATTTCTGTGGGCGTAAAAAACTTCCTACGAAGTCGTAACGAAATGGTGTGTTCATGATTATTTCCTCCTTGCCGGCAGGGACTTAGGTTTTCTGTCTTTTTTGTTGTCCCTGATGGCTTTCTTTTATATTTTTCATATTCTTGATGATGTTCTCGATCGATGGATTTATTATAATTTGTTTCTATAAACTTGTATAATACAAAAAAACATGCATTTGTCATAGCTTTAAACTATATCAAATATCCCTTTCAAATCATCAACCGACTATCTACAGAACCTGCCACCGGCAATTTTTCTTACATATTTTGACATCTATATAACCTGCCACCGACGCCCTTTCTTGTATGCTTTGGCATAAAAATCTCAGATTTGACTTCTTTATTATATCACAATCATATATCCGCTATATTAATTATAGTTTTCACTTATCTTTATCACAGTTGTATAATTTATTCGGATGAAAATATGAAAGGAAGCGCTTTGTTATGGAGGAAAAAACACTTTTTCCCAGAGAAGAAAAATCAGAAATATTATTTAAGAAAATATCCGAAGATAAATGGGCCTGTGAAAAACTGATGGAAACATTCTGCAGTTATTTATTCAGTAATGATGGAGTAGACCTTCCCGATTCTCCATCATCTACAGAATTCGCACAGGCTCTTTTTAATTCCTATCGCAACCGGGATTTATCTGCGTTTCTGATGGCTATCTGTCAGAATACAGTCTTTGATCTTTTAAGAAATGCATTCCTGATTCCCTATCGGTTCAATGCGGACGGAAAACAGAATCCGATGATCATGACAGATGAAAACGGAATTTTACTTCCGGAATATAAGAGATTGATTCATGAACGAGAATACCGTCATTTCCATGAGGTGTATACAGATCTCGGAGCTCCAAAGAATATTTTTCTGGCACAGGCATACCGCTACAGCCATTCTTATACATCCGACGATATGGAACCGGAACAAAACATTCTGGAAAAGAATAACGGTGTACTGTTGATCCGTGAATTACCGGATACCGTAAAATTAAAAGAAACCGAAGCAGAAGCTTATTCTGCTATTCTGGATATTGTCATAAAACTTCAGAAAGAGCTTCCTATGTCCTATGTATTCTATGGACAAGATTCTCTTGTTGAAGATAATGCCCGTTATGATGAGATCGGAGTTTTCCTTCCGAATTCACATTTCTTAAAAAATCTGGAACGCCACGTTTCCAAAGCAGAGGCGATCATTTATGCAGACAACTAATTCTGACTTTATTGACATTATGGAAAAAAATCATATGGAGATTCCATGGCATGACTATGCCAATGATGACAGTAATGTCCTGATTGCAGAAGCCGGACTGATCGAGAAAGCTTCTGTCATCGGCCGTGTGGGGTTAATCATGCTCTCCTGTGGAACCGGCGCATGGCGTGTACGGACTTCCATGAACCGGCTTTCCAAAGAGCTTGGTGTAACCTGTACGGTAGACGTAGGACTTATGTCTATTGTATTTAACTGTTTCGATGGAAACGATTGTGTTTCTCAGTCATTGAGTATTGCCAATACAGGAGTGAATACCTCCAAGCTTTACCGCATGGAACAGTTTGTAGATCATTTTCCGGAAGAAGAAGCACATATGACCGGTGAAGATATCCATAAACGGCTGGATGAAATTGAAGAAATCCATGCTCTTTATTCACCCGCAAAACTGGGCCTTGCCGCAGCTCTTGCCTGCTGCGGTTTTACTTTTTTACTCGGAGGCGGACCGGTTGAGATGGCTCTTGCTTTTATTGCCGCCGGAATTGGTAATCTGATCCGTACGAAACTGATCAAACACCATTACACACTGTTTTTGAATATAGCAGTCTCTGTTTCAGCAGCATGTTTTACCTATGCAGTCTTTCTGAAACTTGCGGAACTTGTCTTTCACATTCCGGAACTTCATGAAGCTGGTTATATCTGCTCGATGCTGTTCATCATCCCTGGATTTCCATTTATTACAAGCGGGATCGATCTTGCAAAGCTGGATCTGCGTTCGGGACTGGAGCGGCTTACTTATGCAATCATTATCGTTATGGTTGCCACTTTATTTGCATGGATCATGGCTTTACTTCTGCATCTGGAACCGGCCGATTTTACGGCACTGCATCTAAGTGCTGCTGCCCGTCTGATTTTCCGTGTGATTGCAAGCTTTTGCGGAGTATTCGGTTTCTCGATCATGTTCAACAGTTCTCATTCGATGGCGGCAACAGCTGCATTTATTGGTGCCATTGCCAATACACTCCGGCTTGAACTTGTTGATTTCACACATATGCCTCCGGCCGCCGCCGCATTTATCGGGGCTCTGACTGCCGGATTGCTTGCTTCTTTTATAAAAAAGAGTAATGGATATCCAAGAATCTCGCTTACCGTGCCTTCTATTGTAATCATGGTTCCGGGGCTTTATCTGTACCGTGCGATTTATAATTTCGGGATTATGTCCCTGACGGATGCGGTTTCATGGTTTACTTCTGCGATTATGATTATTGTGATGTTGCCGCTTGGACTGATATTTGCGAGAATTCTGACCGATCGTACGTTTCGGTATTGTACGTAACATCTGACAGCCCCTTACGAATGCATGGCAATTCACAAAAATACTTTGCTCCCTCCTCAGAACCAGCAGGGACAGGAAAAAAGCCATTTTTCCTGTCCCCATTGGTTTA
Organism: bacterium; assembly: GCA_963595255.1. GTDB lineage: Bacteria > Bacillota > Clostridia > Lachnospirales > Lachnospiraceae > Dorea_A. Next base: position 39,268 of record CAVBHX010000024.1, read on the forward strand.
TTTTATTCCCAGATTAAAAATCCAGTGATGATCAAAATATATTTCTTTCCATCTATAAAGCCGTTCCTTTCTTTGGAATATACATTTCCTTCATATCCACTTTTTCCAACTTAAGTAATTCGACTTTTTTCTCAATTCCTCCCGCATATCCTGTCAAGCTTCCGTCCGTTCCAATCACTCTGTGGCATGGAATGATCAACGATATCTCATTATGCCCGACTGCTCCTCCGACTGCCTGTGCCGACATCCGTTTCTTTCCACTCTGTTCGGCAATCTGCTTTGCAATCTCTCCGTATGTCATCGTCTGTCCATATGGGATTGTGAGTAATATCTTCCAAACTGCTTTTCGGAAGTCTGTTGTATACATTGCTAGTTCAGGAGTAAAATCAGGTTTTTCTCCTTGAAAATAAATATCCAGCCACCGGTCTGTCTGTTCAAACACCGGCAGATTCTTCTCTTTCGTCTCTCTTTCGATTCCTGCCGCAAAATATTTCTGTCCGTCAAACCATAAACCAGTCAGAGCCTCTCCATCACTAGCCATTGTGATTCCTCCGAGAGGGGAATCATAGTGATGTATGTATGTCAATTTTTTTCCTTCTTTCTATTCCACTTTTAATCCAAATATATGGCATCCAACAATGCTTTTCCCGTCTCCGTTTCAAATATCTTTTCTCTTGCATTTCTTATTGATTTTTCTGACATCTGGCTTTCATCCGCATTGACAAGGAAATCTGCCTCCAGTAAAATCCGGTAATCCATGCCGTCTACATTTCCATAGGTATGGTGATGACTGACCAAATACACGATCCGTTCTTTCATCTGTCCTTCAATTCCTGCTTCATTCAAAAACTTTTCTGCCAGTGCAATGCCTTCTTTTTCCTGATATTTTCCATTCGTGTTACCATATTTTTCTCTGCAGAGCGGGCAGGCAATATCGTGTATGATAGCTGCTATCTCGAGTGTTTTCTGTATTGTTTCATCCAGTTCCTCTTTTTCACCGATTAATTTTGCATAGGTATATACTTTCAAAAAATGTGCGATATCATGCCGATTACCATCTGCTTCCTGTATCATCTTTATTATCATGTCATTCACTGTCATTTTGCTTCATCTCCTGTATTTTTCTTTTATCATACGTCAATATATGTGCATTCATTTTGAATCCGTACTTTTCATACAAATGTACAGTCTCATTTCCATCCACAACTTTTACTTCAATCTGTTGTATTCCACGTTCTGCAAATATCTGCATCGCCCAGTCCATGAATTTTTTGCCAAATCCCATGCCCCGGTATTCTTCCAAGATTACTAAATAATCCAATTAATTTTCCTCTGTTTTCCTGAAAATCAACTTTACAAAAGCCTATTACCTTCTCCTGTTCTTCCATAACAGCTATCATCGATGATTTATTTTCCAGAGCTTCCCTGAAAGCTTCCAGTGTAATATCGTAAGGACGTCTTGGATAATCCCCTTGAAATTGATCGATACCGTATTATGGTATCTGGCTAATTCTTCTATGCAGATTTTCAATTTTCCTACTTCATCCGGATTCATTTCTCTTATTGTGTCTTTTTCCATCTGCTTCTTTATCCTTTCTCATTCCTGACTGTTCTTCATTCATTAATGGCTGTATTATTCTCATCACTACTGTCTGTAAATTTTATTATAACGCATTTGTATTCTTAATTATAGAAGATTCTGTTGCAATATTGATAAATATATGTTAACCTACATTCACGCAGTTCTTACTCGAAGAACTACAGAAAATTTCTATCAACCAATCGGCAATTATTCTTACAGCTCAATATTTCGAGCAGATAATCCGGTACTACCTACTAAGATGAATATTGTTTTGATATATGTCTCAAAATTTTTAACAATAAGTTTTTCTTTTCTACCATATTACATTGTGTTAAAATATACTTAATTAGAGATTTCTTTACTTCAGACGATAGTTCATCTTACAAAAGAAGGGAGAATTCTCATGTGTAAACGGAACAAAAAAAATTTGAATGTAATCACTCAGACAAACGCAATATCTGACGATCCTTTGGCAGCAGAAGACTCATTTATTATGCTTCCAACCGTCGATTTCTGTTTTAAAGAATTGATGCACAATGAAACTGTCCGCCAAGGAATCATAGCCGCAATATTGAATATCCATCCAGATGAAGTTGACAAAACTGAGCTTATGCCTACAATACTCCGAAAAGAATCCGAAGACGATAAATATGGTATTCTTGATGTACGGGTCAAATTAAAAGATGGTACACAGATGGATTTTGAAATGCAGGTAATCTATTATGATTACTGGGCAAATCGAACAATTTACTATCTAAGCAAAATGTATACCGATCAGCTCAAAGAAGGCGATAATTACGATAAAATCCAGAAATGTATTCAGGTAAGTATTCTTGATCATGTCTTAATACCTGATGACACTGAATGTTACCGCCGGATTTGTTTTTGCGACACAAAAACAGGAAAAATGTATTCAGACAAAATGGAAATTCATATTTTGGAGTTGCCCAAATTACCGCCAGAACAACAAAATGAATCTGATTTAATGCAATGGATGCGTTTTCTGAGTGGAAAGAACAGGGAGGATTTGAAACATATGGCAGAGAAAAATTCTAACCTAAAAGAAGCCTATAATGAATTAGACAAACTAAGTGCAGATGAGCAGAAACGTCTTGAATACGAAGCCAGACAAAAGGCTATCCGGGATAAAAACATTTTACTTATAACCGGTGAAAACCGCGGGCTTGAAAAGGGTGAACGCATTGGACTTGAAAAAGGTATTCAGGCAACAATAGAAACTTGCCAGGATTTTCAGATTGAAAAAGACAATATATGTCTAAAATTAATAGACAAATTTGGTCTTTCTAAAGCAGATGCACGGTCTTATATTGCGAAATACTGGAAGTAGACAGAAGCATATAATAGGCTGTTTCGGAACTATCGTGAGTATATCATCGATTTTCCGGCAGCCCCTTTTGCTTTTTTATCACTCCCCAGCCTCTTATTTTGAAGAAATTCTGCATGTAAAAAAATCAGGACCACCCGTCCAACGGGTGGTTTGCTCCAGGGCTATAAGCCCTTGTT